>JBAZYB010000061.1:0-18465 GCA_041659545.1 Hyphomicrobium sp.
GTCGGCAATCCAGGCGGCGACGGCTTCGATGTCGGCTTTGGTGACGGTGCGACCGTCCTCGTGCCGGAGGAGGTTCTCGAGCAGCACCATCATGGAATAGGGGAGATCGGCGATGCCTTTGAGGCCATTCTTCTCGGCCTCCGGCAGGGAATAGTAGTCGTAGGTTTTGCCCGCGGCCTCGAGCGTCTTGCGACACTTGAAACTATCCAGCGACACCGGCTGCGCGTCCTTCAAATTCGTCTCCCTCATCTCGCAGTCGACGGCCTGCGATGGCCGTTTCACCCTATCGTCAACCCTGCCACAAGCTCGGCTGGGGACGGCGCGCGAATATGCTATAAGCTGGCCCGATCGGAACAGCGCGCCAGCTCCGCGCGCATCCATCGCCATCTTGCGGGATTTTCCCACCCTTTCGCTAGCGCATTCTGCCACACGGATGATGAAGAGCCGTGCAGCTCGTTGCTGAAAATCTCACCTTGGAGCGCGGCGGCCGCAGGGTTGCGAATGGCGTTTCGTTCTGTCTCGACGGGGGAACAGCGTTGCTGCTCACGGGACCGAATGGCTCCGGAAAATCGACGCTTCTGCGCGCCTTAGCTGGATATCTTCGCCCTGCTGCCGGGACCGTGCGGTGGCTTGGCGGAGGGAGCGGAGACGGCGGCGACGGCGAAACGGCCGAAGTCAGCGAGGTGTGCCATTTTGTCGGGCACCTCGATGGAATCAAGACGCACCTGACGGCGGCGGAAAACCTCTCCTTCTGGGCGAAGTATCTGGCCGGGCCGGCCGACGGCAAACGCAGTGTGGGCGAACGTGTCGACGCGGCGCTGGAGCGTTTTGCACTCGCGGCGCTCGCAGAAATTCCGGCGGGATACTTGTCGGCGGGCCAGAAGCGGCGCCTGGCGCTGGCGCGGCTCGCCGTCGCCTACAGGCCTCTGTGGCTGCTCGACGAGCCGACCGTGTCGCTCGATACGGCATCGACTGGGGTGCTCATTGGGGCCATCAACGCGCATCTCAAGGACGGCGGTCTGGCGGTCATCGCTACGCACATTCCCATGGAGCTGACGCCGGTGCAGGCGATCCAGCTCGGGCGTGTGGAGGTGGCTCCATGAGCGCATTTGTCGCTCTTCTGCGGCGCGACCTGCAGCTTGCGGTCCGACAGGGCGGTGCGCTCGGTACGGCGCTGGGCTTCTACATGCTGGTCGTGACGCTGCTGCCGCTGGGGCTTGGCGCCGACCTCAATCTTCTGTCGCGCATCGCCCCGGGGGTGTTGTGGATCGCGCTGCTGCTGGCGGCGCTGCTTTCGCTGGGGCGGGTGTTCTCATCCGACTACGAGGATGGCTCGCTCGACGTGCTGGCCACCGGCACACTGCCGATGGAACTCGTGGTGACATCGAAATCCCTCGCCCACTGGATCTCGACAGGCATCCCGCTGGCGCTGATGGCGCCGGTGCTGGGACTGCTGCTCAATCTTGAAATCGGCGCCTACCCGCTGCTTTTCGGGACCATGCTGGTGGGAACGCCGGCGATCAGCTTCATTGGGGCGGTGGGTGCAGCCCTGACGTTGCGCGCCTACCGCGGCGGGCTGCTCATCGCGCTGTTGGTGCTGCCGCTGTACGTGCCGACGCTGATCTTCGGCATGGCGGCCATCAACGGGCTGCTCGATGCGGCCGGGACGGGAAGCGCTTTCTTAATTCTTGCCGCCATTTCCCTTGCCGCGGTCGTGCTTTGCCCGATCGCCGCCGCGGCGGCGCTGAAGGTGCAAATGCAGTAGGAATTTGGGCCCTTGTCTTGCCGCAGTGCAGCGCGGCGGGGCTCGCTAACCGCTTCTGTCGAAACGACATATCTCGACTGGCGGATTTCCTCGTGTTCATTTGCGCTTCAGCGCACAACCGCTTAGATCATCCCATGCAGACCTTGACCCAACGTTTGGCCAATCCGACCCGCTTCATGGAGCTTTCCGCTGCCATGCTGCCTTGGGTCAGCGGCGCCGCGGCCATCGTCATCGCCTACGGGCTTTACCTGAGCTTTTTCGTCGCCCCGCCCGACTATCTGCAGGGCGAGACGGCGCGGATCATGTTCATTCATGTGCCGTGCGCGTGGCTGTCGATGGCGGTCTATGCGCTCATCGCGGCTTCCTCGTTCGGGCTCTTGGTGTTTCGCCACCCGTTGGCGGATGTGTCGGCGAAAGCGGCCGTGCCGCTGGGGGCTGCGTTCACCTTCCTTGCTCTGGTGACGGGCTCGCTGTGGGGTCGTCCGACGTGGGGCACCTACTGGGTGTGGGACGCCCGGCTGACGTCGGTGCTGATCCTGTTTTTCCTCTACCTCGGGCTGATGGCGCTCCGTTCCTCCGTCGAGGATGAATCTCTGGCGGCCAAGCTGACGGCGATCCTAGCCCTGGTTGGCATTGTCATGCTGCCGATCATCAAGTTCTCGGTGGACTTCGGCAACACGCTGCACCAGCCGGCGAGCGTCATGCGCGTTGGCGGGCCGACGATCGATCAGGCGCTGCTGACGCCGCTGCTGGTCATGGCCGTGGGCTTCACGCTGATGTTTATCGCCATGCACCTCAAGGCGATGCGCAATGAAATCCTGCGGCGGCGGGTGAAGGCGCTGCAAATGGCCGAAGTCGAGCGGGCGCAAGCGTCGCAGCTGGCAGCGGCGGAGTAAGGGGATGGACCTCGGTTTGGATCTCGGACCGCACGCAAGCTTCATCTGGTCAGCCTATGCCATCGTCACGCTGGTCGTCGGCGGGCTGATCGTGTGGCTCATCGTCGATGGACGCGAACAAGAGCGGCGCCTTGCCGACCTCGCCGCCCGTGGCGTGAAGCGCCGTTCGTCGCCGCGCAACTGAACCAACGCGAGAGTTTCCAACCATGCCCCCTACCGCCAACGAGCCCGCACCATCGAGGCGCAGTGCTGGCTGGGTCATGGTGCCGTTGATCATTTTCGTGGCGCTGGTCGCGGTGTTCGGGTTCGCGCTGCAGGGCGGTGATCCCTCGAAGCTGCCGTCGGCGCTGCTGGGCAAGCCGGCCCCGGCGACGCAATTCCCGCCGCTCGAAGGGCTTGTGGTCAATGCTACGCCGGTGCCCGGGTTCTCCAGCGCCGCGCTGGCGACCGGCAGGCCGAGCATCGTCAACTTCTGGGCATCGTGGTGCGTGCCGTGCGCCGAAGAGCAGCCGCTGCTGGTCGAATTGCAGAAGCGTACGGGCGTCGATCTCTACGGCGTCAATTACAAGGACGATCCGGTGGCGGCGCGGCGGTTTCTCGGCCGCTACGGCAACCCCTTCCTGGCCGTGGGCACCGACGACAAAGGGCGCGGCGCCATTGAATGGGGCGTCTACGGCATGCCTGAAACGTTCGTGCTCAACGGCCGGGGCGAGATCATTTTCAAGCACGTCGGGCCGATTTCGCCGGCGAGCATCGTGGGTAAGCTGATCCCAGCTATCGAACAGGCCAAGGGCCCGGCCCAGTAGTTGTTGAACTAGAGCGGGAAGAACTCGCCGCGCGAGTGGTTGAGCACCGAAAGCGTGCCGGTGGCGATGTCGAAGTACGCCCCGTGCATGGACAACCTGCCCTTGTTCTCCGCTTCGGAAACGAAGGGGAAGGTGCGCAGGTGTCTGATCGACGTCTTTACAGCCTCTTTTTCCAGGGCCGACTGCCTCTCGCTGTGGTCGCTCGTCTGGTGGGCGGCCATGACCTTCAATCGCGCGTCATCGAGCATCGACATCCAGCGGGAGATGAACTGCGCTTCGGTCTGCTTGGCGGCGCTCTGATCGAGTGCCGCTTTGATGCCGCCGCAGCCCGAGTGACCCATGACAATCATGTGCTTGATGCGCAGGTTGAGGACCGCGAACTCGATGGCCGAGCTGACGCCGTGGAACTTGCCGCCGGTTTCGTAGGGCGGCACCAGGTTGGCGACATTGCGGACGACGAACAGCTCGCCCGGCATGGCACTGAATATCGTTTCGGGGTCGACGCGACTGTCGGAGCACGAGATGACCATCGCCTCCGGGCTCTGCCCGTAAGCGGCCAACTCCTCATATTCCTCGGCCTTGGGGAGGAAGTGACGGTGGTGGAAGCGCCGGTACCGGTCGGCTAATTTTTCGGGAAAGCTGCTCATGTTTTTTTCCATGCCCGGTTCTGCGCCCTGAGCGGAGATGTCAAATCGTCCGAGCCGGGGCTGCCGTCAAGCGCTGGCTTTAACTCTGGCTACTCGTCGAGGGAGGTGCAGCTTGCTCCGCTGCAACTCCGAGTCTATCGTCCGGCCCACTGGGGGACAGCCAAAATTAGTGTGCAATCAACGGCCACTGAGTGTCTGCCGGCAAACTGAACAGCAAGCGGACTCCTATACCCATGAGCGCGCCCACGTCGTCGGCGACTTTCGGTCGCGACCTACTGGCCTCCGTCGTCGTTTTTCTGGTTGCACTGCCCCTGTGCATGGGTATCTCGCTGGCCTCGGGGCTGCCGCCAACCGCCGGCATCATCACGGGTATCATCGGTGGCATCGTCGTCGGCTTCCTTGCCGGCTCGCCTCTGCAGGTGAGCGGCCCGGCCGCCGGCCTCACGGTGCTCGTCTGGCAGCTCGTGCAGCAGTACGGCGTCGAGATGCTCGGGGTGATCGTGCTGTTCGCTGGCGTCCTGCAGTTCGCGGCGGGCCTGCTCAAGCTCGGCCAGTGGTTCCGCGCGGTTTCTCCCGCCGTCATTCACGGCATGCTGGCCGGCATCGGCGTGCTGATCTTCGCCTCGCAGTTCCATGTCATGATGGATTCCAAGCCGCTGGGCTCGGGCGTGCAAAACCTGTTTGGAATTCCCGGCGCGCTCATCGACGTGTTCACCACGCGCGATTCACACCTGACCGCTCTGTGCGTTGGCCTGTTGACGATCGCGAGCATTTTCGCGTGGGGATCCCTGACGCCGAAGAAATGGCGAATGCTGCCGGCGCCGCTGGTCGGCGTGCTGGTGGCGATCTTAGTTGCGGGCGTGCTGCATCTCGACGTCGCCTACATCAATGTGCCCGACAACATCTTGTCGGTGACGGTCTTCCCGACCTGGGATCGACTGGCGCGCATCACTGAATGGCCGATCATCGTTGGCGCCATTTCCATCGCCTTCATCGCCAGCGCCGAGACGCTGCTGTGCGCCACCGCCGTCGACCAGATGCACCGCGGGCCACGCACCAAGTACGATCGGGAGCTTGCCGGGCAAGGCATCGGCAACGCGATTTGCGGCCTTCTCGGCGTGCTGCCGATGACAGGCGTCATCGTGCGCTCGAGCGCCAACGTCGAGGCCGGTGCCGTGACCAAGTGGTCGGCGATCATGCACGGTTTCTGGCTGCTGCTGTTCGTCTCGGTGCTGCCGTTCACGCTGCGGTATATCCCGGTTTCGGCGCTGGCTGGCCTGCTGGTGTTCACCGGGTACAAGCTCGCCTATCCGAAGATACTGCCGACGTTGCTCAAGTACGGGCGAGGCGAGGTGATCATCTACCTCGTCACCGTCGTGACGATCGTGGCGACCAACCTGCTCGAGGGCGTGCTCGTGGGTCTGGGTCTATCGCTGCTGAAGCTGCTCTATGCGTTCTCGCACCTCGACATCGCGAAGGAGGAGAACGCGGCGGAGAATCGCGTCGATCTGCGCCTCAAGGGATCGGCGACGCTGATCCGCCTGCCGAAGCTGGCTGCGGTGCTGGAATCCCTAAAGCCGGGCTCCAATGTGCACGTCCACATCAACGAGCTCGACTACATCGATCACGCCTGTCTCGACCTGCTGTCGAACTGGGACCGACAGCATGCGGGCACCGGTGGCTCGATGACCATCGAATGGGATGAGCTATCGAAGAAGTTCCACCAGCGCCGCGCCTCGAGCATCAAGGCCGCGCGTCAGGGCGTGAAAGCCGGGGCTTAGCGGCCACCGGCGCCCGCGTCACGGCCCTGAGGAAGTAGTAGCCGGCAAACGCCGAGGCCAGCGAGCCGAGCAGCACGCCGATGCGGATTTCGGCGGCTCGCTCCGCATCGACGAAGGCCAGCATGCCAATGAACAAGCTCATGGTGAAGCCGATGCCGCCGAGCATGGCGACGCCGAGCATCTGCGGCCACGTTGCGCCTTCTGGTTTTTCGGCGAGGCGCAGGCCGATGGCGAGGCGCGAGAAGCCATAGATGCCGATCGGCTTGCCGATGAGCAGTCCAAGGGTGATGCCCATCGGTATCGGGCTGATGACGTGCTGAAGGGTCATACCGGCGAGTGAAACGCCGGCGTTGGCGAAGGCGAACAGCGGCAGAACGCCGAATTTCACCCAGGGACCGAGTGCCTCCTCGAGGCGCTCCAGCGTGCCATGGCCGCCGCCTGGGGGACGTGCCAGGGGCACGGCGAGGGCGGTGACCACGCCCGCCAGCGTGGCGTGGACACCCGACTTCAAGACGCACACCCAAATGAACAGGCCGACGAGAATATAAGGCGCGGTGCTGGTGACGCCCCTGGAGTTGGGTACGATGATCGCAACGATGCCGACGCTGGCGAATGCAAGCGCCGCTACGCTCAGGTGCGCCGTGTAGAAGACGGCAATGACGATGATGGCGCCGAGGTCGTCGATGATGGCCAGGGCGAGCAGGAATATCTTCAGCGACAGCGGAACGCGGGGGCCGAGCAGGGCGAGAACGCCGACGGCGAAGGCGATGTCGGTCGCGGCAGGGATGGCCCAACCGTGCAGGGCGACGTCGTCGGTCCAGTTGATTGCCGAATAGATCAGCGCGGGGACGAGCATGCCGCCGACGGCAGCGATGGCCGGCAAGGAAGCCTGCTTGATGGTGGAGAGCTCGCCGACGACCAGCTCGCGCTTGATCTCGAGGCCGACGAGAAAGAAGAACACCGCCATCATGCCGTCGTTGATCCACAGCAGCAGCGGCTTATCGAGGTTCAGCGCGCCGACGCGGACGGTCACTGGGGTGCTGAGGAGGCCGTCGTAAAGCCAGCTTCCGGGTGAGTTCTGCAGCACAAGGCCGAAAATAGCTGCGGCAAGAAGCACCATGCCGCCGGCGGCTTCGTGCTGGAAGAAGGCTTTCGCACCGTCGACGCGCGCGCTGAGGGTTCTATTCGGCTTGCTCGACGTCTTCCGTGCCATTGGTTCCCTTATCGCTTCGCGGCTTCAGGCGGGTGCTGTCTGGAGCACCTTTGCATTGGCCCATAAAGCACCTGAGCCAGCGAGGGGCAACTCATCGCGCCCCATGCTGGAGGCGACGCTGGCATCGACGGCGGAGGTCGAGGCGCCGAGGCAGTAGGCGGGCGAGAACTTATTGATGTGATTGCCCAAATACATCGCGGCAAGGAGATCGCCGGTGCCGTGCGGGGCGGTGGGGCGGCGGCGCACGAAACAGGCGAGGCCTGCTTCGCCGCGGAAGAGAATGGTCGCGAGGCGGTTGTCGCTCGCTGGGACCGAGGTAGCGAGTAAGCTGGGCACGCCGAGTGTCATCGCGGCGCGGCGCGCCTCGTCGGGTCCGGTGACGTCCTGGCCGCCAAGCCAGCCAAGCTCAAAGCGGTTGGGCGAGGCGATGTCGGCGAGCGGGAGCAGGTCGTCGCGGATGGCATTGGCGACCTCGGTCGGCAAGTAGAGCCCATCGGGCTCGTCGCCGAAGACTGGATCGCAAAGGTAGGTCGCTTGCGGATTGGCAGCGCGCACCCGCTCCACCGCGGCACGCGCGGCGCGAACGTGCTCGGGGGTCGGGAGGTAGCCGGTGATGATCCCGGCTGTTTCTGCAAACCAACCGTTGGCCTCCATTGCATCGACCATGGCGGTGATCTGCTCCACCGGGACGGCGCCGCCGGCGAAACGCGGATAGCCCGGGTGGCTCGACAAGATGACGCTCGGCACGGAGAGCACCTCGTGACCGAGCCATTGCAGCGCCGGGACCATGGCGGCGAGGCCAACCGAGCCGAAAGCGACATGCGAGGAGATAGCGAGGATGCGAGCCATGAGCGCAACTGTGCCTAACGTTGCGACGCTCGCCAAGCCGAAGCTCGCCGCGAAGTTGTGCGCGAAGCCTTGGTTCTCGGCCCGGCGCACGCTATTGTGCATTGCACAAGTGTCGCGGTTGCGACGTTCGCGCGTTGGGTGACGAGCGAACTTCGCAATCAAAAGGGAAACTAAAATCATCGAGTTGCTAGTGTGATTCAGATCGAGAAAATTCGCTCGGTGCCCCGCCGCTGGTGATGGCGAATTTCTTGATCATCACACTAGAGGGGAGCCGGGGATGACAGTCCGACCGCGACGCAGTGTGCTGTACATGCCGGGCGCGAACAGCCGGGCGCTCGAAAAGGCCAAGACGCTGGCTGCCGACGCGCTTGTCCTCGATCTGGAGGACTCGGTGGCGCCGGAGGGCAAAATCGCCGCGCGCGACAACGTCTGCGAAGCGGTGAAGGCCGGGGGTTACGGCCGCCGCGAGCTGGTCATTCGCGTCAACGCCATCGAGACGGCCTGGGGTATGGACGATCTGCGCGCCGCGGCGGCAGCGGGTCCCGACGCCATTCTGGTGCCGAAGGTGTCGACGCCGGGCGATATTGTCACCGTCGCCAAGGTGCTGGGGGCGATCAACGCGCCGGCTTCGGTGCGCCTATGGGCGATGATGGAAACGCCGAGCTCCATCCTGAATTCGCGTGAGATCGCCATGCTCGGAGCGGACCCCGAAAACAGGCTCGCCTGTCTTGTCATGGGTACGAACGATCTGTTGAAGGAGTCGCGGGCTCGGGCGCTGCATAACCGTATCGCCGTCGTGCCGTGGCTGGCTATGACCATCGTTGCGGCGCGCGCCTACGGGCTCGACATCCTCGATGGTGTCTACAACGATTTTCGCGATCTTGAGGGTTTTGCGGAGGAGTGCGAGCACGGGCGCACGCTGGGCATGGACGGAAAAACGCTCATTCATCCTTCGCAGGTGGCGCCGTGCAACGAGATTTTCTCGCCCACCGTGGAAGAGGTTTCGTGGGCGCGCAAGATCATCGCAGCCTTCGAGGAGCCGGCGAACCGGCACAAAGGTGTCCTCACCCTGGAGGGCAAGATGGTGGAGCGGCTCCATCTGGTGATGGCCCGCCGGACGGTATTGATTGCCGACGCTATCGAGGCCATGCGGCGGACCGAGGAGGAGTGGTTCTGAGCCCGGCAGCGTGCGCCGAGCGGCGAAAAGACAGTCGACAGGCCGCGTCTTTGTGACTATTCGGCCCTGCGCTCGTGATGAGGACCAGACCGACCCATGACCTCCACCAAAACGAACCCCGGCAACTACTTCGAGGACTTCAAGTTCGGGCAGGTGATCGTCCACCCGACCCCGCGGACGGTGACGGTTGGGGACGTCGCCCTCTACACGAGCCTCTATGGCACCCGCTTTGCGGTGCAGTCGTCGGACGCTTTCGCCAAGGCCATCGGCTATCCGCGCTCGCCGCTCGATGACCTGCTGACGTTCCACGTCGTGTTCGGAAAGACGACACCGGAGATCTCGCTCAACGCCATCGCCAACCTCGGTTATGCGAACTGCCGTTTCCTGAAGCCGGTCTATCCGGGGGACACGCTGGCCTCGACGTCCGAGGTCATCGGTCTGAAGGAGAACTCCAACCGCGAGACGGGCACCGTCTACGTGCGCTCGATCGGGCGCGACCAGAACGGCGAAACCGTGCTCGACTATGTGCGCTGGGTCATGGTGCGCAAGCGCGACAAGGAGTCCCCGGCGCCGGAGGCGATGGTTCCGAAGCTGCCCGATCGCGTCGATCCCGCCGACCTCGGCAGCGCGGTTCCTGCGCTGGATATCGGCGGCTACAACTTCGCGCTTGCAGGGTCGCCGTACCGCTGGGGCGACTACGAGGTGGGGGAGAAGATCGCCCACGTCGACGGCATGACCTTGGAAGAGGCCGAGCACCAGATCGCGACGCGCCTCTACCAGAACACGGCCAAGGTGCACTTCAACCAGCACACCGAGGCGAAGGGGCGGTTTGGCAAGCGCATTGTCTATGGCGGCGTGGTGATCTCGCTGGCTCGCGCGCTGTCGTTCAACGGTCTCAACAACGCTTTCCATCTCGCGGCCATCAACGGCGGCCGGCACGTCAGTCCATGCTTCGCAGGCGATACCGTCTATGCGTGGTCGGAAGTCCTGGACAAAGCCGAGTTGCCCGGCCGTACGGATATCGCTGCGCTACGCATCCGGCTCGTTGCGGTCAAAAACAACGACTGCGCCGACTTCCCGTTGAAGAAGGAGGACGGCCAATATGCCGACGGTGTTCTGCTCGAACTCGATGCCTGGGTGCTGCTGCCGCGCTGACCGCAGGCGGGCGGTGCGGTTCGCCATCCGTGCTGTGGCGATTGGCGATTTGCGGCCAGCCGGGCATCGCGCTAGAAGGCTTCTAAACCTTTTGACGAGGATGCTATGGCCGGAGTGACACCAGAGCGGGCGCGTCCGCGGCCACTTTCTCCGCACCTGCAGATCTATCGACCGCAGATCAACATGGTGATGTCGATCGTGCATCGCATCACCGGGGTGGGCCTGTATGTCGGGTCGCTGCTGCTCGCGTGGTGGCTGTTCGCGGCGGCGACGAGCCCTTCCTACTTCGAGTTCGTCAACGGTCTGTTCGCCACCTGGCCGGGGATGATCATTCTCGTCGGGTTCTCCTGGGCGCTGATACACCACGCGCTGGGCGGCTTGCGCCACTTCTTGTGGGACACTGGCGCCGGGCTGGATATCGGCACCGTCGATCTGCTCTCGTGGGGAAGCATCGTTTTGTCGGTGCTGCTCACCGCTGGGCTGTGGCTCTATATCGCCTGCGAACGCGGATGGGTGCAGTGATGGCCATGACGACGCCGCTCAAACGGGCCCGTGGGCTGGGTTCCGCGCATGAAGGCCCTGGCCATTTCGTGAAGCAGCGCGTGACCGCTGCGGCCAACCTCATTCTCTTTGCCTTCGCGCTCGGGCTGCTCGTGGCGCTTGCTGGGGCAGACCTCGCCACCGTCAAGGCGAGCCTGGCGCACCCGCTGGTTGCCGTGGCGCTGATCGCGCTGATCGTGTCGATGACTGTGCATATGCGCATCGGAATGCAGGTGGTCATCGAGGACTACGTGCATGGGGGCACGAAGGCGCTGCTGCTTCTGGCGAATACGTTTTTTGCGGCCGCCATCGCGGTCGTATCGATCTTCGCCGTGCTGAAATTGAGCTTCGGGGGTTAGGCGGAAAATGGCCCAGAAGAAGAACGGTGCCGCGAAGGCCGCCGGTGCGAACGAGCCGGCCGCGGCGCCGAGCACAGGCAACGTCGCCTATCCCATCCACGATCACACGTACGATGTCATCGTCGTCGGCGCCGGTGGCGCGGGACTACGCGCTACGTTGGGCTGCGCCGAGGCGGGTCTCAAGACGGCGTGCGTGACGAAGGTGTTTCCGACCCGCTCGCACACCGTTGCGGCGCAGGGCGGTGTCGCCGCCGCGCTGGGCAACATGGGCCCGGATAACTGGCGCTGGCATATGTACGACACCGTCAAGGGTGCCGACTGGCTCGGCGATCAGGACGCCATCGAGTACCTGTGCCGCAATGCGCCGGATGCGGTCTACGAGATGGAGCACTACGGCGTTCCATTCAGCCGCACGCAGGACGGCAAGATCTATCAGCGGCCGTTTGGCGGCATGACGACGGAGTTCGGCGAAGGCCCGCCGGCGCAGCGGACGTGCGCTGCCGCCGACCGAACCGGCCACGCCATGCTGCACACACTTTACGGCCAAGCGCTGCGCTACTCGGCCGAGTTCTTCGTCGAGTACTTCGC
This sequence comes from Hyphomicrobium sp., assembly GCA_041659545.1. Lineage (GTDB taxonomy): Bacteria > Pseudomonadota > Alphaproteobacteria > Rhizobiales > Hyphomicrobiaceae > Hyphomicrobium_A. Next base: position 11,777 of record JBAZYB010000061.1, read on the forward strand.
GCTCGACCTATTGATGGATCAGGATGGGGTGTGCCGCGGAATTCTGGCGCTCAACCTGGACGACGGATCGATCCATCGGTTCCGCGCCAAGCGCACAATCCTTGCCACTGGCGGCTATGGCCGGGCGTACTTCTCGTGCACATCGGCGCACACCTGTACGGGCGATGGCAACGCCATGGTGCTGCGCGCCGGCCTGCCGCTGCAGGATATGGAGTTCGTGCAGTTTCACCCGACCGGCATCTATGGTGCGGGTGTGCTGATCACCGAAGGAGCGCGCGGCGAAGGCGGCTATCTCACCAATTCGCAGGGCGAGCGCTTCATGGAGCGCTATGCGCCGCACGCCAAGGATCTGGCATCGCGTGATGTCGTCTCGCGGTCGATGACGATCGAGATCCGTGAAGGGCGTGGGCATGGGCCGGAAGGCGACCACATCCACCTGCATCTCGATCACCTCGATCCGAAGATCCTTGCGGAGCGTCTGCCGGGCATTACCGAGAGCGCCAAGGTGTTCGCTGGCGTCGACCTGCGCCGCGAGCCGATCCCGGTGCTGCCGACGGTGCATTACAACATGGGCGGTATCCCGACGAACTTCCACGGCGAGGTGCTGACCCTGAAGGACGGCAACGCCGATACGGTCGTGCCCGGCCTGATGGCCATCGGCGAGGCCGCGTGCGTGTCGGTGCATGGCGCCAATCGCCTCGGTTCAAACTCGCTGATCGATCTCGTTGTGTTCGGCCGGGCGGCGGCACTGCGCTGCGCCGAGACCGTCGAGGCAGGGTCGGCGCATCCTGATCTTGCCGGCGATATCACCGAACGGGCGCTGGCGCGGCTCGACCGCTTCCGCTACGCGAATGGGTCGACGCCGACGGCTGATCTGCGGCTCAGAATGCAGAAGTCGATGCAGTCGCACTGCGCGGTGTTCCGCGACGGGCCGGTGATGACCGAGGGCGTGAAACAGATCAGCGAGATCTGGAAGGCGTCGGACGACATCCGCGTCACGGACCGGTCGCTGATCTGGAACTCCGATCTGGTCGAGACCCTCGAATACGACAACCTCATCGCCCAGGCGGCGGTGACGGTGACGGGTGCGCTCAACCGGGAGGAAAGCCGCGGCGCTCACGCGCGTGAGGACTTCCCCAAGCGCGACGATACCAACTGGATGAAGCACACGCTGGCGTGGGCCGACTACGGCACCAAGAGCGTCAAGCTCGACTTCCGCCCCGTGCATACGTTCACGATGACCAACGAGGTCAAGTATATCGAGCCGAAGGCGCGCGTTTACTGAGCGCTCAAGGCTTTTGCCGCAGGAGGCCGGCCGGCATTGGCCTCCAATTCCTCTTGGCGAACATTCACTTGCAGGTTTGCGCCCGCCGCACGCGAGGCGCCGGGCGGCTAGGATTCGCCAGCGGCTGCATAACGGGTATACAGGCCCCATATTTCCGGTGAAACGGCGGGTCTGGCGGCAATGGCCCGGCATACCAAGAACGGCAGGAGCGGGGAGTTCATGCGCACGGTTCTAATCACGGGCACATCGGGCGGTTTCGGCCTGCTGGCTGTCGTCGAGTTGGCGAAGCGCGGCTGGCGCGTCATCGCATCCATGCGCAACCTGGAGCGGAAAGGCGCGCTCGAAGCGGCGCTTGCCCAATCGGGAGCGGCGCAGAACGTCGACATCGTCCAACTCGATGTGACGGACGCGGAGTCGATCCGCAAAGGCGTCGAGAGCACGCTTGCCCTTACTGGCGGCTTTCTCGATGCGGTGGTCAACAATGCGGGTGTCGCCGTCGGCGGCGCCTTCGAAGATCTGCCGGACGCCGAGTTAAGGCGCGTCATGGATACGAACTTCTTCGGCGCGATGGCGCTGACGCGGGCCGTGCTGCCGACGTTCCGCAAGCAGCGCTCGGGGCGCGTCGTCATCATCTCGAGCGAGGCCGCTTTCAACGGGCATCCGTGCAATTCCATCTACGTTGCGTCGAAGTGGGCGGTCGAGGGTTGGGCGGAATCGCTTGCTTTCGAGGTGGATCAGTTCGGGATCGAGGTGCTTCTTGTCGAGCCGGGGCCTTACGTCACCGACATCTGGCAGGCATCGCCGCGTATCGCGCCGCCGGACAGCCCCTATCGCCGCTGGAGCGAGCATGTGTTTCGCGCCGGTGATGCGCATGTTGCCGCCAACGGCCGTGACCCGCACGACGTCGCGGTTCGGATCGCGAATGTGCTCGAAGCCAGGCGGCCATCCTTCCGGAATCCTGTTCACCGGAGCGCGTACATTACCCACTTCGTGAGGGGCAAGGTGCCGACCCGTTGGATGCGGCGGTTTATCGAGGCTTACCTTGGCCTTAGGCGCGTGCGGCTGTAGCGCCGTCGCAACGCTGCTCCACGACTTGGCCTGCTGCGCTGCGGCAGCCTCAAATCCCGCCAGATTCCGTGCGAGTGTCCCATGCCTCGATCCGTTCCGGGTAGAGGCGCGTACACGCCCAGCTATCAGGAAATAAGATGATGCATACGAGATTGAGCATGCGGCTCGCCTTGGCGGCAGCCGCCTTTTCCGTTCTGGCTGCCCTGCCAGCTGCAGCCGCTGATGATTGCAAGGAAACGGTGACGGCCGAAGGCAAGCCCGCGACCCTGCGCGACCTCGGCGCCTATCCCAATTCGCTTCTCGCCTGGCGCTCTGCCGTGAAAGAGAAGTTCGGTGGCGAATATAACTCCTGGCGCTACGCCAAGGACGCAAAGGTCGACTGCAACCAGAAGGACGGTCAGTGGACCTGCGTCCGCACAGCCAAGCCGTGCAAGGACCTTCTGAGCCGGGCGCTCGGCGGCGCGGCTGATGTGATCAAGAGAGATTGCAAGTCGGATTCGCTGAGCTCTTACGGCGCCAAGAAGTCGAGTTCAAAGGAGGCCGAAGAGCAGGCCATATCCGGCTGGGAGATCGATACCCGCAAGAAGCACGGCAAGGAATGGGCCGTGTGGAAGAATGCTTCGTCGACGGACATCGATTGCCATGACGTCAAGGGCGGCATTCAGTGCATCGCGGTTGGCACCGCCTGCAAGTAAGGCCGGTTCGATAGCCTACCCAAAGAAAAGCGGCGACCGAGATGCTCGGTCGCCGCTCTTTTTTCAGCTAGCTCGGATCGAGTTAGATGATGTCAATCTCGGCCGGCATGTAGGAGGTGACCTCGAGGCCAACTTCCTGCTCGCGAACGGCCGGCTTGCTCCAAACCTTCATGATTTCCTCCTGTTGAACACTTGGCGAACCGCCTGTCCGCCTGTTCGAATAACCACAAGCTAGCAGGGACGTTCGATCAACAGAAATCGCATTTGCGTGATGGCGAGATAAGCTATTCTTATCGCTGCGATAAGGATTTTCGCGTCGGCGGCGCCTGGGTGATTGCCGGCAATTTTAGGCAAATTCGACGAGCGGCTTTTTCTGAACTCTCAGCTTAAGCGCGTAGCCTCCCTACTGCTTTCCGCACTCAGAATTGCGGATCGAGATTTCAGAGGGGATTGACCAATGCTCGTCGTGAAACTTTCGCTCTCGGCCGTTGTCGCCGTCGTTATGCTCGCTGGCGGTGCCGCCGTGGCTGAGACGGCCGCCGAAATTCCAAAGAATTCCTACTACGACGATCCGCTGACGGCGTCGGAGCGCAGCGGAATTGCGCAGGAGGAGAACGTACTCCCCAGCGACGGCCAGCCGTCGGTGCCGGATGCGCCGGACGACGGCGTGATCCCCGACGCGACGGTCGATCAGCGCCCGGGTTTGCCGAGCGATGACACGGCAGCCAAGAAGGTGCCGGGCGAAAGCGAAGCCGAGGTCGTCATTCAGGACTCCAAGAAGAACGACAAGGTCACCAAGGGTGATCTGTCGAACTGCATGAAGGACTGGGGCCCGCAGACGCAGATGACCAAGGCAGAATGGGAAGCGAGCTGCCGTACCACGCTCGAGTATTTCCCTGCCGGCGATTGAGCCCATGCCGCGGCCCTGCCTCGCGTGGGTCGCGGCTCAGATACGACCATAGGAGAGATCCATGATGCGCCGTGCCGTTACCACGCTTTGCGCAGGTCTGATGGCGGCTACACCCGCCCTCGCTTGCACCGATGTGCGTCTCATGGCCGGTGACGGTTCACCGATGTCGGTGCGCACCATGGAGTTCGCGATGGACCTGGCCACTGATGTGGCGATCGTGCCGCGCGGCCTCAAGATGACGTCTCCGGCACCGCAGGGCGATGGTCTGGCGTGGACATCGAAATACGGCTTCGTGGCGATGAATGCGTTCGATGAGCCGGTGGCGACGGACGGTCTCAACGAAAAGGGGCTGGGCTTTGGTGCTCTCTACCTGCCTGGCGAGACGAAGTACGAGGAAGTTGGCGCCGGTGAGCAGCAGCGCGCGCTGTCGAACGCGCGCTTCGGGAACTGGGTTCTGGGCAATTTCGCGACGGTGGATGAGGTGCGCGATGCCCTCAAGGATGTGGTTGTTTGGGGCGAAACCATCCCGCAGCTTGGCTCGTTCGCCCCGCTGCACTATTCGGTCCACGATGCGAGCGGCAAGAGCCTCGTCATCGAGTTCGTGGACGGCAAGGCGCATGTTTACGACAACACGGTCGGCGTTCTCACCAACTCTCCGACATATGACTGGCACCTGCAGAACCTACGCAACTATGTGAATCTGACGGCAGTGAATGCAGCGCCGATCAAGATCGGCAAGGTGACGTACGCTGGGACGGGTCAGGGTTCAGGCCTGCGCGGTTTGCCGGGCGATCCGACGCCGCCGTCGCGTTTCGTCATGGCCGCCGCAACGTCGTATCTCGCCGACAAGCCGAAGGATGCGGCTGAGGCCCTGATCGTTGCCGAGCATCTGATCAATCGCGTCGATATCCCCAAGGGGCTGGTGCGCGACTATGCCAACGGCGGCAAGCCGATGGGCGACTACACGCAGTGGACCACATTCCGCGACCACGCCAACAAAGTGTATTTCTGGAAGACATACAACGATCCGTCGCTGCGGTCGGTCGACCTCAAGACGCTCGATTTCGAAGCCGGCCAGCCGATACGCTCGCTCGCCATCGCCGCTGCCAAGCCAACCGTGCGCATGATGTCGACGGCCGACTTCCCCACGGCGACGCAGTAGCCGACCGGGCCGAGGGAGCGTAGCCGCCGGTGCGGCTTGGGCTCCTCACGGTTTGCCTCTACATTCCTTGTCGCGCGTCGATTCGGGAAGCAGGAGGAGGCCGTCATGACCATTGGCAGAACACTATTTTTCGCCGCTGTCCCGCTCTTTGTCGGGGCGCTGGCCGCTCCCGCCTCCGCGGCCATCAAGTGCAATGACGGCAACCAGCTCATCCAGGGCAACTGGATGGCGACGCCATACTGCCAGGACAAGCTGCTGGCGGAGGTGGCGAATGCGCGGGGGTTCAAGACTACGTTCGCGGCGATCCGCAACAACCCCAATCACAAGAAAGAGCTGTGCCGTTTCCTCTTCACGGATATTCGCGTGCAGATGACCTGTCTCGATGCGGGAGTTCCGGAGTACTTCGGTGGCGGCGGGCGGTAGCTGGGTCTATCCCGGCCCGGCGACCCGCGACTTCCCTTCGGGAAGCCGGCCGCCGGTGCGTCAGAGCGGCTTTCGCAGATTTTCGGCGTCGGCGATGATCTGCGCATGATCGAAGGCGAGGGGATGGGCACGCCAATCCTCGACCCATTCGGCGGCGGCGGCATCGTCGCCGGCTGTCGCAATGGCGTGATTGACCTCAGCTAGGTAGGCGATGGAACAGGTGTGGCCGCGCGGGTCGCGATTGGGATCGGAATAAACCCCGATAAGGCGCAGATCGCCCACCTTGAGCCCCGTTTCCTCGTTTAGCTCGCGTCGGCAGGCATCCTCTATGTGCTCGCCGATGTCGACAAACCCGCCCGGCAGCGCGTAGCCGCCCACAAAGGGAGGGTTCTTGCGGCGGATAAGCAGCACACGGCCGCGTGCGTCGAAGACGACACAATCGGTGGTGAGTGCAGGCGTCGCAGGAAAAGGCATCGGCAGCTCTCTATGCCATCGTGCTAGACGATTGGGCCTCTGCTAGATCGTGCGCCAACCGCGCCAGAGGGGAAGGCACTCTATGATGCGGAGCAGATTCCTGAAACCGACGGTCCCAACAAACACGATGGCCGATAAGAAACTGGAAAAGCGCCCGGCGGAGACCGAGGGGGAATCGCGCCTGGCGCCGGATCCGTTCACGGCCGTGCTGCCGGCGCTCGCGGCGCTTGGTGCCATCGCTTCGATCGCGACCATCAACTGGGCAGCGCAGGAGCGGACGCCGGACAGGGCCCGCTCGAAGCGCAAGGCCGGCACGGCGCTGCGCGATCTGGAAACCTGCTGCTTGGGGCTGCAGGAGATTTTCCGGCGCTTTAAGCGCAATCCGAGGCTGTTTGCCGGCGAAGGGGCGCCGGCGTCGTCGCCGCTGAAGTTCGGGGTTCACGGACCGCGCGTGGGACCAGACGCGGCGAGGCTGTTCCACCAGCTCATCAACGATGTTGCGTCGATGCTGGTGCTCGCCTCGCAGAACGCCTTCGACGTGATGTCGGCGGTGGAAGACGGGGAGATCATGGCGCCGGAGGAGCTGTTCTTCGGCTTCGGCGAGCAACAAGAGCGGCTCAACAAGATCATTCAAATGCGGGTGACGCTCAAGGCATCGGTCGACACGGGGGC
>JBAZYB010000062.1:0-18464 GCA_041659545.1 Hyphomicrobium sp.
CGCCAGGCGCAGGCGCTGCGCGACCTGGCCAGCGCCAAGGTGGCAGGCGCGCAAAGGCAAACCAGCCATGACGCGGCTGACGACATGATCAAGGAGCAGCGGCGGGCCGCTGACGCTTCGGAGAAACACTGGGCAGATGCATTGATGCGCGCCTTCGAGAGCGGCAAGGGCTTTTTCCAATCGCTGTGGGACACGATCAAAAACACGCTGAAGACGCAAGTGCTCAAGGTGATGGTGCAGGGCACGATGGGCACGCTTGGGCTGGGCGCGGCTGGGGCGGCTGGTGCCTCTACGCTGGGTGCGGCGGGGGATGTGGCAGGTATTGCCGGATTCGGATCGAGCGCCATCAATGGTCTTGGCCTTGCTGCTACAGGCTTCGGGCAAGCCGCCGCAGCCACGTTCAGCAATGGTCTGATCGCCGGGTTCAGCACCAACATGGCAAACATTGGTGTGCTGGCCTCAAATGGGTCATGGATGACTGCGCTTGGGGCGGCCATGCCCTACATCGGCGCGGCGGTGTTGGCCTATACGCTGCTCACCGGCAACAAAACCAAAAGCGCCGACGAATCAGGCCGCGCGCGCATTGACTACACCGCTGGCGGCATAGGCGGCGACGCTTACAGCACCACTGGCAGCGCCGCGCAAGTGGCAAACATGACCCTTGCCACGGGTGGGCTGGCAAAGTCTTACTTTGACGCCGCCGCCGCGCTGGGCATCAAGGCCATTGCGGGCGCGTTTGAAGTGGGCAGCAACACCGGGCATCAGGGCGAAAACCCGATGACCGTGATTGGCGCGAACTTTGGCGCGGGCAGTTATTCCAGCGGCGAATTTTCCAGTGGCGACCAAGCCGCCTATGCCCTTGCCGCGTCTCGGGCGGTGCTCACGGCACTGCAAGCGTCTGAGTTGCCAACCTACCTGAGCGGTGTGTTTGACGGCATGACGGCGGGCACGGCCACGCAAGACCAGATCAACAACGTGCTGGCCTATGCGCAGGCGCTCACGGGCCTGAATCATGGTCTGCTGTTGATGCCTGAGCACTTTCAGAACCTTGCTACGCTGAGCTATGACGCGACAAAAGCCCTGATTGGTTTCAGCGGTGGCTTGGAGGCCCTGCAAAACAACCTGGGCACGTACTACACCAATTTCTACAGCGCCGAAGAACAGCGCCTGCAACAAATCAAGAACATCAACGCCGCTGTCGGCTTGAGTAGTTTTGATGCCGCCACGGCCACGCGCGAGAGCTTCCGGGCGCTGGTGGAAGCACAAGACCTGACGACCGAGAGCGGTCAAAAGACGTATGCCGCCTTGCTGAGTGTGGCGGGTGCCTTTGCCGGGTTGACCGACAACCTGGCTGACACGCAAGCCGAGCTTGCAAAAAAAGCACAGTCCGATGCCAACGCTAATTACCGCGCTGAAATGGAGTACGCGCAGGAAATCAACGACCGCATCCAAGCGAAGCAAGACGAAATCAAAAGCGCGTGGCAGGGCATTACCGACAACATCATGGCCGAGGTGGACCGCATCAGGGGCAGCCTGCAATCCGGCCCTGAATCGCTGGCCGCAGCCCAGGCTAAATTTGCCATTGCGCTCGCACAGACGCGGGCGGGTGACCAAGTGGCCGGGCAGTCGCTGCCGGGGCTGAGTCAAAGTCTTGATCAGGTTGCGCTCAAAGAGGCGGGCTCGTTGCTGGATTACCAGCGCATCATGGGCCGCGCTGCCAACAGCCTTGCCGCGCTGGGTGGCTCGCTGACGGATCAATATGGGCTGAAACCGCTTACCAGCGAAGCCGATCCGATGGTGGTTGAGCTGCGCGGCATCAGGACGACGCTCATGGACGGCTTTGGCATCAAGCCCACCAACAGTGCAAACCCGATTGTGGAAGAACTGCGCACCATGCGCCGGGAAAACGCCGAGCTGCGGGACGAAATCAAAGGCCTGCGGGCTGAGTCGCAATCGAGCGCGGTGAGCAACAGCAAAACGGCCCGCCTGCTAGATCGCCTGTCGCCTGACGGAAACTCTCTACAGATTGTGGTGGCCGCATGAAAATCATAGACCCGATCGCCATTCCAGAGAGTGCTTATGAGTGGAATGTTTCTTGGCTTGTCAACAACAGCGAGCGCGGCTTTGTGCCTGAGCTCGCGCCAGCCGCATGGGATGCGGCCACTTTATACAGCGCCCTTGTTTACCCGGCCTATGGCTACACCTGGCGGCCTGATCGCGTGAGCGTTGCCGCTGGGTATGGTTTGCTGTGGGTGTACGAATCCACGCAAGCCAACAACATCGGCAACATCCCTGGTGCGTCAAGTGCATGGCACTACGTCGGCCCGACGTATCAGGAATACGACGCCACGGCCGTCTATGCGCTGGGTGAACGGGCACAGGACAGCACCACGCATAAAGCCTATGAATCTCTTGTCGAGGGACAGACGGGCACTACTACCACATCGCCGCCGGTATGGGGTGGCGGCGGGTCTTCTACCGTGCCTACAGCGCCCACCGCGCCGCCCGTAGTCACAGTGACCAATTCCACCTTGCTCGACCCCACCAAATGGCTCCCCATCGGCACGACAAATCGTTATGCCATGTTCGACCTGGACAACACCACCAAGACCTATTCCAACAATGAAATTTTCGTGATGTTTCGCAACTACGGCGCGTCGGCCGTGGCACTGTACGGGCTGAACGGAACTGGCCTCAAGGTTGACGTTTACGACGACATTTCATTCATCTCTGCCAACATCGCATGGACCAGTGGAGATATTTCTCTGGAAACCAGCGCGGTGACGGACGTTGATGAATGGCTTACTGTGCCGCCGCAATGGGTGGACAAACACGCCATTGTTAGCATCCCGCCTGTTTTTGGCTGGATCAGCATTCGCATCACCGGGGCTGGCACTGTGTCTTGTGGTTCGGTAGTGATTGGCGACCCGGTGGACGTGGGGGGCACGCAATACGGCCCGGCGCTCTCCCTGATTGACTACGGCAAAAAAGAAATCGACCAGTGGGGCAATTACACCTACATCCCCGGCACCTATTCGGCCAGGCTGCGCGTTAGCACGTTTTTTGACAATGTTGACCTCGACGCTGTAACCGCCGCCATGATCAATTTCAGGGGCAAGCCCTGCGCGTACCTTGCCACCGACTTGACGGCTTATCGCGCCCTCAATGTTCTTGGTGTTTATAAGGACTTTTCCATTGACGTGAGATACGTCAACAACTCCCTGACATCGCTTGAAATTGAAGGACTATCCACATGACTATCACCGCCCTGCCTGCGCTTAATCGCGCCAGCGCCACATTCAAGACCGACGCGGACACTTATTTTGAGACGCTGCTGCCCGCGTTTTCAACAGCCGTTGCCAACGGAATGCGCGAAAAGCTAAGTGCCGCCAGGACTATTTATGTATCCACCACCGGGACAGACAACGCCTCCTGGGGTGACGTTGGCAACCCGCTGCTTACCCTTCAATATGCCATTGACATGGCCTGCTCTTACGACCTTGGCCTGTACGACCTGACGATTCAGGTGGGCGCTGGCACCTGGACGCAGGGTGTCACGCTGCGCAAATATGTCACGGGCGGGGGCCGGATCATCATTCGTGGCGACACCACCACGCCGGCAAATTGCTTGATGTCCTGCACGTCTGTCAGTTGTTTCGAAGCTGATGGGCAGATGGAGTATCTGATTGAGGGGTTCAAGCTGCAAACTACTACGTCCGGTTTTGGGGTGGTAGCAAGCAGCATGTCAAAAATCATCTTTGGCAACATGGTTTTCGGGGCGTGCGCCAATGATCAAATCTATATCGTGTCTGGTTCTGTGGTTGTATTCGCCGCTAACTATTCAATCACCGGAGGAGCACCTAGCCACTGGCGCTCCGACATTGGCGGCATCATGCAGGCGCAGTCAAAGACCATCACGCTGACCGGGACGCCCGCCTTCACTACTTTTGCAAAAGCGGACAACGGCGCAATTTTGGCGCTGCAATCCAACACCTACAGCGGCTCGGCTACCGGCCAAAAATACCTGTCGGAAAACAACGCGGTGATCAACTCTGGTGTCACCCTGCCAGGCAGCACTGCTGGTGCCGCGGTGACGGGACGCTACGCTTAATCAACCCTGGAGAACGCATGAAAACGACCTTGAGAACCCTCGCCCTATTTGCCGCACTGCTGGCCTGTGGCTACGCGCTGGCCATGCCGCCGCTGTACCCGTGCTCACCGTATCAGACGGTATGCCCGAAGCCGCCCGTGTGCCCGCCACAGACGGCACTCATGCGGTGGCTGGCGACGATGATGGCAACGACCGCCACGGTGCTGGTGCCGGACGGGTGCCCACGGTATTGATTGATTGTTTTTAACCCCTGAAAGGAAGATCATGAATAACTCTGATTCGCAAAACGCGCCTCTGAGCGCAGAAGAAACTTACCGGCTTGAGCGCAGGAAAGCCATTCAGGCGTATGTGAACGCCTACCGGGCTTACCCGGCCATGATTATTGACGCGATGCAGCAATACGGTGTTGATGCGGCCGAGATCACCGAGGCAATGGTGGCAACAATCAACATGACGCATTACCTGCGCAAAGCGGGTGTGCCTGACGGTTTCATGGGCCTCAAGGTGTGGAGCCCCGCCGAAGTGCAGAACTACCTCGATTTTGTCAAGGCGCATTCCCCGGTGCACGGCTGGGGCTTTATGGGCGTCACCGACCCCATCGAGGCACAAGACGTGCTCGACCGCATGGCGCGGCGCAAGGCCGCGATGCCAGCGTTTCAGATTCCGTGGGAGGGCAACTGGCGTCTGAATTTGTCAATCGAGCAAGCCGCCGAAGAAAAGCGCCGCGCTGGTCTTGATTCTGGCAACACGGTCATTCTGAGCTGACCAAATGCCGGTCGTTTACTTTCTGGCGACGCTCTGGGCGCTCTGGTACTTGTACCTGATTGTCATGGGGCTTTACCGGGCAAAACTGCTCGGTAAGTTGTCACCCGGCGCGATGGTGCTGGGTGCTCCTGCGCTGATTGTTGGCACGGTGATGGACTGGTTTTTAAACGTGCTTGCGTCAGTCGTTTTTCGAGAGTGGCCGCGCACGCGCAAAGAGCTATTGACGACACGCCTCACGCGGTACATCAATGGGCCGCAGTGCCAGAACAAACATTGGGCGGGGATCATTTGCCGCCATCTGCTGGACCCGTTCGATCCGATGGGCAGCCACTGCCGTCAAACGAAAGACTACTCATGAGCGATCACGAACCACGCTACACCTACAACGCTGACGACCACGGCACACGCATTGCGCTGCTCGAACAGTCAACGTACGACATTAAAAGCCAACTCAAGGCCATCAACAGCAATATATCAAGACTGGTTTGGCTGCTCGTAACCGCGCTTGGTTTCGCCGTCATGAAATTCGTCATCGGCGGCGGGCTTGCTTGAAATGACCACCTACCACATCCCACGCCAAGGACAACCATGATCACAGTACCCGTTACCTGCACGCTCTACGACCAGCAGGGAGACCCTGTTGCCGGTGGCGTCATCACCGCCGAACTCAACCAGACCGAGATTTACCAAGGCGTGATCGTCCCCGAGTTGTACACCGCCACGGCAGATGCTTTGGGTGTGGCTGTACTGAATTTATGGCCGAACGAATTAGGCGTGAATGGCTCGATGTACACCATCAACGCGACAAACCCGGACAACGGAAAGCGGTTCCTGAAAAAGATCACCGTGAGCGTGCCGAACGCGGCTTGCAATTTGCACGACATCATTACCAGTGTGCCCTACCCGGCGATTGATGCCGCGCAGCAGGCGCTGGCAGGTGCGCAAGCTGCGCTGGCCCTGACAAACGCCGACGTTGTTTTGACGCATGCCGATGTGCTTTTAACCTCTGCTGACGCCGATCAGACGGCACTTGATGCAATCGCTACAGCTGCTGACCGGGTGCAGACGGGCCTTGATGCTGTTGCAACCGCCGCCGACCGAGTGCAAACGGCGCTTGATGTGATCGCGGCAGCAGACGCCAGCCGCCTGACGATGGGCACGGTAACGACAGGAGCCCCCGGCAGCGCGGCGGATGCTGCAATTACTGGCGTGGCAGGCAGTCAAGTGCTGGCGCTGACGATACCCGAGGGCGATGTGGGTGAAACAGGGGCAACAGGGGCAACAGGGGCAACAGGGGCAACAGGGGAATTGCTCGGTGTCACTACAGTCGCTGGAGCCACCCACACCTTGTCTGCTGCTGATAACGGCTATGCGCTTTATTTCACATCTGCAACAGCGGTCACGGTTACGACAGCTGCGGGGCTTGGTGCTGCCTTTTCGTGTCTGCTCGTGCAGGCTGGTGCAGGGCAAATCACGGTGGCGCAAGGCGCATCGACAACGCTTGTATCGTATGGCTCATTTGTCAAATCAGCGGGGCAATATGCGGCCCTATCAGTAATAACGCCGGTTGCTGATACCTTCGTTTTGTCTGGACAAACCGCATGATCCCGGCCTTTTTGCAGCATCGCGGTTTGGCCGCAACGGTGCGCTCGTTGTTCGGCAATGGCGAAGTCGGCGCATGGTATGACCCAAGCGACCTGGCAACGCTATTCCAGAACTCTGCAGGCACTACGCCTGTCACTGCGGTCGAGCAGCCAGTAGGGTTGATACTGGACAAGAGCAAGGGGCTGGTGCTGGGGGCTGAGTTGGTTGCGCCGCTTGATTTCGCTACGGGGTGGACGGCAAGCGGATCAGCGGTAACTGTAAATAGCGCAACATCGTTTACTACTACTGCGGTGGCTAATTATTACAAGCCATATTTCACAGTTGGTAAGTGGTACAAACTGACGGCAACGATTACGTTTACGACACCTAGCCTTACTTTGTTTAACGCTACTACTGCGGTAAATCCAATAAGCACCTCGCTAACGAGTGGCGTTGCGTATACTTGTTATTTTCTAGCAGGGGCAACACAGCTTAACTTTAGATCGGGTGGTGCGGGTACGGTCACCGTTGACAACATCTCCGCCAAAGAACTCCCCGGCCAGCATAGTCGGCAAGCAACATCGGCAGAGCGCCCGGTTTTAAAGGCTACTCCTACCCGCATTGATTACGATGCCGTTGACGATACTCTCGTTGCCACGTTTGCATCAAGCCTCGGCACTGATTGCACAGTATGCCGCGCAGTCCCGGGCGTTGGGGCAAGCATCCTCACAGGTCAGACCATTGGGACGACCTACACCGATAGCACGGATCATGCCGGCCTGATCATTGTCAACCGCGCATTGACTGCTGGTGAGACTGCCAGCGTCACCACCTACCTTAATTTGAAGGCGGGCGTATGAAAACCCTCTACAGCTTATTGATCGTGCTGGCCCTGTCCGGCTGCGCAATCACGCGCTCACCGGCAAGTGACGCGGCGGTTACTGATGTGGCATCGACAGGACTTGGTATTGCACTTGGAGCAGCGGAGGCTAACCCTATCGGCTTGGTGACGATCCCGCTCAAGATCGCTCTGTTGGCTCATGCAGAAACCCTGCCAGACGGTGAAAAGCAGGAAGCGCAAACCACTTTATCAGCCGTCTGGAACGGTGCGGCGGTGAACAACGTCTGTGCCGTGGCAGTGATCATATCTGGCGGTGCTGCATCGCTACCATGCCTGCTGGTTGGCGGGGCCTATGGGATGTGGGAATACACCAGCACCAAGGCCAATCAGATGCAGGCTGAGTTTGCGGCTATGTGCATTCAGGCTCGACAAGAGACACCAGGCATGAAATGTTTTTATAAGGGGCAGGCGCTATGAAACTGCCAAGCCTGCACGACAACTGGCTGTTTCTGCTGCGCAAAAGCTGGGCCGTGCGCTGGGCGGTTGTCGCTGGCCTGCTCAGTGGTGCCGAAGTGATCTTGCCGCTGTTTGTCGATGCCATGCCGCGCATGTACTTTGCCGCACTGTCGATGGCGGCGACTATGGGCAGCATTTGGGCGCGGATATTGGTGCAACCGAAGGATGGATTGTGAACCGCCTCACTTCGCGCAAGTTCATTCTTTCCATGCTAACGCTGGCAAGTGCGACGTGGCTCTGCTACGCGCACCACATTGCAGACGGGGTTTATTCAGCCGTGGTTATTGCCACAGTTGGCAGTTATTTGGCCGCAAACGTGGCTCAAAAGAAGGTGCAAGATGATCCCGCGTAAAGCCATTGCCGGACTAACCCTGAGTGCGGCTGCGCTGGTTGGCATTGTGCTGGAAGAGCACTACACCGACAAGGCCATCATCCCAACCAAGGGCGACCGTTGGACTCTCGGGCACGGCTCAACTTTTCACGAAGACGGAACACCAGTCAAAGAGGGCGATACCACAACCCCTGTCCGCGCGCTGGTGAAGATGCAAGCGCACATCACCAAGGAGGAAAAATCCTTTGTGGCGTCGATGCCTGACGCGTATCTTCACCCGGGTGAATTTGACCTTTATATGAAGTGGACATACCAATTCGGAACGGGGAATTGGTGGAACTCCTCCATGCGTCGGAACATCCTGGCAGGCAGCTACACCGCCGCTTGTGACTCTCTGCTGGCGTACAAATACAGTGCCGGCTACGACTGCTCAACCCTGATCAACGGCAAGCCGAATAAACGCTGCTACGGCGTGTGGACACGGCAACTTGAGAGGCATAAACAATGTCTAGCACTTCAATAATTACCCCCTCCCGTGCGTGCTCGCATGGCCGCGCACACGCTCAAGGGTCAGCTCAAGGAGGTCAAAATGATTAAAAATATTTTGTTAAAAAGTTTCATTGGTGCTATCCTAGTTGCTCTCTCCGGCTGTACCACGATTGTGGCTGATCACTCCTGGACTCGCTGCGATCTGATAAGGATTGCTTTCGAGGAACAAGACGAATTGAGCCCCGGGTGGTACGACAGCGCACTGAAAGAGATGCGGTACTGTGGAATGAGTTACTACTCTGTTGATGCAGCAAAAGACAGGGGTAAGTCATGACCAAAATCACACCCGCCGCCGCTCTGCGCTGCGCAACCCACTCACTACCCGAACAGCTTGCCCAACTGCGAGAACTCGAACGGCAAAGAGTTGTGGCTGAATCATGCGACCGCATCTTGCGCGCAGCCGACAAAGTGCCACCAGTGACGGATAAGGATGGTGGGCAATGAACCCGCTACTGCTGTTCACCATCGCCAGATATACCGCCGCCTTGGGCGCTGGCTTCTTTCTGGCATGGCAAATCCAAGCACATTTTTTAATTAAACAGGAGCTAAACCATGCCAATGAACGCATATCCCAGCAACGGGCGGCTCGGGCAAATCTTGAGCGAGTTACGCTCCAACTGTCCAAGGCGCAGACTAACGCGGCAAATCGTGGCATCAGTAACCGTGCTGCTGCTGTTGATTCTGGCAACGCTGCTGGCGGGCTGCGCATCGCCACAGATACTGCCGTCCGAACCGCTGCCGGTGACCCAGCCGCCTGCGCTGACACAACCGCTGCCCTTGGTGCCGTACTCACAGCAAGCGTCAAAGAATATCGAGAGCTGGCAGAAACGTGTGACCGGCACGTCAGCGACATCCAAACCTTGACCGAGGCATGGCCATCAGGAAATTGATCCTGTAGATTGTCGTCTATATTGCGTTATGGAAAACACGGCGCAGATGTTCACGCCACCAGAACTCGCCTTTGGCAGTTGGGTGATGTTCACCAAACCAGACTCCATCTAACTCGCCAGCACCATAGAGGAAGTTAAGCATTCTGGTCTGATCATCCGTCAACGGCTTGACTGGCGCAACATTCGCCCAAGAGCTACCGGCCTGCCCCGGCTCATTGCTGCCAGTACAGGAATTAGCGTGGTTATGCGCCTTTGGACATCGCTTGTTGCCACAGTCGGGACAAACTACAAAGCGCATATCTGACATAGTGATTGGCTGACAAGTGGTGCACCAACATTGCTCTTGCACTGGTACTGCTGCACGATGAAGACCTTTACGCACCCGGCGTACTGCTTCAAGGGCTGATAGGCGGTCTTGATCCGGGGCATAACTCTCAAGTACTCGCTGGACAAATTTTAGGTCTTCGTACCATGAGCCAACGGCTTTTTCTGGCTGTGCTGATAGTTCTTCTTTCATAGTTTCTCCTTGATGCCGTGGGCGGCTTCGACTGCACGAGCAAAAACTATTGACCATGGATCACCAAACTCACTATTGCTGTAATCTTGCTGATCCGCACTGTCAATCGCATTTTTAATCTGCTCATCTGTCAGCGGCTTGCGCTCTTGTGCTTGAGCGGGTGCTGCATAGCGGTCAGCGGCCAACTTACCACTTCCATCCATCAACAATGACCCATTTGCAAGGATGTCGCAGACCATAGTGCGTTCAGGGTCGCGCATGGAGCTTTGGCACGCTTGTAGCTCGTTGCAGCGCCGCTTGTACCAGTCGCGTGAATCTTCGGCCTCTTGAAGCTGCTTTTGTAATTCTGCGTCTTGTGCGCCTGCTGCGATGGATGCCACTTCTTCCAGAATTTTTTTCTCATATTCTCTGGCGTCCACCACTGGTGCGTTGTGACCACCGACACCCAGACTGCAAGCAATGTTTCTCAAAGCGATTTCAGACGCAGACTCTAGCGTGTTGAACGGCTTGTCTCCACGCTCGGGGTAATTTGTTAAGTCTGCATCAACAAAACTGTCTAAGTTTGTAAATCGCAACACTGTTCCTTGCTCCAAGTTCTCTGACAGCATTGGGGCGCAACCGAGAACACGCAGCCTGCGGTAACGTACTCCATCACCAGCATCGGTCGGCAGCGGCTGTGCGCCTGCTGCGAGGTATAAATTAGCGCCGAGTGTTGGAGACAGGGCACCAATCACCTTAACGAGAATTGTTTTTTGCGGTTGATACGCGAAAACAGTCCCTACAGGCTCCTGACCCTTGATGCTGGCAAGCTCTGCCCGAAGCGCCGCGTTATCGCGCATCTGTTCCTCAAAATCGACCTTGTATTGATCGACCTCTGCAATCAGCGCATCAATGGCGTTTGCCGCTGCCTTTGCAATAACGACAAAGTCCTTGTTTATGCCACGGTCATTGGCTATGGATACGCCAAGGTGCAGCCTCTTACTCACTTCCCGCGCTTGTTCGATGTTCATTTTGATTCCTTTATTGCGGTGATAACCGGGACATACATCTGCTGCGCACGCTCCGGCCATGATGATGTTTTCACTGCAAATTCCAAAGCCTCCAGCGCCTGCTCAAGCACCTTGCGCTGTGCGTCCACAACATTGCCCAAGTCACATATCTTGCTGTGTTTTGCATTCACTGATTCACACAGTCTTTCAATCTCCGCATCACGCTCATGCACCGTTGTGAGGGCTCCCTGCAAAGCTAAACTGTCTATGCGGGTGAGATACGCAATCTCCGCATCACGCTCAATGCGCTTTTTCTGCTCTGCAACACCTTTGCATGTGGGTGTATGCCCGCCGTACTGTCCACAGTAAACACAATTTCCAATGCTCATGATGTTCCTTTCATTGCAGCGTCACGAGCTGTTACTTGGTCGGACATTGCTTTGTAAAATTGATCGCAGATACGCTCTGCCGGGTCTATGTCGCAATAGTCTCCAGCCCGGTCAACGAATCGCATGGCAATTCGGCCAAGCTGTGCATTCTTACTCACCCGCTCGACTTCTGCGAGCAGGGCGGCACGGGCTTGTTTATATCCTGCGATAGTTTGCCAGCGGTATGCCTCAGCATACGCATCTGCCAGCTCCATGATGTTTGTGATCATTTCGTTTCTCCCAGTTTGCGAATGGCTGCGGTAATTTCTATTTTTCCAGTTGTCCCAAGCCAAAACGGGAACTGCACGGACAAGCTCACGTATTCGGCAATGCTTGGCTTGTCTAAAAATGCTGGTTTGATATTGCTCATGGATTCGGCCCCTCCAGTGCTGGCAGCATTCTTGATTCAGTGGCGTGCTCCAAGACCGTCTTCCCGGTCGGGAGCAGTATCTGGCCGAGGAATGCGCCTTCAAAGCTCAAAATTCCCGTCTCGATAGCAGTGATCTGGCCCTTTATCCAGTCCCGCAATATTGAGTAAACCGCCACACTGGCGATGTCCATCGCCTTGCGCCGATATTGGTCCGGTGTGGCACGGGTGCGCGCGCCGTGTGGGTGCTCTTTGAGCCACGCTGTGGCATAGCCCTTGATCGAGGCCTTGACGCTGACCGGGCGGCCCTTATATTCGAACTGCACCAGGACTTCTCCCAAGCCGTCGTCGATCATGCTTCCGAACCTGTTGCAGCCGAAGCCGCGCAGCAGCTTCTGGATTTCTCCCAGGGAGCGCTCCCCACTAGTGGCGTTTTCATAGGGTAGGGGCATTGGTTTTCTCCTTAATCTTGGCTTCGATGGCACGTACAAAGTCAACCACCTCAGTCCAATTCGGTGTGTGGGGTAGCCCTTTGGCAGATTCATAAGCCTCAAGAATCTCATTCTGGTTCAGCGGTTTACGCTCTTGTGCTGGCTGTGCGCCTGCTGTGAGAAACAGTGGCTTTTCCTCCCGTGACGGGTTGCTTCTGTACTCGCCTAAGCTGAGTGCCACCCACGGGTTTATGTCTGCTGGCTCGTTATGTGTTGGCAGCCAGCGAACTAGCCACGCCACAGGCTCCTGACCCTTGATGCTGGCAAGCTCTGCCCGAAGCGCCGCGTTATCGAGCATCTGTTCCTCAAAATCGACCTTGTATTGATCGACCTCTGCAATCAGCGTATCAATGGTGTCTGCGTCTTCCGACTCCTGCGGTTTCAGTCCCGGAATCGGTGGAACGCGAAGCCGCCGAGACCGCTCTCGCGCTTGTTCAATTATTTCTTTGGCGTTCATTTCAATTGCTCCTGTATTGCGGTGATGGCTAGGTGTGCGGTGCTTTGCATTTCCTGAATAACCCACATTGGGTCAATGTTCTCGCTTCCAATGTACTCGCCATCCGCGTCTCTGTGGTCTACAACAAACCCGCCACCATCTTGGATCGCTGGTACTGAATCGTTGATACGATTCAAAGCCTCCAGCGCCTGCTCAAGCACTTTGCGCTGTGTTCGGATTATCCGAAAGGACTCAATCGGAGTTCCCCCGTAAAGATTCCTGAGCGCAGCAATCTCCGCATCACGTTCTGCCAGTGCTGCACGGAGTTCGCCTATTTCTTCTTTCATCGCAGTTTGAATGTGGCGATTCGAGATGTCTTTTACCCCGCCGATTACAACTCGGTCTTGCCATCTCTTGATGCTCATGATTTCCCTTTCATTGCAGCGTCAATGGCTGCGTCACTAAGGTCATACTCCGGCCCCATCCCATGATCTTTATACGGCAGTAGTTCTATATTTTCACGGACAAAATTACCACGCTCCTTATCCTTACTCACCCGCTCGACTTCTGCGAGCAGGGCGGCACGGGCTTGTTTATATCCTGCGATAGTTTGCCAGCGGTATGCCTCAGCATACGCATCTGCCAGCTCCATGATGTTTGTGATCATTTCGTTTCTCCTTGACGGATTGCTTCGGCGTACTCACAGGCCGACATAAGGTTACGGTTAAGCCATTCAGCTATCCGTTCCCGCTCTGCCATGACTCGCCTGTCGCCGTAGTTGTGTAACTGCTGGACATTAAACCCAATTACGCTGTTTGAAGCTCCGTTAAGTTCGACTGGCTCTGGCAGCGCCATTTCCCCAAAGCTATCTCGCAGCGCCTTCAATTCCATCGCCAGCTTGTCGGCCTCGCGCTGGTACTCGTCACGGCTGGCGGTCAGCAGGGTAATCTGTTCTTGGAGTTCGACACACTTCTGGAGTATTCCCTCCATGCCCTTGGTGATCACCTTCCCACAAAGCTCCGTGATGTTCTTGGCTAACGCTGGTGCATGTTTAACAGCAAACTCTTTGTGGTTCATTTAACTTTCCCCCAATTTACGGATAGCTGCTGCTATATTGACACTAGCTGCCTGCTCGCCTTCCCACCTTCCCGTGATGGTAAGATTTGGTGTTTTGGTAGCTATTGGGCGGCTTGGACCCCATAACTCAGCAACTTTTGCAGCATCCTCAAGCCCGCGCTGATATTCAGCAGCACCGTAGGCTTTGAGTTGGGCTTTGGTGTAGATAGGGTCTACTTTCCACCCTGGAGCTGGGCCTGTATTTGTAGATGGTCCGCGCTTTTGACAGGTATCCCATGTGCCATCCGGATCCCACATATATTCATCTGGCTCTGGTAGGGGTGTAAGTGGTGTAGTCATTTGCGTGCCTCCAGCATGGCGTCTGCCATCATGTAGGAAGACTTTGCGTAATCTGCTGCGGGGGTCTTGCCGGTGCTATCCGGGCGAGCCAGCAGAGCCTGCATCGCCTTGGCTGCGAAGTAATCGCGCATATCAAGCTCTGCGAGTGACGGGGTTTCCATCTGCTTTGCGCTTTGCCCGGTAGGTTCTTTGGTATGTGTTGTATTGATCACGATTCGCTTCCTTCCAAATTTTTACTGATGAATCCGAACATTGACGATCTGTTTTCATTTCAATCCTTTCACGGCAATTCGGCATTTTGAATATTCAGCGAGTAGCTGATAGGTTGTCTTGCAATTCGCATCAATCCTGGCCGCTGTAATTACACGCTGCACTGTTCTGCGGTCTATGCACATAGCACCAGCCACGCCCTTTATTGGCATACCCGCTGCCAGCAAATCAAGAGCTTTTGCGGCGCGTCGGGTGATGACTTTCATGCCTTACCCTCCTGTTCGAGACTGCGAGTGCAACAGCTTTTTCTGGCGTGTCGGCAAAGAATTCTTGACCGTATTCCCCAACCCATGCGCCCCAGCGAGCGCCTGCAAAGCGGCATGGAAAGCAATTAAACTTTGCTGCAATCGGCCAAATAACATCTGGGTCGCGGTAGTCAAATCGACGAAACCACGGGAACTCTGTTCCTGTAACGGGATGCGGAAAGGCCACGACTACTCGCCCGCCATCAATGTCAATTTGATTCATAGTCCATCCGATAGCTATCGCTAGGGACTTGCTTATTGCAATGTCTTTCATATGCTAACCTTTACTGTTGCTTGTGGGTAGTCGCAACATGCAGTCAAGACATCTAGAACGAAAGGCAAAAAATGTTCATACATGCCCCAACCATTAGGGCTATTTAGAGCCTCATACTCACGGCGATGGCATACCAGTTCAAGTAATCCAATACTGAGAAACGGTACACATTCGACGGCTTTGGTAATGCCAAGATTTTCATAAGGACGCCAAAGAACTTCATAGATTCCCGCCTTTGCTGCCATTTTTGTCAGGTTATGTGTGATGTTCCTAGAAAACACTTCTTCACCATCCTGGGTTAGATAAAAATCTAAGCTCATACCACCGCCTTGTATTGTTTCAAACCATTCCTCACGCGGCTGATTAAACGATTGTGAGATTCGAGAAAATTCATCTGGCGCTCCAATAGTGATATGCCTGCCTGTGCAAAAATCTGCCAAACGGTTTCAGCTTTCGCTCGACCATACCGTCATCCGTAAGTGTGTTCAAATACTCTCGGATATTCATGATGCCCATGATTTTTAACAGTTGTGGGGATGACAAACCAGGGTGTTGTTTCACCGTGTCGTGGATTTTCTGTGCTGTCACGCTATTGGAATAGCTGACGTAGGCACGGATTGAGTGCTTGGGTTCCTTGCACTCGATCACAAGTCGGCGCGGGGTGTAGTAGGCTGTCTGCCAGTGGGTCATTACTTGCATACAAGCCTCTTGCCGTGAACGAGCTTTGCGCCTGGCACTTCGTAACCGTCTTGGATTGCTTTCTTCATCAGCGTCTTATCGGGTGCGCTTGTCGCAGGGATTTCGCGCATGTAATCGGCAGGAATTTGCAGCGAGTCGAAAACGTCAACGCTGGCCGGGTTGTCCTGAATCGACAGCTTGAAGTAGGGGCACTCGATCTTCGTGATGCCTGTTTCGAGCATGGTTTCGAACACGCGCTTGTCAAGGTAGTCGGCACGGTCCTCAATCGCTTTGCGCCGCGCGGCCATACCTGCCTCTGCCTCTTTGATTGCGGCTGCTGTAGCACGCATATTGCGGCTAACCATGACGGTGTTCGTGGCCTTGGTTTCCAGATCACCAGCGAAGGCTTCCAGCGTGTCAGCTATCGTCTGTTCGTCCAAATCCATATCTTGCAGCTTGTGCGCGACAAGTTGGTACTCTTGTTTCAGTTCAAAAAGCGAAATGTTCATGATGGTTCTCCATTTAAAACGGCACATCGTCGTCCATATCGTCAAACCCGCTACCCGTTGGCGCTGGCTTCGCTGCCTGTTGCAGTTCGGTTGCTGGCGCTGCTTCACGCTTGCCGCCCTGCAAAGCAACATCATTCACGCGAATGTCCATGCTCTTTCGCTTCTGGCCTTCCTTATCAGTCCACTCGCGCTCAGTGACGTTTCCAGACACAGTGACAGAGCCGCCCTTCACAAGATAGGGCGCGAGTGATTCGGCGCGTTTGCCGAACAACTGGCAGTTCCACCAAATAGTGATCTTGTCCTTGCCTTGCGAATCTGCGACCGAAAATGATGCCACCGGATCACCGTTTGGCATGGCCCTGACTTCGGCATCGCGCCCGAGTGTCCCAGCTACTGTGATGTTGTTCATGCTGCTTCCTTAGTTGGTTGTTTTGCTGTCAGTCTCTTGATGATCGGTATGTAAGCATCCGCAGATACGTCCTTCAAAGCGATGTGCTTTTTCCCAACGCATTTACTCACCCACTCCATAAATACCTTGAAGTCGCGGCCATCAAGCAACCCTGTGATCTCTGACACCTGTTCATCAGTCAGTGTTGGTGATTCACGCCGTTCAGTTTCTTGCTTTGCCCATTCAACATATTTCGAGTCGTCCCATTGACCGCTGAAAATGTCGCCAGCGAAACCAAGCATTGAAAGGCACTTGACCATGCCATCAGTGACAGACTTTTTTGGAGCATCTTCGTCAACGATGTGCTTACCGCCTGCGCTCGTGTACTCGGCGCGGGTTTGGCCCATTTGCACAATCTCACCGCGCTTGCCGTCCATGACATACCAGACGCGCACGGTTGCGATGTGAAGAGATTCGTCTCCAAAGCGTTCAAAACGTTCATTCAGCACGTTGATGCCCCAGCCGATACCACAGGGGCCAAATGTCTCTGTAGCGCGTTGAATGATCCAATATGGCTTGGGAGAATTCCCTTTGTATTGCTTGCCGGTGATCGCTTTTACTGCGCCGGGATCGGTGACGCATACGCTGCGCCATAGTTGCATGTTGTCCATGTTGTTCTCCAGTTAAAAAGGGATCGGTGCCAATGCCACTCGCACTGCCAAAAAAGCAGAAACGATTGGCCCGTGAAAGCGTCGGTTTATCTTGTACTCAAAGCGGTAAACATCAAGTGTTGTCATAGCGGCTCCAGTTAATTCTCACGAACACCGTCATCCCAATGTTCAGCATCCAATCCGTAGTGGTCACAGATTTTTCGCAGGTTGTCTTTGCCGTAAAACTGGTAATGATTCAAATCACCAAGGTCATCGCCAGCAAGCCATACCAAAGCGTTGTAGTGAGCCATACTCCTACCTGCACTGATGCCGCGCCCGTTGCATGCTTTGTCCCATGCAAACTCCATGTACTCCGTGATGGTCTTCACGACAGAATCACGGTCATGTGGCGTTACATTCCATTCATCAGATTTGACGGTATCAATGAGGTACTTCTTTGCTTTTTCAAAAGGCAAGCACACCACAAGATCGCCTGTCTCAAATCCAAAGAAATCAGCTTCTTTGATTTGTTCAATTCGGGCCAATATTTCGTCATCAGTTCTTACGTTCACGATATTTACTCCAGTTGTTTTTCATAGCCCGGACGTGCTGTCCTGCACTTCGGTTAATCCAATAATTGATGCGCTGCAAGGCTTCCTTGCACAGACGATCCAATGTGTCTTGGCTCATGACACCGCCGCCAGAAACTGCCAGATCACATCGGCATATCGCTCTGTGCAATAGCCCACGATCAGGCTGATTGCGACGACTAGAGCAGTCAGGAAAATGGCGCTGTTGAATAGGCGGCTCATGATGCTGCTCCGGTTGCTTTGGCGATGGCTGCATCAACACGGTCCACAGCATCACAAAATTCTTTGTTGCTTTCTGTGCGTCTTGTGTAGGAGAGAAACCCTTGCGACTTGCACCACTTCAAAGCCTCAAGCAAATCAGGCGCGGCGGCTATCAGGCGACCATTTGCGTCCTGCACTTCCGCGCCGTTTGGCAGGTACTGAATATGTCCCCACCCACGAATGTCTGCGATTAGATGATCTGATTCTTCAAGTCTGCATCCACCGACTGATCGGCCCCATACTTGAGTACCACGTTGGATGTAGTTCCACGCCCCCGGTGTATGCGCGCTGCTCATGACTTACTCCATGCCATGACCAGATAAGGCACAGCCATCATCAGGGCGAAGCCGACCATGATCACAATGCAA
>JBAZYB010000063.1:0-18052 GCA_041659545.1 Hyphomicrobium sp.
TTTAGAGTAGGCGCGGAGGCCAAAGGCAGGATTATCCGTTGGACGCATCTGCTCCCATTGACGACGTAGCGATCGAGGCAAACGAGCCGAAAGCAAAGCCGCGCCTCGCGAAGCCTACCTGGATCCGGGTGCGAGCACCTGGATCGGCCGAGCATGGCGAGACGGTGCGTATCGTGCGTGAGCACCGGCTGCACACCGTGTGCGAAGAGGCGCGCTGCCCCAATATTGGCGAGTGCTGGTCGAAGCGGCATGCGACCTTCATGATCATGGGCGACACGTGCACGCGCGCCTGTGCCTTCTGCAACGTGCGCACGGGGATGCCGAAGCCTCTCGATCCGACCGAGCCTGAGCGGGTCGGCGAAGCAGCGCGCAAGTTGGGGCTGACGCACATCGTCATCACCTCTGTGGATCGCGACGACCTGGACGACGGCGGCGCGCAACATTTCGCCCGCGTCATCGCGGCGCTGCGTGCCGCTGCGCCCGCAACGACCATCGAAATCTTGACACCGGACTTCATGCGCAAAGCGGGTGCGTTGGAGACGGTTCTTGCGGCGCCGCCCGACGTGTTCAACCACAATCTAGAAACTGTGCCGCGGCTCTACCTGTCGATCCGGCCTGGTGCGCGTTATTTCCACTCGCTGCGGCTATTGCAGCGGGCGAAGGAACTCGACGGGCAGCTGTTCACCAAGTCGGGCATCATGGTGGGTCTGGGCGAGACGCGCGAGGAGGTGATGCAGGTGATGGACGACATGCGTTCAGCCGGCGTCGACTTCCTGACCATCGGACAGTACCTGCAGCCAAGCCCGCGCCATGCGCCAGTTGCGCGCTTCGTCACTCCGGCCGAGTTTGAGGCGCTGCGCCAGATCGGCGTTGCCAAAGGCTTCGCACTTGTCGCCGCGAGCCCGCTGACGCGCTCGTCGTATCATGCAGGTGAGGACTTTGCGCGGCTGCAAGAGCGCCGTCGTGCCGACAAGGCAGACTGAGCGCAACAGGAGCGGTACGTGCCCACCTTCGAGACGACGCGGCGCGTTGCCTTCACTGCCGAAGAGATGTTCGCGGTCGTAGCGGACGTCGAGAGATATCCCGAGTTCGTTCCGCTCTGCGAATCTCTGTCGGTCACCTCGCGCGAGGTGGGTTCGACACACACGGTGCTCACAGCGACTATGAGCGTCGGCTATCACGCCATCCGCGAACGCTTTACCAGCCGTGTCACGCTGCGGCCTGAGCGGCGCGAGATCGATGTCGTCAAAATCGACGGTCCGTTTGCGCGCCTCACCAACCGCTGGCGGTTTCGCGATGTACCGGGCGGGTGCGAGGTGCACTTCTATATCGACTACGCGTTTGGCTCGCGGGTGCTGTCGATGCTCATGGGCGCGGTGTTCGACAAGGCCGTGCGCAAGTATACGGACGCCTTCGAGAACCGGGCGCGGATCGTCTATGGCAAGTCGGGCGCCGGCGATGAGAGCTTCACCAGCTAGCGGATGGCTTTGTCGACGTTGCGCGCGGTCGAAAGACCCAGCGCGGTGTTGACGCCGCGTGCTCCAGTGAGGATGGCGCCATCGAGATCTGCCTCGGAGAGGTCGACGCCAGTCAAATCGGCGCCGGTCAGGTCGGCACGCGACAGGTCGGCCTTCTTCAGCACGGCTCCAGTGAGGTTGGCGCCGCGCAAGTTGGCGAAGGACAGCAGGACATAGGTGAGGTCGGCGCCCGACAGATCTGCGTTCGACAGGTCGGCGCCGGAGAGTTCCGTACGCCAGAGGTGCTCGATGAATCCCGTGCGGCCGAATGGAGCGAGCGTCGCGCCAGACAGGTTGGCGCCGGAGAAGTTCATGCGGCTGAAGCGGCCGAACATGCGCGCGCGTTGAAGGTTCGCACCTTTGAAGCTGGCGGCTTCGGCTACCGGTGCGGCAAGGGTGGAGAATGTAGAGGGACGCAGGAAGCTGGCGTCGGAAAGATCGGCGCCGTCAAAGCGCGTGCCGATGATGGTGACGCGATCGAGTCGCGAGCCCTTGAGAACGGCTTGTGCCAGATCCGCCCGGCTGAGGTCGGCGCCAAAGAGGTTGCTGTCGGTAATCGTTGCGCCTTTGAAGTCGAGGGTGCTGAGGTCGAGTTCGCGTAGATCCAGCCCGCTGAAGTGAAGTGGCTTGCTGCGGTCGGCGGCAAACAATTGCGTCGTCAACTCTCGCACGCTGAGTTCGCCGGCAAAGGCCGGTACGACCGCCAGGGTGGCGGCAACCAAGGCAACTGCGGTCAAACTGTTAGGCTTGCGCATGTGGGATGCCCGGTTTGATGGCGCCGTCGATGAGGAGGAGCGCCTCACGCAGGCTGGCAAGGCGGATGGCGCTGCGACTGATGTGCCCGAAGCGATGCTCACGAACTCTCGTTTGCTCACCGCGCGCGGCGACGCCCAGATAAACGAGGCCGATCGGCTTCTCGGGGGAGCCTCCATCGGGGCCTGCTATTCCGGTGATAGACAGCGCGATATGGACGGGCGTGCGCGCCAAGGTGCCTTCGGCCATTGCGCGGGCCACCTCCTCGCTCACCGCACCCCGTCGCTCGATGAGGTCTGCGGGTACGCCGAGGAGTTCGGTCTTGGCAGCGTTGGAGTAGGTGACGAAGCCGCGCTCGACCACTGCTGACGCGCCGGGGATCTCGGTCAGCAGCCCGGCCAGCAGTCCACCCGTGCAACTCTCGGCCGTGGCGACAAGCAGCGCGTGCTGCCGCAACTTATCCAGCAACGCTTTGGCGGCATCATAGAGGTCCGCAGGGAACACAGCTCTCACTGGCCTCGTAAAAGAGAAAAGGGGCGCCGGGCGGCACCCCTTCAATATAGTCCTTGGCGAGACGGGCTGGTCAAACGACGCGGTGTCGCCCTCAAGCGGGGGCTAGTCTTTCAGCCTGGTGCAGCAGGTGATCGAGTGTGTTGCGGCTTTCTGCGCCCATCACCGTAAAGGCGCGTTTTTGGGCGTCTTGCCAGACGGGGAAGGCATCCTTGAGGATCGCCTGGCCCTTTGGCGTCAGGTGGAGGCCACGTCCGCGGCGACCGGCGGGCGGATCCATATTGATGTGACCCAGCGCTAGAAGGCGCTTCAGGTTGCGTGACAGTGTCGACTTTTCAATGTCGAGTTCGTGGCCGATCTCGACGGCCGTGATCGCATCGCGATGCGCCAGCTGCGCAAGCAGCGTGTACTGGCTGGCTGTGATGCCGAGTGGGCGCATTGCGTCGTCGTAGACGCGCGTGATGATGCGCGACAACTGTCGGACGCGGGTTGCAAGACACGCACCTGCCGTTGTCTCGGCGATGTCGGCAATGCTTGCGGTCTCGACTGGCTTACGTTCCAGCGTATTGGTCATCAGGTTCATGTCTGCCCCCCGAAGGCTCGTGGTCATACAACCACCTTTGGGCTTTGATGCCGCGATTCTGCCATGGGGGTCAAATGCAAGAACGCTGATCGGTAGCGCTAAATGAGTGGTAGCAGCACCGTTGCGCTCGCCATCGCTGCGATGCCTTCACCGCGACCGATGAAGCCGAGCCCCTCCATAGTTGTCGCTTTGATGCCGATGCGCTGGGGATCGATGCCGAGGATCTCTCCAACAACGTTGCGCATGGCGGTGCGATGCGGACCGATCTTGGGTGCTTCGCAGAGGAACGTGACGTCGACGTTGGTTATGCGGCCATGCAGCTTGCCGACGCGCTGGGCGGCGTCGGCAAGGAAGATGCGCGAAGCGGCGCCGCGCCAGCGTTGATCGCCGGGAGGAAAGTGCTGGCCGATGTCGCCGTCGCCGATGGCGCCGAGCAGCGCGTCGGTGAGAGCGTGCAGACCGACGTCGGCATCGGAATGACCTTCGAGGCGATGTGTGTGTGCGATCTTCACGCCGCACAGCCAGACGTGATCGCCGGACGCAAAGCGATGCACATCGAAGCCGGTGCCGTTGCGTGGCTCCAGGGTCGTGGCGGGGGTCATGAGGAGGCGTTCGGCGAGGGCGACATCAGCGGGTGTGGTAAGTTTCATATTCTGCGTACGGCTGGCTACGAGCTTCACGGGCAGTCCTGCCCATTCGGCAAGTCCGGCATCGTCGGTAAAGTCATTGAGGCCGGCGGCGCGGGCGCGGCGGTGGGCGTCGCGGATTGCAGCATAGCGAAAAGCTTGCGGGGTCTGGGCTCGCCAAAGGCCCTGCCGATCGATCGTGCGGGTGATCGTACCGTCGGGGGCCGCCTGTTTGAGCGTATCGTTGACGGGCTCGGCGGCGATAGCGCCCGGCTGGTCGGCCAGGGCCGCGATCAGGTCGCTGACGAGGTCGGCGGTGAGGAAGGGCCGGGCGGCGTCGTGGATGAGCACAAGATCGGGCTGGTGTTTGGACAGGGCTTCGAGGCCGGCGAGGACCGACCCCTGGCGCGTCGTGCCTCCCGGAACGGGGGGGAGCAAGCGGCTGGCAAAGGGGGCGGTCGCCTGGGCGTAAAGGGCCGCGTCATCGAGGTTGTAGACGACCACAGCGGTACTAATCTGTGGATGTTCTGTCAGGACACGCAGGGAATGGGCCAGCACCGGGGCGCCGGCCAAAGGCAGGTATTGCTTGGGCAACTCTGTGTCACCCACCCATCCGCCTGTCCCTTTGGCACGCGTTCCGCGGCCTGCCGCCACGATTACCGCTGCCGTTGTCGCCATTGTCGCACCCATCAGCTAAGCCCCGGCCTGCTTAGACAGATTGGCCTTCAAGGGCAATTGTGGAGAGGTTTGTTCGCGCTTGCGAAATAACTTACGAGTCCGTATTGTGCACAAATGAAGGGCACACAATTCCATTGCCTAAATACTGAGCAAGCGGCATGACGTCGATCAGAGGCGGTCTCAGCATTGGCCCCCATGAGGTGGCGAACCGGGTGCTGCTCGCTCCGATGTCGGGCGTGACGGACTTGCCATTTCGCCGACTGGCTCACGACCTCGGGGCGGGTCTGGTCGTTTCCGAGATGGTGGCTTGCGAGGAATTGGTTCGTGGCCGCGCCGACGTAAAGCGGCGTACCGATGGCCGTGAGCTTGCTCCGTTCGCTATTCAACTCGTTGGCCGGGAAGCGCAATGGATGGCCGAAGGGGCCCGCGCTGTCGCGGACCTCGGCGCGGATATCGTTGACATCAACATGGGTTGTCCGGCGCGGGAAGTAACGGGGAAGCTGTCCGGTAGTGCCTTGATGCGCGATCTCGACCACGCAATCTCTCTTATTGAAGCTGTCGTCGGCGCCGTGCGGCTGCCGGTGACGCTGAAGATGCGGCTTGGGTGGGACGACAAGTCAAAGAATGCCGCCGAGCTGGCGCGACGCGCAGAGGCAGCAGGCGTGCAGATGATCACCGTGCATGGCCGCACGCGCTGCCAGTTCTTCAAAGGCCGCGCCGACTGGAGCGCGGTGCGCGAGGTTTCCAGCGCCGTCTCCATTCCCGTGGTCGTCAACGGCGACATCAATTCGGCCGAGGACGCGGCTGCTGCGCTTACGGCATCTGGCGCCGCCGGCGTCATGATCGGCAGGGGCGCCTACGGTGCCCCGTGGATGCCGGGACGCATCGGTGCCTATCTGGCGGGCCATGCTCCATTCTCGGCGCCGTCGCTGGCGGAACAGGCCAAGATGGCGTGCGCGCATGTCGAAGCGATGCTTGCCCACTACGGCGAGCAGCTGGGCCTGCGCAATGCACGCAAGCATATCGGCTGGTATCTGGAGCGGAGTGGTCAGCCCGCCGACGCTGTAAAGGCGTGGCGGCGGCAGTTGTGCACGGAAGATAATCCGGTGCGCGCCGTGCAGGGCCTTTCTGCGTTCTACGATGAAACTCTGGAGGCAGCCGCATGACGAAGGCCGCCACGGCTACACGCCCAACTCCTTCCAACCGTCGCCCCGTGGAGCATGACCTGCTGCTGGCGGCGCTACCGCATCCCATCATCGTGCTGGGCGAAGAAAATCGCATCGTCTACGCCAACTCGGCGGCCGAGGCGTTTCTCACCAGCGGTATCGCGCTTCTAAAGCGGATCAAGCTGGAGGATGTCGTTGCGTTTGGTTGCCCGTTGCTGTCGCTCGTCGAGCAGGTGCGCGCGTCGGGTGCCACGGTGAATGAATACGGCATCGAGGTCTCGGGGCCGAAATTCCAGACGCCTAAGCTGGTCGATGTTTTTGGCGGTCCGATGCCAGAGCATCCCGGCGACGTGGTGCTGATGCTGCAGCAGCGGAACATGGCGCAAATGATCGAACGCCAGTTGACCCACCGGGCCGCGGCGCGTTCGGTTTCGGGGCTTGCTTCGGTGTTGGCGCATGAAATCAAGAACCCGTTGTCGGGTATCCGCGGCGCAGCGCAGCTGCTCGAGCAGAATTTGTCCGATGCCGATCGCTCACTTTCGCAGCTGATCTGCTCGGAGACGGACCGCATCCGCAATCTTGTCGACCGCATGGAGGTGTTCGGCGACGAGCGCCCCCTCTCCAAGGAACCGGTGAACATCCACGACGTGCTCGATCACGTGCGGCGGCTGTGCGAATCCGGGTTTGGTCGCGGCATCCGCTTCATTGAGGACTACGATCCGTCGCTGCCGCCGGTTTCGGGTAATCGCGACAAGCTGGTGCAAGCCATTCTCAACCTCGTCAAGAACGCGGTCGAGGCGCTCGGCGATAACAAGGCGCAGGGCCGCATCATCATGACGACGTCGTTTCGTCCCGGTGTTCGCTTGTCCGTGCAGGGCTCGGCGTCGCGCATCAGCCTGCCGCTGATGATCCAAATCGAGGACAACGGCTCGGGCGTTCCCGAGCACCTCAGAGAGCATCTGTTCGATCCGTTCGTCACAACCAAACCGTATGGCACTGGCCTCGGGCTCGCTCTCGTGGCCAAGATAATCAATGACCACGGGGGAATCATCGAGCTCGACAGCGAGCCCAAGCGCACCGTTTTTCGTGTCCTGCTTCCTATGCAGGATCGCCCCTCCACCGCGAAATCTACCCCGAGGTAGGGCATGGCCCGTGGCACCGTTCTAATTGCTGACGACGACACCGCGATCCGCACGGTTTTGAACCAGGCGCTCGCCCGAGCCGGATATGCGCCGCGCGCCACCGGCAACGCCACGACATTGTGGCGCTGGGTGAGCCAGGGTGAGGGCGATGTGGTGCTCACCGACGTGGTCATGCCGGACGAGAACGCGTTCGATCTCATTCCGCGCATCAAGAAGATCCGTCCGGATCTGCCCATCATCGTCATGAGTGCGCAGAACACGTTGATGACGGCGCTCAGTGCCGCGGAAAAGGGTGCTTACGAGTACCTGCCCAAACCGTTCGATCTGAACGAAGTCGTCGCTGTTGTCGGACGGGCGCTGACGCAGCCGGGTCGCCGGTTGCAGCGCCCGGCGCAGGAGATCGAGAACGAAGAGCTGCCGCTCATCGGTCGCTCGTCTGCGATGCAGGAAATCTATCGTGTGCTCGCCCGTCTGACGCAGACAGACCTGACGGTGATGATCAACGGCGAGAGCGGTACCGGCAAGGAGCTGGTCGCGCGCGTGCTGCACGACTATGGCCGCCGCAGGCAGGGCCCGTTCGTCGCCATTAACATGGCGGCGATCCCGCGCGAGCTGGTCGAGAGCGAGCTGTTCGGCCATGAGAAGGGCGCCTTCACCGGCGCGCAGACACGTACCCAGGGCCGTTTTGAGCAAGCCGAGGGCGGCACGCTGTTTCTCGACGAGATCGGCGATATGCCACTCGAAGCGCAGACGCGTCTGCTGCGCGTGCTGCAAGAGGGCGAATACACCACCGTTGGCGGGCGCACGCCCATCAAGACCAACGTGCGCATCATCGCTGCGACGCATCGCGATCTCAAATCGCAGATTGCCCAGGGCCTTTTCCGCGAGGATCTCTACTACCGGCTCAACGTGGTGCCCATCCGCATTCCGCCGCTGCGCGAGCGCCTGGAGGACGTCGGCGATCTCGTGCGGCACTTCCTGCGTCAGGCAGCCCGCGAGGGACTGGGACAGAAGTCCATCGAGGCCGCAGCGATCGATCGCCTCAAGACGCATCCCTGGCCCGGTAACGTGCGCGAGCTGGAAAACTTCGTGCGTCGCCTTGCGGCGCTTTACACCCAGGACACCCTGACGGCGCCGATCGTCGAGCAGGAACTGATACAGGTGCTGCCGGAGAAGACGCTCGATATCGGTGGTGGAGATTCGAAGGATCTGAGCGAGCAGGTCGAGCGCTACCTGTCGGGGTATTTCTCCGGGTTCGGCAAAGAGCTCCCGCCTCCGGGGCTTTACGATCGCATCATCAGGCAGGTGGAGTTGCCGTTGCTGTCGGCTGCCCTGGCGGCGACACGCGGCAATCAAATAAGAGCTGCAGAGTTGCTGGGTTTGAACCGCAACACATTGCGCTCTCGGATCAGGGCGCTGGATATTCGGGTTTTCCGCACGCCACAGGGCTGATCGGCCCGCCTGTCCCCTTGAAATCCTTGGCCATTATTTACGTGGGCTTGCGCCGCGCGTCTGCTGGCGTTACCAATTGGCCACGTCGCGAAAATGTCACAGTCTGTTGCTTGATATGTCCGTGACTTGACGGACGTTCCAACGGCCTCCCCCCGGGGCCATCAGCGAAAGCGTTTTGATGCCGGCAGTGCCTGTCGCACCGCAGCGAGGCCATAGCTTGGAGGAAGGGCGGTCCGCCCTCAATCCGAGCGACCGAGCGTTCTGGATTGGTCTGTGCCTGGTCCTTCTTTCGCTCGTCTCGGCGCTGGCAACCTACCTGATCCTCACTGGCCTGACGCCGATCACGCCACGCAACGAGGTCGTGCTGGCGGTGCTGGCCCTCAACGTCGTGCTGATCATCGTGATGATTGCGCTGCTGACTTGGCAGCTCGTGGGGCTGACGCGAGCGTGGCGAGCGCGCACGCCCGGAGCGCGACTGCATATCCGCATTGTCGCTCTGTTCTCGATCATCGCGGCACTGCCGACGTTGCTGCTGGCTATCGGCGCAACCGTGACTTTCTCGCGCTCTCTCGACGGCTGGTTCGCGACCAGTACGCGCGCCATCGTCCTGTCATCGCGCGAAGTGGCCAACGCCTATCTCGACGAACACGGGCAGGTGATCCGCACAGACATCGTCAACATGGCGCGTGACCTCGACATGGCCGCCGGCAGCATCGGTGGTGACCCGGCGAAGCTGCAGCGGCTGGTGATGGTGCAGGCAGGCTTGCGCGATCTGCCGCTCGCCTACATCATCAATCGCCAAGGCCAGCCGGTCATCGAGACCAGCGCCGACAACCGCATGCCTTATATCAGCCCGCCGGAGAGTGCCGTCGCGCAGGCGGACTCCGGCCAGGTCGCTCTGTTGATGCCGAGCTCGCGCAGCTATCGCGTCGGCGCGGTCAGCAAGCTCGAGCGCTACCCGGGTATGTTCTTATTCGTCAGCCGCGCGGTTAGCCCGCAGGTGACCGAGCATCTGCGGCTCACGGCGCAGAACGTCGATGAGTTCAATCGCCTGCGCAAGGCGCGCGGCGGGCTCAAGGTCGCGCACGGGCTGATGTACCTAATGATATCGATGACGGCTGTATTGGCCGCCATCTGGGTCGGCATGTGGTTTGCGGGACGGTTTGTTGCGCCGATCCGGAGGCTGATCGGCGCAGCGCAAGAGGTGTCTACGGGCAACCTCGACATCGAGTTGCCGGAGAAGCGCGGCGAGGGCGATTTGCGTCGTCTGTCGCAGACCTTCAACACCATGACGCGCGAACTGAAGACCCAGCACGGGGCGCTGATCACGGCCAACGAGCAGCTCATGGAGCGCCGTCATTTCATGGAGGCCACGTTGTCCGGCGTCTCGGCCGGCGTCATAGGTCTCGACAGCCAGGATCGCATCACGCTCGTCAGTCGAGCTGCCAGCACGCTGCTGGGGCTGCAGGAGGGGGAGCTCGTCGGCACGAAGCTGCGCGAGGCTATCCCGGCATTCGCAGAGGTGCTCAACCGCCCGGACGATCATTCGCTGAAGCAGCGTTCTCAACTCGAGGTGACGTTTGTTGTCGGCGGCGAGGAGCGCACATTCGCCGTGATGGTGACGCGGGAGCGCGCCGGTGGCAGCGACGTCGGTTCGGTGCTGACTTTCGACGACGTGACGGAGCTCGTCGTTGCCCAGCGCACCGCGGCCTGGGCGGATGTGGCGCGCCGCATCGCCCATGAAATCAAGAATCCGCTGACGCCCATTCAGCTTTCCGCCGAGCGGCTGCGGCGTAAGTACTCGAAGAATATCACCCACGACCGCGAAACGTTCGACCGGCTGACCATGACTATCGAGCGGCAGGTCACGGACCTGAAGACGATGGTCGACGAGTTCGCCGAGTTTGCGCGCATGCCGCGGCCTGAGATGGCTTCGAGCGACCTGCGCCATGCCGTGCAGGAGCCTGTGGTGCTGTTCCGTGAGGGACATCCCGACATTCAGTACGAGCTGAAGATCCCTGAAAAGCCGCTGCTGATGTCCATCGACCGGCGTCTCATCACGCGTGCCATCACCAATCTCGTCAAGAATGCGAGTGAAGCGGTGGAGACGGCGCGAGAGGCAGCCCTCAAGGAAGACCCTGAGTGGAAGGGTCGCGTCGAGACCATCGTCACGCTGCAACCGGATAGGGTGATGATCGAGGTGATCGACAACGGCATTGGCTTGCCTAAGCAAAATCGCGCTCGTCTGCTCGAACCGTACGTGACGACCAAGGGGCACAAGGGCACCGGCCTGGGGCTAGCCATGGTGCAGAAAATTACCGAGCAGCACGGCGGCACGCTGTCCCTTGAGGACGCACCGCCGGCGCCACATCGCAATCACGGAGCGCTCGTGCGCATCACGTTGCCGCTCGTTTACGGACACGGGCCTGCACTACCCTCAAGCGCCCATTCACAAACCGAACAAGCGTCGGCCCTCTAGGCCGAGGATATCGACCGAAGGAGTTTTGATACTATGGCTGCTGACATCCTGATCGTCGACGATGAGGCCGATATCCGCGATCTGGTCGCCGGTATTCTCGAGGACGAGGGGCACAGCGCGCGCCTCGCTCGCGATAGCGATGAAGCGCTGAAGTCGATCGAGGAGCGGCGACCGCACCTCGTCGTGCTCGATATCTGGCTGCAGGGCAGCCGGCTCGACGGCCTGGAGGTGCTCTCCTACATCAAGCGCACCTATCCAGACCTGCCGGTGGTCATCATCTCCGGCCATGGCAACATCGAGACGGCCGTGACGGCCATCAAACGTGGCGCCTACGACTACATCGAAAAGCCATTCAAGGCCGATCGGCTCATTCTCGTCACGCTGCGCGCCCTGGAGGCTTCGCAGTTGAAGCGTGAGGTCAAGGAGCTGCGCGAGCGTTCCACGTTCAGCGCCGAGATGATTGGCAAGTCCCCGGCGATCAATCAGCTGCGCAATGCGCTCGACCGTGTAGCACCAACCAACAGCCGTATTCTCATTCGCGGTTCTTCCGGTGCCGGCAAGGAGCTGGCAGCACGCGTCATCCATATGAAATCGGCGCGTGCCGAAGGTCCGTTCGTCGTCCTCAATGCGGCGGCCATGGCGCCTGACCGCGTCGAAGAGGAGCTGTTTGGCACCGAGGATCGGGCCGGCGGTGGACCGCGCAAGGTTGGCGCGCTGGAAGAAGCGCACGGCGGCACGCTGTACATCGATGAAGTGGCCGACATGCCCCTCGAGACGCAGGGCAAGATCCTGCGCGTGCTCGTAGAGCAAAAGTTCCTGCGTCTCGGCGGCAGCCAGAAGGTGGCTGTGGATGTGCGCATCATCTCATCGACGAGCCGCGATCTGGAGCGGGAGATTGCCGAGGGGCGTTTCCGCGAGGACCTCTACCACCGTCTCAACGTCGTGCCGCTGCGGGTTCCCAGCCTTGCAGAACGGCGCGAGGATATCCCGGACCTTATCCAGTTCTTTGTCGGCCAGCTCTCCAGTGCCTCCGGTCTTGCGCCACGCCGTATCGGCGAGGACGCTATCGCGGTGCTGCAGGCCCACGACTGGCCGGGCAACGTGCGCGAATTGCGCAACAACATCGAGCGGCTGATGATCCTTGCCGGCGGTGATCCGTCGACGGTGATCACTGCAGAAATGCTGCCCGAAGAGATCGGCTCGAATGTGCCGCTGCCGGTCAACGGCGGCGCCGAGCATCTGATGTCGCTGCCGCTGCGTGAGGCGCGCGAGATCTTCGAGCGCGAGTACCTCCTGGCGCAGATCAATCGCTTCGGCGGCAACATCTCCCGTACCGCCGAGTTCGTCGGCATGGAGCGTTCTGCATTGCATCGCAAGTTGCGCGCGCTCGGGGTGTCGTCCGAGCACCGCGGCATGGAAGTGCGGCAGGCTTGATGCTCCCGTCCGCAACGAGACACCCGGTGATCATGTGACCCGCATTGTGTACGTCAACGGCCGTTACGTGCCATACGCCGAGGCCGCCGTGCATGTGGAGGACCGAGGTTTCCAGTTTGCGGATGCAATCTATGAAGTTTGCGAAGTGTGCGGCGGGCGTCTCGTTGACGAGGCGCGCCATATGGCCCGCCTGCAGCGCTCGTTGCAGGAACTGGAGATCCGCCAGCCGATGAGTCCCACCGCTCTCGGCCTGATCATGCGGCAGGTCGTGCGCCGCAACCGGGTGCGGGACGGGCTTGTCTACCTGCAGGTCACGCGCGGTGCCGCGCCGCGCGAGTTCTATTTCCCCGACTCTGACGTGCCGCCAACGGTCGTGTGTCTGGCGCGGCCGCTATCGCCTGAGCGGGGGCACGCCAACGCGCTGACCGGCATCGCGGTGAAATCGATGCCGGATATCCGTTGGCAGCGGTGCGACATAAAGACGGTGATGCTGCTCCCGGCCTGCCTCGCCAAGGAGGCGGCGCGCAAAGCGGGGGCACGGGAAGCTTGGTTCGTCGATGCCCAAGGTTTCGTGACCGAAGGGGCCTCCAGCAACGCCTGGATCGTCGACGACAAGGGGGATGTCATCACCCGGCAATTGGGCGCCGATATTCTGCCGGGCGTGACGCGGGCAACCTTGAAAGATGCGCTTGGCAAGGCGGATGTGCGCCTGATCGAGCGACCATTCCGGCTGGAGGAGGCCTACGCCGCTCGAGAGGCATTCATCACGTCGGCCACCCAGACGGTGATGCCCGTCGTGCTTATCGACGGACGTCCCGTCGGCAGTGGCAAACCGGGACCGGTGGTGGGGCAGCTACGCCAGAAATTTCACCACTTTGCCGCCATTTCGAGCGCGTGAGGCGTCTTCTTTTTGATGACGGAATTGGTATACCTTTTAGTGTGCAGTGCGGCATAACGTAATTATATTACGGTCACCGCGTGTCGCTCACCGGAGTGGCCGAATTCCCAGCAGACCTAGAACAGGCGGACAACAACAATGGGCGCAGATCGAGTTCAGAATCTTCAGGACACGTTCCTGAACCACGTGCGCAAGAACAAGACGCCGCTGACCATATTTCTGATCAATGGCGTCAAGCTTCAGGGGATCGTAAGCTGGTTCGACAACTTTTGTGTGCTGCTACGGCGCGACGGTCATTCGCAGCTCGTGTATAAGCATGCAATATCGACCATCATGCCCGGCCAACCGGTCCACCTCATGGAGACCGAGACGACCGAGGCCTAGACTCGGACACCGGTCATAGACGAACGCGTAGAGATAGCAGAGCGATCGGATGGCGAGCGGCGGGCAACCGGAGCGCGCGCACTCGTTCTTGTTCCCGATATCAAGCGACAGCCGCGCAGCGCCGGCGATGAGACTCGCACTCCCGGCCGCACGGCGCCGCTGCATTCGCCGCACGATCGTCTGCAAGAGGCGACGGGGCTCGCCGAGGCCATAGACCTCAACGTGGTTGAGAGCTTGCTCGTACCGGTCGCCAATCCGCGGCCGGCGACATTATTCGGCACCGGCAAGGTCGAGAGCCTCAAGGCACAGATCGCCGAACAGCAGATCGACCTCGTCATCATCGACCATCCTGTCTCGCCCATCCAGCAGCGCAACCTGGAGCGCGCTTGGGACGCCAAGGTCCTCGACCGCACCGGGCTCATTCTGGAGATCTTCGGCCGGCGGGCGCGCACCAAAGAGGGACGTCTGCAGGTTGAGCTAGCGCATCTGTCGTACCAAAAGAGCCGGCTCGTCAGAACGTGGACTCACTTGGAGCGCCAGCGCGGTGGCTACGGCTTCCTCGGCGGCCCGGGCGAGGCGCAGATCGAGCTCGACCGGCGCATGATCGATGAGCGGATCATCGCCATCCGTAAGGACTTGGAAGTGGTGGTGCGCACGCGCGAGCTGCACCGCAAGGGTCGGCGGCGTATGCCTTACCCGGTCGTTGCCATCGTCGGCTACACCAATGCGGGCAAGTCGACGCTGTTCAACCGCATCACCGGCGCCGACGTGTACGCCAAGCACCAGCTGTTCGCGACGCTCGATCCGACCATGCGCGAGGTTCGCCTCAGCAGCGGCCGGCGGATCATTCTTTCCGACACCGTGGGTTTCATCTCCGATCTGCCGACGATGCTGGTCGCCGCCTTTCGCGCCACGCTGGAGGAGGTCATCGAGGCGGATCTCGTCCTGCACGTGCGCGACATCTCGCATGCTGAGACTGACAGCCAGGCACGCGACGTCGAGGCGGTGCTGAAAGACCTGGGCATCGATACGCAGGCGGCTGCGGCGCCGATCCTCGAGGTATGGAACAAGATCGACCTGCTCAGCGCGCAGACGCTGGAAGAAGCCGTGAGCGCCGCCCGCTGGGTCGAGCGCCCACCGGTCCTCGTTTCGGCGGTGACGGGCGAGGGCATCTTGACCTTGCTGGGAGAAGTGGATCGGCGGCTGGGTCTGGGTGATGTCGTCTTCGAGCTCGTCATCCCGATTGAGGGCGGGCGGCTCATGAGCTGGCTGCACGAGGAGACCGAGGTGCTCGAGCGCGAGGGACTCGCCAGCGGCGAGATCCGCACCCGGGTGCGGGTTCCCGCGGAGAAGAGGGAGCGTCTTCTTTCCCAGGCGCGCCTTGCCGGCGCCATGCTTGGCACCGTCTAGCTCCCGCATCACCAAAACCTCGCGGCTGTTTTCCAAGCGGCGCCGACCCTTTTGATCGCGCCGGCAATGAAGCTGAAAGCATGGGCGGGGATTCAGCGGATGCCTTGAGTGCTTTTGAAGGCATGTTGGGCGACTTTGGCTCCAACAACGGAGGCCTCCCCCAATGTCACCCACGAACAAAGAACTAGTGTCAGCAGGCATCCGGACAATCGCTCGCCGCGATTTCCTTGTTGCCGGGACTGCCTCTGCGGCAGCTATCGCCCTATCATCGGGTTCAATATCGGCCGAGTTGGCACCGCAGAGTGGGCAGGCAATGCAGCAAGTGAACGATCAAGACCGCAAGTATATGGCCATGGCGCTGCAACTGATGCGCAAGGCAGGCGTGGAAGAAAAGACTGGTGGCCCGTTCGGTGCTGTCATCGTTCTGGGCGACAAGGTTCTCGCGGCGGCGGGCAACAGCGTGATGCGCGATAGCGATCCTTCCGCGCATGCGGAGGTCAACGCGATCCGGGAAGCGTGCCGCAAAGCTGGCAGCCCGCATATCGACGGGGCAGTCCTCTACTCGAGCTGCGAGCCATGCCCGATGTGTTATTCGACGGCCTATTGGGCGCGCGTCGGCAAGATCTTCTTCGCTGCATCGTGGACGGACTACGCCGATCTGTTCGATGACAGCAACATCGCCAAGGACATGTCGTTCCCCTACGAGAGGCGACAGGTGGCGCTACAGCAGATCATGCGGCCGCAGGCGCAGGAGGTGTGGGACGAGTTCCGCAAGCTGCCCAATGGCGCACGCTACTGATCCGACCTCATTTTTGGCCCGATGCGATGGCCCAATTGCTTTGGCGATTTGATTCGACTGAAGCAATGAGGGGGCCAATATGGGGAAGCTGCAGCAACAACTCGAAGAAATGCACATCCAAATTGCCGAAACCGCGACGCGCGAGGAGGCTTTGGTCAAGGCGCTGGGGGATGCACTGGCGCGGCTCGATGAGCAACTCCTGGCGGATGTGCAGACGATAGCCAGCGATCACGAGTCACGGCGTACGGCCATTCTCGGCGAATTGCAGGGGCTCGCTGCCGGCATTGGCATGTTCCAGATTCCGCGTGCGGCCGTGACAGCGCGCGCTGATGTCGAACCTGAGGCGGTCGACTACATGCCCAGCGCCGGCGACTGGCGTGAGGCAACGAGCAAGATCCGAGACGATGCCGAAGTGATGGCAATTCAAAGCCCCGTCACGCGCACGCCATTTCCGCACGAGCAACGCCGTGTGGCGCCTATCCCGTTGAGCCTCATCGAGCGGCGCAGACGCGCGTCGGGCGGATAGGCCTTCGTCGGCACTGGCGCTACTTGATCCTGGTCAGCGCGGCTCGTCGGGATGCCGCGCTGACTGGTTGAGTATATTGTTGACTAATGGAGTAATGTTTATTTAGGTGTCGGAGGCCCTTGAAAGCTCGGGTCTGGGAAGTCTTCGAGCTTCTGATCGCCAGCCATAGGTGCGTGCCCGCTCACGTCTGCCTTCGCCAGCCGCCGTTCCAGTAAAAAAGTAGCGTACGCGTTGGGGGGAAGATGAGTTCGAGTGTGTTCGCGCGCTGTTGCGCGCGCGTGTTGGTGTGCGCCTTGGTGATGGGGATTTCAGCAGCCTCGGCGCAGGAATCGGAGCCCGCAATCGCCCCTTCCGCACCGGAGGCGGCGACGGAAGCAGCGGCGGGCAGATCTTCAGGACAGTCGACGACCGAAGTGAAACCCGCCGAAAGTGGTGCCCCCTCTTCCGGCGCTTCGCCGCTGCCCAGTCTGGTGGTCGACGCGCCCGTCAGCAAGACGAAGAAGCGAGTGAAGGGCAAGAGTTCTGCAGCAGCACCGGCAGCGCCGGGCGAAGTGACACAGCCGGATGTTCCGGGAATCGTCTACGGGCAGGCCCTGAGCGATATCGGCACGACGATATTCGACGCCAACAATGTGAACCTGCGCACGGATGGAAGCGGAGACGCCAACACGTTTTTACGCAACTTGCCGAACGTGCAGTATCAGAACGACACCGACACAAATGCGGGTGTCACGCCGCAGAGCCTCATCGATACGCGGCCGCTAGAGCTGTCGATCAATGGTGGGCGTACCTATGAAAACAACATCATCCTGAACGGGGTGTCGATCAGCACGATTACTGGTCCGGTCGAGGGAGCGAATTTCACCACCGACCTCGAACAGGATGGAACTCCGAACCTCAATTCTGTCTACGGACAGCATTCGCAAACCGTTTTCGTGCCCTCCGATTTCATCGGCACAGCGACGGTCATCGATAGCAACGCCTCGGCCGAGTTTGGGCAGTTCCAGGGCGGAGTCGTCATGTATGACTTGGCGCGCCCGCCGACCGACCGCTACCGCGCGTCGGTAACCTATAGCCAGATGACCGACGATCAGGTGAGCTATCTGTTGGCAACGCCGACAGGTACAAACCCGCTCGATCGTGTTGCCCCGACATTTACGCGTAACAATCTTGCTGCGTCAGTCGGCGCGCCAATCACCAACCAGCTATCCTTCATTCTGCAGGCCAGTCGCAAGGAAGCCGAAACGACCCGGCAGAAGGACTACAAATTCTACGATGGGTTCGTCAGCGAGGATTCCGACAACATCTTTTTGCGCTTCGCTACAGCTCTGAAGACCGACATCGGGCGCTTCACGTTCGACACATCGCACACCGACTATAGTCAGGTCTGGCAGAGTCACAGTTGGCGCGACATGCAGATGGATGTCACGACGCAAAGCTCATCGACTCAGCTGGAGTATTTTGGTGCACTGCCAAGCGCGGTCGCTCCGGGGATTGGGCTGCAGAACGTGACGCTCAAGTCGCGGGCTTATTACAACGACAGCGAGACCGGAAATACCACCAACAGCAACACCGCCTATGCCTGG
Source organism: Hyphomicrobium sp. (assembly GCA_041659545.1). Lineage (GTDB taxonomy): Bacteria > Pseudomonadota > Alphaproteobacteria > Rhizobiales > Hyphomicrobiaceae > Hyphomicrobium_A. Next base: position 17,944 of record JBAZYB010000063.1, read on the forward strand.
GTAGCGAAGCGGCGGAAGAAAGTTGCGGGCGTGTGGACGGAGACATTCTCGACCGACGAATACGAGGATTACTGCCGTTCAACGCCGGAATCGGCTCTTTCGGCTACGG
>JBAZYB010000064.1:0-18040 GCA_041659545.1 Hyphomicrobium sp.
CGTGCATGGGCACGGTAATCTGGGGTCGCATCCAACGGTACATCTGGCGCAACTCGTCACGGCGCGGATGGCCGGAGACGTGCACCAGGGCCTCGTTGTCGGTGAGTATCTCGCAGCCGAAGCGGGCCAGGTTGTTCTGGATGCGGCCGACGGCCTTCTCGTTGCCGGGAATGGTACGCGAGGAAAAGATCACCAAGTCGCCTTTGTCGAGCGAAATGGCGCCGTGCTCCTCTTCGGCGATGCGGGCCAGCGCGGCACGGGGCTCGCCCTGACTGCCGGTGCACAGCAGGACGACGTCGGAGCGATCAATGTACGTGAATTGATCCTGGTCGTGATAGCGGAAGCCGCGGGGCAGATAGCCGTTGTCGACCGCAACGTCGATGACGCGGTGCAAGGCGCGGCCGGCAACGACCAACTGACGACCGGCAGCGCGCGTCGCCTCGGCAACGGCTTTGACGCGCGCTACGTTGGAGGAGAAGGTCGTCACGGCCACGCGCCGAGGCGCCTTCTTGATGATTTCGGCGAGCGAAGCGGCCACGTCCTGCTCAGACGGCGAGATGCCTTCGCGGAAGGCATTGGTGGAGTCGATCATCAGCGCCAGAACGCCCTCATCGCCGAGTTTGGCGAGACGCGCGGCGTCGGCTGGCGAGCCGATGGTGGGCGTGGCGTCGAGCTTCCAGTCGCCGGTATGAAATATCGTGCCGAGCGGCGTGCGGATGGCAAGCGCGCTCATCTCGGGAATGGAGTGCGTGAGCGAAAACAGCTCGATGCTGAACGGCCCGACGTTGAACTGTGAATCGAGATCGACGACGTGGATAGGAATGTCCAGCCCGTTGCCATGCTCGGCGAGCTTGGCGCGCAGCATGCCGGCCGTGAACGGTGTTGCATACACCGGCGCCTGAAGCCGCGGCCACAGCTCGATCAACGCGCCGATATGATCCTCGTGCGCGTGGGTGATGACGATGCCGGTGAGATCGGTGCGGTTCTCCTCGATGAAGCGAACATCTGGGAGGATGACATCGATCCCGGGGTCGTTCTCACCCTCGGGAAACGTGATGCCGCAGTCGACCATGAGCCAGCGACGCTGATCCTCCGGGCCGAAGCCGTAGAGGTAGGCGTTCATTCCGATCTCGCCGAGCCCCCCGAGCGACACGAATACGAGCTCGTCGCCGCCGGTGGCGGGTCCGGCACTCCGCTTCGGCTTGCTCATGCGTTGGCGTCTTTCGGTGGGAGCGTCACATCGCCGAAGGCGAAGCTGAGTTGGCGTCCCTCGGCATCGTCGACGAGCAGGGCGCCATAATCGTCAAGGCCAGCGAACGTGCCCGATACGGGCCCCTGCGCGGCATTGACGGTGAGCGGCTCGCCAATAGCGCCGGCGCGGGCAAGCCATGCCTCGCGCACCTGTGCGAAGCCCTCGCCATTATCCCAGGTTTTGATCCAGTCACTCATGGTGTGCGCCAGGAAGCACAACGCCTCGTCCGGTGAAAGCACTAATCCGTGCCGGGAGAGAAATGTCGCGCTTCTCCCCAAATTATCGGGTGCAGAGACGAGGTTAAGGCCAATCCCAATGACCGCGACGATGCCCGGCTGCGGGGGACGGGAGCTGCTTTCGACGAGGATGCCGCCGAGCTTTGCAGTATCGACGAGGATATCGTTCGGCCACTTGAGGCGCAGATTTGGCCCGGCGCCGGCGCGATGAATGGCGTCGATGGCCGCCACACCGGCAACGAGTGAAAGCTGGCCAGCCCTGGAAGGTTGGCAGGACAACGCGGTGACGCAGCTGGCGAAAAGGTTGCCCGAATGGGAGGACCAGGCGCGGCCGGAGCGTCCACGCCCTGCGGTCTGGCGATCAGCGCGGATCCACAGCGGCCCACGTTCACCGACCAGCACGCGGCGCAAGCCTTCGGCATTGGTCGAGTCCACCTCGGCGAGGTGGAGGGAACGACAGCCCTCCGGCAGAGCAGCCGGCGTATCCGTCATCGTGCGGCGGTCGTGGCGATGTCAAGCGACCGCGCGGCGGCGAGCGCGGCGTTGACGAGCGGTGCGGGGATGAGCACGAACAACAGCACGAAGGCGCCCGACAGCGTCATCACCAGGCGCGCGCCGGGGTCGGCCGGCAGGTAGCTCTGCTTGGCTTCGTCGAAGAACATCACCTTGACGACGCGCAGATAGTAGAAGGCGCCGACAACGCTCGACAGAACGCCGATCACGGCCAAGGTGTAGAGCCCGCCCTTCACCGCTGCGCCAAAGACGTACAGCTTGGCGAAGAAGCCGGCGAGCGGAGGTATGCCGGCCATGGAGAAGAAGATCATGGCGAGCACGAAGGCCATGGGGAGATTCGAGCTGGAGAGCCCAGCGAGGGAATCGATGTCCTCCACGGGGCCGTCGGCGGTGCGCATCGACAGAACGCAGGCGAAGGCGCCGACGGTCATGATGATGTAAATGGCGAGGTAGACGAGCAGGGCTTGGGTGCCCGCCTCGCTGTTGGCAGCCAAGCCGATAAGCGCATAGCCGACGTGGCCAATGGACGAATAGGCCATCAGCCGCTTGATGTTGCGCTGGCCGATGGCGGCGAAGGCGCCGAGCAGCATCGAAGCGATGGATAGGAAGACGATGATCTGCTGCCACTGCAGGGCGATGCCGGGGAAGCCGGTCATCAGCGTGCGCACCAGCAAGGCCATGGCGGCCATTTTGGGCGCGGCGGCGAAGAACGCGGTCACCGGCGTCGGCGCGCCTTCGTAGACGTCGGGCGTCCACATGTGGAAGGGCACGGCGCTGATCTTGAACGCGAGGCCGACAAGCAAAAAGACGAGGCCGACGATGAGGCCGATGTTCTGCGTCGCCGGCTGACCTTGCACGGCGGTGGCGATGACCGACAAGTCGATGGAGCCGGTGAAGCCATAGATGAGCGAGGCGCCGTACAGCAGCATTCCCGACGACAGCGAGCCGAGCACGAAGTACTTGAGGCCGGCTTCGGAGGAGCGGACGTTGCCGCGATCGATGGCGGCGATCACGTAGAGTGCCAGGCTCTGCAGTTCGAGGCCGAGGAACAGGGCGATGAGGTTGCCGGCCGATACCATGAGCATCATGCCAGTGACGGCGAGCAGCATCAGCACGCATATCTCGGCCGAGAGCAGCTTGGCGCGCGCCAGAGTGTCGAACGACATGACAAACACCAGAACGGTGCCGGCGAGGATGAGCAGCTTGGAGAAGCGGCTGAAGCCGTCGGAGATGAAGGCCCTGTCGAACAGCACCTCACGCGCGTCGCCGGCGTGAAGGATGAGCGCTCCGGCGGCGATGAGCACGATCACCGACAGCCAGCCCGAGACATAGTCGGCGCCCGCCTGCACGTTGTGGCGGAACACGCCGAGCATAAGGATGAGCATGGCCCCGACCGCGACGGCGATCTCGGGCAGCATCGGCGCGTAGCTCTCTAACGCATGCATCGCGGCCGTTCCCTAGTTGTGGCCCGGCGCGGGCGCCGGCTGAGCGGATGAGGCGGGAGTCGGGACGGTGTTGACCGCCGGCAGAGCCGCCGACTGCACCGACGCCTCGTAGGACGAGACCAGCTTCTTCACCGACACCGCCGTGACGTCGAGGATGGGTGCGGGATAGATGCCGAAGAAAAGCGTCAAGGCAACGAGCGGGGCGAGGATGGCGATCTCGCGCGGGCTCATGTCCTGGATGGTCTTCAATGCCGGCTTGACGAGTGCGCCGTAGACCACGCGCCGGTAGAGATAGAGTGCGTAGGCAGCCGAGAAGATGATGCCCGTGGTGGCGAAGAACGCGACCCAGGTGTTGACCTTGAAGGCGGCGAGCAGCGTCAGGAATTCGCCGATGAAGCCCGATGTACCGGGCAAGCCGACATTGGCCATGGTCAGAATGAGGAAGAACGTTGCGTAGATCGGCATGCGCTCGACGAGGCCACCATAGGCGGCGATCTCGCGGGTGTGCATACGGTCGTAGATGACGCCGACGCAGAGAAAGAGACCGGCCGAAATGATACCGTGCGACAGCATCTGGAAGATGGCGCCTTCGACGCCCTGCGTCGAGAAGGTGAAAATGCCGAGGGTGACGAAGCCCATGTGCGCCACCGACGAATAGGCGATGAGCTTCTTCATGTCGGTCTGCGCCAGCGCCACCAGCGATGTATAGATGATGGCGATGACCGACAGCGCGAACATCATCGACGCGAAATGCTCCGAGGCGATGGGGAACATCGGCATCGAGAAGCGCAGGAAGCCGTAGCCGCCCATTTTCAGGAGGACCGCCGCCAGGATGACCGAGCCGCCCGTCGGCGCCTCGACGTGCGCGTCCGGCAACCAAGTGTGTACCGGCCACATCGGCAGCTTGACGGCGAAGGAGGCGAAGAACGCCAGCCACAGCCACCACTGCATGTCGGGCGGGAACTTGTAGGTCAGAAGCGTGGTGATGTCGGTGGTGCCGGCCTGCCAATACATGGCCAGCACGGCGAGCAGCATCAGCACCGAGCCGAGCAGCGTGTAGAGGAAGAACTTGAACGTCGCGTAGATGCGGTTGGCGCCACCCCAGATGCCGATGATGAGGAACATCGGGATGAGGCCGCCTTCAAAGAAGACGTAGAACAGCACCAGATCGAGGGCGCAGAAGACGCCGATCATCAGCGTCTCGAGCACGAGGAAGGCGATCATATATTCCTTGACGCGATCCTCGACGACCCAGCTCTGCATGATGACGAGCGGCATGAGGAACGTCGTCAGGATGACGAACAGCATGGAGATGCCGTCGACGCCGAGCTTGAACTTCATCACGTCGAGCCAGGCCCGCTCCTCGACGAACTGGAAGCCGGCGCTGGTCGGGTCGAACTTTATCCAGATGATGAGCGAGATGAGAAAGGTGATGATCGTGGTGTAAAGCGCGATCCAGCGGGCGTTGCGTTTGGCTTCAGGATTGAGAACGCCAATGAGCAGCGCGCCGACCAGCGGCATGAACATCACGATGGAGAGCAGAGGGGTGGAAGCGAGGTCCATTAGCGCGGTCCACCCATGAACATGAAGTAGCTGACGAGCAGGGCCACGCCGATGAGCATGACGAAGGCGTAGTGATAGACGTAGCCCGTCTGTACGCGCACCGCCCGTTGCGTGACCGCATAGACGCTGGCGGCGGTGCCGTCGATGAACCCGTTGATGATCTTGATGTCCCCGACCTTCCAGAGGAAGTTGCCGAGCCAGAATGTCGGGCGCACGAAGATGCGGTCATACAGCTCGTCGAAGTACCATTTGTTGAGCAGGAACAGGTACAGCGGCCGGAACGCCCTGGCGGTCGCCGCGGGCAGCGACGGCGCGGCGATATAGTAGAAGTACGCAATCACGAACCCGGCGGCCATGGCGATGGTCGGCGCCCACGGCGCCCAATTGGGCAGCTCGTGCATGGCATGGAGAATGTGATTGTGCTCGCCGTTGAAGATCGCCTTGCCCCAAAACTCGGCCTGGCCTTCGCCAATGAAAAACGGAGTGGCCGCGCCCGCCACGACGGCACCGAAGGCGAGCACGGAGAGCGGGAACAGCATCACCGGCGGGCTTTCGTGCGCGTGATCGAAGGTGTGGTGGTCGGCGCGGGTCTTGCCGTGGAAGGTCATGAACATGAGCCGCCACGAATAGAACGAGGTCAGCAAGGCGGCGATCGTCAGCGCCCAGAAGGCGTAGTTGCCGGGCGTGTGAGCGGCGAACGAAGCCTCGATGATGGCGTCCTTGGAATAAAATCCGGAGAAGCCGGCGATGTGCGGGATGCCGAAGCCGGTCAGCGCCAGCGTGCCGATCAGCATCATCGCCCAGGTGAACTGTAGCTTGGGCCGCAGGCCGCCCATCTTCCGCATGTCCTGCTCGTGGTGCATGGCGTGAATGACGGAGCCGGCGCCGAGGAACAACAACGCCTTGAAGAAGGCGTGCGTGAAAAGATGGAAGATGCCCGCCTGATAGGCGCCGACGCCGCAGGCGACGAACATGTAGCCGAGCTGCGAGCAGGTCGAATAGGCGATGACGCGTTTGATGTCGTTCTGCACGAGGCCAATGGTTGCGGCGAAGAAGGCCGTGATCGAGCCGATGAGCACCACGAACTGCAGCGCGATAGGCGCATGCTCGAAGATGGGCGACAGGCGCGCCACCATGAACACGCCAGCGGTGACCATGGTCGCGGCGTGGATGAGCGCGGATACGGGCGTCGGGCCTTCCATGGCGTCGGGTAGCCAGGTGTGCAGCAGGAACTGCGCCGACTTGCCCATCGCACCCATGAACAGCAACAGGCAGAGCGTCGTCAGGATGTCGACCTCGTAGCCGAGGAACGAGAACGTCTGCCCGGCCATACCACCGGCAGCCTCGAACAGCTGATCGAGGTTGACAGTGCGGAAGACGGCAAAGAGACCGAAGATACCCAACGCGAAGCCGAAGTCGCCGACGCGGTTGACGACGAAGGCCTTGATCGCCGCGGCGTTGGCTTCCGGCTTGGTGTACCAGAATCCGATCAGCAGGTAGGAGAACAGGCCGACGCCTTCCCAGCCGAAGAACATCTGCACGAGATTATCGGCGGTCACCAGCGTGAGCATGGCGAAGGTGAAGCCCGACAGATAGGCGAAGAAGCGCGGGCGGCTGTCGTCTTCGTGCATGTAGCCGATGGAGTAGATGTGCACGAGCGCCGACACCGTCGTGACGACGACGAACATGACGGCAGTCAGCGTGTCGATCTTGAACGCCCAGCCCACATCCAGCTCACCGGACGTAATCCAGCGCTCGATGACGACGTGCGACGTCTCATGGCCAAAGCCGACGCGCCAGAACACAACCCACGACAGCGCGCACGAGATGACCAGCAGGCCGGTGGTGATGAGCTCGGAGGGGCGCGGGCCGAGGAGCCGCCCGAACAGGCCGGCAATCAGCGCGCCCAGCGCCGGCAGGAAGACGATGGCCGAGTAGATCATGCCCTCAGCCCTTCATCATGTTGATGTCTTCCACGGCGATGGAGCCGCGGTTGCGGAAGTAGACGACGACAATGGCGAGGCCGATGGCGGCTTCGGCGGCGGCGACTGTCAGATTGAACAAGGCAAAGACCTGGCCGACGAGATCGCCGAGATAATAGGAAAACGCCACGAGGTTGATGTTGACGGCAAGCAGCATCAGCTCGATCGACATCAAGATGACGATGACGTTCTTGCGGTTGAGGAAGATGCCGAGCATGCCGAGCGTGAACAGGCACGCGGCGACTGTCAGGTAATGTCCAAGACCGATGGTCATGCTGCCCCCGCTTGCCGCATCAGCTTCGCGCCTCAGCGGCGGGGATGACGGCCCCGCCCGAGGGCACCTTGACGATTTCGAGGCCGGTCGCCGGCGTGCGCGCAACCTGCTTGGCGATCGACTGCCGCCTGACGTTGACCCTGTGTTGCAGCGTCAAAACGATGGCGCCGATCATGGCGACGAGCAGGATGAGGCTGGAAACCTCGAAGAAGAAGACGTAGCGCGTGTAGAGGACGAGCCCCAGCGCCTGCGTATTGGAGGCCTCACGGCCGAACTCGGCGAGCGGGGCGCCGGGATGCTGGGCCACGCCGACACCGAAGCCGCGGCCGAGGAACAGCAGCACCAACTCGGCGAGCACGATGCCGCCGACGATCAGCCCAATGGGCGCGTTCTTGATAAAGCCGGCGCGCAACTCGGCGAAGTCGACGTCGAGCATCATGACGACGAAAAGGAACAGCACCGCAACCGCGCCGACATAGACGATGACCAGCAGCATCGCCAGGAACTCGGCGCCGAGCAGGATGAACAGCCCGGCGGCATTGAAGAAGGCGAGAATGAGGAACAACACCGCGTGCACGGGGTTCTTGGCCACGATGACCATGACCGCCGCAGCGACGGAGAGTGTCGCGAAGAGATAGAAAAAGCCCGCCGTCAGCGCCATTGCGTGAGATCCACAGCCCCTGCGCGCCCCGATCCGAGAAGCGCACACCCGAGGGCGCGTCGCTGAGCGAGCCGGCGGCACATTCAACCGCGATAGGGTGAGTACCCTATGCGTCTTCTCAATCCAAGCGCCGAGAGACAGTCATCTCCAGACGCCACTCAAGCCCGTTGCCGGGCAGATCAGCGATACGGCGCGTCGACCGCCAGATTGCGTGCGATCTCGCGCTCCCAACGATCACCGTTATCGAGCAGCTTTTCCTTGTTGTAGTAGAGCTCTTCGCGGGTCTCGGTGGCGAATTCGAAGTTCGGTCCTTCGACGATGGCGTCCACCGGGCAGGCCTCCTGGCACAAGCCGCAGTAGATGCATTTGACCATGTCGATGTCGTAGCGGGTGGTGCGGCGGGTGCCGTCGTTGCGGCGCGGGCCGGCCTCGATGGTGATCGCCTGCGCGGGGCAGATGGCCTCGCACAGCTTGCAGGCAATGCAGCGTTCCTCGCCATTGGGATAGCGGCGCAGGGCGTGCTCGCCGCGGAATCGCGGTGAAAGGGGGCCGCGCTCGAACGGATAGTCGAGCGTTTTCTTCTTGGAGAAGAAGTACTTCATCGCCAAGCCAAAGGCTTGCACGAACTCCCAGAGGAAGAGCGCCCTTACCGATTGTGCAACGTTCACTGCCACGTCTGTCGATCCTTGTCGGCGCGCCTCAGGCCGCGCGTGTGTACTGCAGAATTGCCGCCACCAGCACCACCATGAGTAGCGACAGCGGCAGGAACACCTTCCAGCCGAGACGCATCAGCTGGTCGTAGCGGTAGCGCGGCACGATCGCCTTGGCCATGGAGATGAGGAAGAAGACAAAGACACATTTGCCGAGGAACCAGAAGAAGCCCGGAATCCAGTTGAACGGGGCAACGTCGACGGGCGGAAGCCAGCCGCCGAGGAAGAGGATGGTCGCCAAAGCGCACATGGTGACGATGGAGACGTACTCGCCGAGCATGAAAAGCAGGTACGGCGTCGACGAATATTCGACCATGAAGCCGGCGACGAGCTCGGATTCGGCTTCGACGAGGTCGAAGGGCGGACGGTTGGTCTCGGCCAGAGCCGAGACGAAGAAGATGACGAACATCGGCAGCAGCGCCAGCCAATACCAGTCGAGCGCCGAGGCCGGCAACCCAGCGTGGGTGCCGATGCCTGCCTTCTGAGCGTTGACGATGTCGGTGAGGTTGAGCGAGCCGACGCACAAGATCACGGTGATGATGACGAAGCCGATGGAGACTTCATAGGACACCATCTGCGCGGCGGAGCGCAGCGAGCCCATGAACGGATACTTCGAGTTCGATGCCCAGCCACCCATGATGATGCCGTAGACGGCCAGCGAAGACAGCGCCAGCAGATAGAGGATGCCGACGTTGAGGTCGGAGATCACCCATTTGCCGAGGCTATCCTCGTTGACGGGGATAACGGCCCAGGAGGCAAGTGCGAAAGTCGCCGTGGCGACCGGTGCGAGCAGGAATACGCCCTTGTTGGCGCCGGCGGGAATGATCGGCTCCTTGAAGGCGAATTTCATCAGATCGGCGAACGACTGCAGCAGTCCGAAGACGCCGACGACGTTGGGGCCGCGGCGCATCTGCACGGCCGCCCAGACCTTGCGGTCCATGAGCAGCAGGAAGGCGATGATGAGCAGCAGGCCAACGAGCGTCAGCAGACTCCAGCCGATCATCGCCGCGAGCCACAGGCCGTAGTCCCACCACATCTGCCAGGAGCTGTCGGTCATTGCGTCGTCCGCTCCTTACTCTGCGGCCTTGAGGCGCGGCTGCGCCTGCATGGTCTTCTTCAAGGCACTCATCTCCGCCATTACCGCCGAGGCGCGGGCAATGGGATTGGTGAGATAGAAGTCTTTGATGGACGATACGAAAGGATCGGCGGCGATCGACCCGGTGAGATTGGCGAGCGCTTTGACGCCATCGAGCGCCGCCGCGGGCACCACATCGAGGCGCGCAAATCCTGGCACGTCCTTGTACATTTCGGTGCGCAGCTGAGGCAGCGTGTCATAGGGGAGCGCGTTGCCGATCTTGGCCGACAAGGCGCGCAGGATGGCCCAGTCCTCCTTCGCCTCGCCGGGAGCAAAGACGCAACGCTCGGTCATCTGCGGGCGGCCCTCTGTATTCAGGTAGGTGCCGCTCTTCTCGGTGTAGGCGGCGCCAGGCAGAATGACATCGGCGCGGTGCGCGCCGCGGTCGCCATGGTGTCCCTGATAGATGATGAAGGCCGTGCCGGCATCCGGGAGATCGATCTCGTCGGCGCCAAGCAGAAAGAGAACGTCGAGCTTGCCCACCGCGGCTGCGGCGACCTGCTGGATCGCGTCGAGGCCGCCCTGCGTCGGCACGAGGCCGAGGTCGAGGCCGGCGACGCGCGAAGCTGCCGTGTGCAGCACGTTGAAGGGGTTCCAGCCAGTGACGTCCTTGCCCTCGATGGCGCCGAGCGCGAGGCGCGCCGCCGTGCCGAGGATCGCCTCGCCGTCCGGGCGGGCGGCTACGCCTGAGCCGACAATGATCATCGGGCGCTGTGCGCCACGCAGCACCTCGGCGAAGGAGTGCTTGCCGTCGGCAAGTTCCTGCAACGTCTGGCCGCCGGCGCCGAGATAATCGTAGTTGTAGGTGAGCGGCACGTTCTCGCCGATCAGGCCAACCTTGAGGCCGCCCTGGCGCCAGCGCTTGAGAATGCGCGCGTTGAGCACGGCCGCCTCGATGCGCGGGTTGGTGCCGATGAGCAGGATCGCGTCCGCCTCGTCGATGCCCGCGATGGTGCCGTTGAAAAGGTAGCTGCTGCGTCCGAACTGGGGCGCGAGCTTGGCACCGTCCTGGCGGCAATCGATGTTCTTCACCTTGAGGCGCGTCGCCAGGTCCTTGAAGGCGAACATATCCTCGGCGGCGCAAAGATCGCCGGCGATGAAGCCGATGCGGTCGGGTGCGGCGTCCTTGAGTTTGGAGGTGGCCAGGGCCAGCGCCTCGTCCCAACTCGCCGGACGCAAGCGTCCACCCTCGCGGACGTAGGGATGATCGAGCCGCTGGGTGCGCAGGCCGTCGCAGGCGAAGCGGGTCTTGTCGGAGATCCACTCTTCGTTGACGTCGTCGTTGTTGCGCGGCAGGACGCGCAGCACCGCGGTGCCGCGGGAATCGACGCGGATGGCGGAGCCGAGCGCGTCCATGACGTCGAACGATTGGGTATGTTCCAGTTCCCACGGGCGGGCGATGTACGACCATGGCCGATGCGTCAGCGCGCCGACCGGGCACAGGTCGTTCACGTTGGCCGACATCTCGGAGAGAATACCGTGATCGAGGTACGTGGTGATCTCCATATCCTCGCCGCGGCTGATGGCGCCAAGCTCTTCCACGCCGGCGACTTCCGTCATGAAACGGATGCAGCGCGTGCAGTGGATGCAGCGGTTCATGAACGTCTTGATGAGCGGACCGATATACTTCTCTTCGACCGCGCGCTTGTTCTCGGAATAGCGCGAGCCGCCGACGCCATAGGCCATGGCCTGGTCTTGCAGGTCGCACTCGCCTCCCTGATCGCAGATCGGACAGTCGAGCGGGTGATTGATGAGCAGGAACTCCATCACCCCTTCGCGCGCCGCCTTCACCATTGGGCTGGCGGTCAGAACCTTGCGCGGTGCGCCGTCCTTGTTAGGCGGCAGGTCGGTGACGCCCATGGCGCAGGAGGCGATGGGCTTGGGTATCCCCTCCACCTCGACGAGGCACATGCGGCAGTTTCCGGCGATCGACAGCCGCTCGTGATAGCAGAAGCGCGGAATCTCGACGCCGGCCATCTCGCACGCCTGCAGGATCGTGGTGCCGGGTTCGACATCGATCTGCTTGCCGTCGATGATGATTGGCTTGGTCATGTTGCTACCCGATCCTCATCATCGCGTGGCGATGGCGAGCACGGCGAGCCCACCGATGAACAGGCTGAGCGATGCCCAGCCCTTTGCATAAGGCGACAGTTGCGCGCCGGCGAAGCGCTGCTCGAACCAAACGCCGAACCCATAGCCGACGAGTGCGCCGATGGTGGCGCCGATCCAGCCCCACGCGAGATAGCCCAAGGCTCCGACAGCCAGCGCTGCGGCGACGGCTGCGAACGTGAAGGATGCGATGATCAGGGCCAGCAGGTCCACGACTTGGTCCTTTTGCAAGATAGCTGTTCTACTGGGCGGCTTCTTTGACCGCCGCACGGGCTTCGTCGATGCGCTGCTCGATGATGTCGATGGACAGGTTGCTCACTCCACACCTCTCTGAATGGCCTTTTCATTCCACACGGCCAACAATTCGCTGACTTCGACACCGTTGATCGTCATTCCTTCGAGGCAGCTGCCAGAGATGGAAGCCCCGGCGAGATTGGCGTCCTCAATCCGCATGCCTGACAGGTTGACGTTACGCACATGCCAGCCCGACATATTGACGTCGTGAAAGCGACCGCCCGACATGTTCACGTTTTCGTAGGTCGTGCCCGACAAATTGACGTCGTCAAAGCGGGAGCCTGACAGATCGCTGACGCTCACGTCGAGACGGTGCTTCTCGCGGTGCATCTTCATTGGCGCCTCACTCCGCGGCCTCTTTCACGGCGGCCTTGCGCGCCTCTATGCGCTGCTCGATGACGTGGCGATAGTTGCGCAGCAGGCCCTGCACCGGCCAGGCGGCAGCATCGCCCAGGGCGCAGATCGTGTGGCCTTCGACCTGCTTGGTGACGTTGAACAGCAAATCGATTTCGCGCTTCTCGGCCTCGCCGCGCTGCATGCGATCGAGGACGCGGAACATCCAACCCGTGCCCTCGCGGCAGGGTGTGCACTGGCCGCAGCTCTCGTGCTTGTAGAAGTAGGCGATGCGCGTGATGGCCTTGATGATGTCGGTGGACTTGTCCATGACGATCACCGCGGCGGTGCCGAGGCCCGACTTGAGCTTCGACAGCGCGTCGAAGTCCATCGTCAGATCGTTGCATTGATCGGCCGGGATCATCGGCATCGATGAGCCGCCGGGAATGGCACAGAGAAGGTTGTCCCAGCCGCCGCGCACGCCGCCGCAGTGCTTGTCGATCAGCTCACGCAGCGGGATGCCCATCTCTTCCTCGACGACGCACGGGTTCACCACGTGGCCGGAGATCTGAAAGAGCTTGGTGCCGGTGTTGTTGGGCTTGCCGAGGGATGCGAACCAAGCGCCACCGCGACGCAGAATGTCGGGGACGACGGCGATGCTCTCGACGTTGTTGACCGTCGTCGGCGCACCGTAGAGGCCGACGTTGGCGGGAAACGGCGGCTTGAGGCGGGGCATCCCCTTCTTGCCCTCGATGCTCTCGATAAGGGCCGTTTCCTCGCCGCAGATGTAGGCACCGGCGCCGTGGTGGACGACGATGTCAAAGTCCCAGCCGTTGACGTTGTCCTTGCCGATGAGCTTGGCGTCATAGGCCTCGTCGACGGCCGTCTGCAGGTGCTCGCGCTCGCGGATGAACTCGCCGCGCACGTAGATGAAGCAGGTGTGCGCACGCATGGCGAAGGAGGCGATCAGCGCGCCTTCGATCAACAGGTGCGGATCATGGCGCATGATCTCGCGGTCCTTGCACGAGCCGGGCTCGGATTCATCGCCATTGATGACGAGATAGGACGGACGGGGATCGTTCTTGGGCATGAACGACCACTTGAGGCCGGTCGGGAATCCGGCGCCGCCGCGGCCGCGCAGGCCCGAAGCCTTCATCTCGTTGATAATCCAGTCCTGGCCGTTGTCGATCAGGGCCTTGGTGCCATCCCAGGCGCCGCGCGCCCGCGCGCCGGCAAGCCGCCAGTCATGGAAGCCGTAGAGATTACGGAAGATACGGTCTTTGTCCTGCAGCATCGCAGTCCTCTGGTCCTCTAGCGTCCCAATCCCGAAGTACGCCTGAGTTCGCGGCTGGCTCCGGGAGCGTGCCTCGGGATGATGAGGGACGCTGGGATCATCGAGTTGCTAGTGTGATTGAGATCGAGAAATTCGCTCGGCACCGTGCATTTCAGGATGGCGAATTTCTCGTTCATCACACTAGACCTTTTCCGTATTGCGCTTCGTGTCGTCGATCAGCGTGGTGGGACCACCTGCCGGACAGGACGCGCGCCGACCGGTCTGCGATCCGGGCTTCACGGGCTTGCCGGTGCGCAGGTCATAGAGCAACTTGTCGAACAGCTCGGGGTCGAGATCCTCGTAGGTATCCTTGCCGATCTGAACCACTGGCGCGTTGGCGCAGCAGCCGAGGCATTCGACTTCCTCCCAGGAGAAATTGCCGTCGGCTGAGAGTTCGTGCGGGTGCTCGGCGATGCGCTCTTTGCACATCTCGATAAGCGCCTCGGAGCCGCGCAGCATGCACGGCGTCGTTCCGCATACCTGCAGATGGGCCGTCTTTCCCACCGGAGCAAGCTGGAACATCGTATAGAAAGTCGCGATCTCGAGAACCCGGATATAGGCCATGCCCAGCATGTCGGCGATGCCGCGGATGGCGGGTTCGGTCGTCCAGCCCTCCTGCTCCTGAGCGCGCCAAAGCAGCGGGATGACCGCGGAGGCCTCTTTCCCTGGCGGATATTTGCCGATTTCGCGTGTTGCCCAGGCGAGATTCTCGGGCGTGAACGCGAAGCTCAACGGCTGTTCGGGGTATAGGCGGCGGACGGCCAAGGCTGGAACCTCACGGAGAGCGCTGCGGCCCTCAATGGGCCGGGATCGGCCCTGCTCAGCTCCCAGTTTCGCTGAACTTGTCGCAGCGCACAATCACTCGTTCACTACGTCTAACAGTCGCGTCTTGCAAGCGCGGGCTCACGCTCGGCCTGATTATCGTCAGGTCAACCGTAGCTCGACGCCGCATACAGCCAGAAGCCGAGCAGCGAAATGGCCGCCAGCGGTGCGAGTAACAGCGCCGACTGCGACCCAACGCGCAGAAAGCCGCTCCAGAAGACAGCAAGGCCGAGACCGAAGATCACCACGACGAGGGCGCCACCGCCTAATCCGCGGGTCAGCGCCAATGCTGTCCCGGTGGCGATCGACGCAATGGCAATCAGCAACGTGAGTGCGGGGAGCCGGCGTTGCGCGGCGCCGAGCGGCCATCCGGTGCGGGTCGCGATGGGCCGATACGTCGCAAGCGACAGCCCCCAGCCAATGGCGCCTATGGCCAAAAAGAAGGGGAGGTCGATCATCACATCGACTACCGGTCGATTTCGCCGAAAACGATGTCCAACGAGCCGAGGATGGCAGAAACGTCGGCCAGCATGTGACCGCGGTTCATGTAGTCCATCGCCTGCAGATGCGGGAAACCAGGCGCCCTGATTTTGCAACGGTATGGCTTATTGGAGCCGTCGGCGACGAGATAGACGCCGAACTCGCCCTTCGGGGCCTCGACGCAGGCATAGACCTCGCCCGCGGGCACATGGAATCCCTCGGTGTAGAGCTTGAAGTGATGGATCAGCGCTTCCATCGAGCGCTTCATGTCGGCCCGGCGCGGCGGCACGACCTTTTTGTCGGCGGCGGTCACAGGCCCCTGCCCTTCCGGGGCGCGCAGCTTGTCGCAGCACTGCTGCATGATCTTCAGGGATTGGCGCATCTCGGCCATGCGCACGAGATAGCGGTCGTAGCAGTCGCCGTTCTTGCCGATGGGGATGTCGAAATCCAGCTCGGCGTAGCACTCGTAAGGCTGCGCCTTGCGCAGGTCCCAGGCGGCGCCGGAACCGCGCACCATGACGCCGGAGAAGCCCCATTCGAAGCATTCCTTGAGACTGACGACGCCGATGTCGACGTTGCGCTGCTTGAAAATGCGGTTGCCGGTGAGCAGCGTCTCGATGTCGTCGAGCACCTTGGGGTGCGTCACACAGAAGTCGGCGATGTCGTCGATGAGGTCGGGCGGCAGATCCTGGTGCACGCCGCCGACGCGGAAATACTTGGCGTGCATGCGGCTTCCCGAGGCGCGCTCGTAGAAGACCATCAACTTCTCGCGCTCTTCGAAGCCCCACAACGGCGGGGTGAGCGCGCCGACGTCCATGGCCTGGGTGGTCACGTTGAGGAGATGCGACAGGAGGCGGCCGATCTCGGAATAGAGGACGCGGATGAGCTGGGCGCGCTTGGGCACCTCGAGACCCAAGAGCTTCTCGGCCGCGAGGCAGAAGGCGTGCTCCTGGTTCATCGGCGCCACGTAGTCGAGGCGGTCGAAGTAGCCGATGGCCTGCAGATAGGTCTTGTGCTCGATCAGCTTTTCGGTGCCACGGTGCAGAAGGCCGATGTGCGGGTCGACACGCTCCACGACCTCGCCGTCGAGCTCCAGCACGAGCCGCAACACACCGTGCGCCGCCGGATGCTGCGGGCCGAAGTTGATGTTGAACTGACGGATGTCTGTCTCTGGCATCTGATGCACCGTAAAATGCGTGAAACCGTTCTAACCAATCGGGGAAACGCGCGCCAGCTTGGCCTTCTCGTTGGCGCGCGCGACGAAACGCGCCCAGGGGACGATCATGCGTTCATGGCGGCCCTCGCCGATGAGGTCGATGCCGTCGTGCGCCTTGACGTGGAAACTGACGCGCCGGCCGTTGACGGCCGTGCACTCGGCTTCGACCGTCA
This sequence comes from Hyphomicrobium sp., assembly GCA_041659545.1. Taxonomy (GTDB): domain Bacteria; phylum Pseudomonadota; class Alphaproteobacteria; order Rhizobiales; family Hyphomicrobiaceae; genus Hyphomicrobium_A. The sequence goes on from JBAZYB010000064.1 coordinate 16,532, forward strand.
CAGTCTGACCGGGAAGCGTCGCAGCGGAGTGGGAGACGTCGATGTGTATGCCAAGGCTCCCCTCGCCTTCGTCTAGGTGCGGCTGCAGCACCTTGAGGCACGTCCATTCCATCAGGCCGACCATGAAGCCGGTGGCGAACACGGTCGGCATGGCGCGGAATTCGGGTGCTTCCGGATAGAGGTGCGGCACCGTCTTCTCGGTGGGGACTGGGAAGGCGAATTGCGTTTTGTCGCCGGGCTTCAACGTGTCCTTCAAGGTGCCCCCTTGCTCGCGGCCTGGCTGAGCTTGCCGGTCGCCAGATGGTTCACCGTGACGTTGTAGAAGCTGAGGATGGACTCACCGCCCTCAAGGCCGCCGGCGAGTTGCTTCTCCACCTTGGCGAAGGGGTAGGCCATGTCGCCGTTGGGGAACAGAACGCCGACTGAGCCGCTGGCATCCTCGGCCCAGCGGGAGCCGGGAACGGCGGCTATGATCGCCTCGCCGAGGTAGCTGCCCAGCACGTTGACGATGCCCTGGGCGTTGTCCTGAGCGGCAGCGGGGCGCTGGCGCTCGATGAAGCCTTCGGCCCAGGCCACCGAAGCGGCGTTGTAACCGAAATCGGCCCCGCAAAGCCCCGTCATCTCGCGCACAGCGAAATCGGCATTGGCGCGGATCATCTCGAGGCGTTCGTCACTCAGGGCCATACAGCTACTCCGGCAGCTGTCGGCGCAACCACTGTCCCGCGTATGCGGCGAGCAAACATGGCAGTCCGAGCAGCGCAAAGGTTACGACGCCGAGCGGCAAGAGACCTAACGAGCCTCCCGTCGCCAGCGACAGAAAGATGGCCCAAACCGCCTGGGCCCCGACGATCGTGAGTGCCCAGCGCCAGGGCATTTCCGGGAAGCCAAGCCCCAGCATGAGCGCCGTGAGGAGCATCAAAGGATATCCGATCAGCCAGTACTTCGGATCGTCCCACGCTTCGTTGTGGATGCCGATGAGGCGCACGAGGTCCCAGCTCAACACGCCTGCAACCGCGCCAATTGCAAACGCGACGATGTCGGATCCCGAGCGAGCCAATGCCCACCTCTTTGCCAGTCGGTCACGCCCTACCGGAGGGACCTAATGCCTTCTCGTCGCCGGGGAGCACATAGTTGCTGCCCTCCCATGGAGATTCGAAATCGAAGGCGCGGAACTCCTGCGCCAACTCGACGGGCTCGTAGATGACGCGCTTCTGCGCCTCATCATAGCGGACCTCGACGTAGCCGGTGAGCGGGAAGTCCTTGCGCAACGGATAGCCCTGGAAGCCGTAGTCGGTGAGGATGCGGCGCAGATCGGGATGGCCCGAGAAGAGAATGCCGTACATGTCGTAGGCCTCGCGCTCGAACCAGTTGGCGGCGGGGTATACGCCGACCACGCTCGGCACCGGCGATGTCTCATCGGTCGACAGCTTGACGCGGATGCGCTGGTTGAGGCGCGGGGAAAGCAGGTGATAGACGACGTCGAAGCGCTGCTTGCGCGCCGGCCAGTCA
>JBAZYB010000065.1:0-17980 GCA_041659545.1 Hyphomicrobium sp.
CTCGAGAGCCAACTGCCCGAGCTGCGAATTTCCAGACACATCGAGCCCCGGCGACCATACGGCGATGGATGCCTTCCCCGGCGCGATGGCAAATATGCCGCCGCCGACGCCGCTCTTGCCCGGCAGACCGACGCGATAAGCAAATTCCCCAGAGCCATCGTAGTGCCCACAGGTCAGCATCAACGCATTAATGCGTCGCGCACGCTCGGGCAAAACCACGGGCAAGATCGTCTCTGGGTGACTACCGAAGTGCGCCAGAAAACGTCCGGCCATGGCCAGCTGGCGGCACGACATGGCGATGGCGCAGTGATGGTAATAGACGCCCAGCGCAAAATCGACCGGGCTCTCAATGACGCCGAATGACTTCATGTAGTTGGCGAGCGCAGCGTTGCGGAAGCCAGTGCGCTGCTCGGAAGCGGCGACCTTGTCGTCGATGTAAACATTCGTGTCGGCGGCAAGAAACTGCATGAAGCGCAAGATCTCGCCCAGCGCCTCGCGCGGTTGGTGGCCGGCGATGATCGCGTCAGTGACGGCAATGGCTCCGGCATTGATGAACGGATTGCGCGGAATGCCCCGCTCGACTTCGAGCTGCACGATGGAGTTGAAGCGACTGCCCGAGGGCTCGCGGCCGACGCGGTCCCACAGCCGGTCGCCGATCTTGCCCAGCGCCAGCGTCAGCGTGAACACCTTGGAGATGCTCTGGATGGAAAAGGGGACGTCGGCGTCGCCCGCCGCCGCAACCTCGCCTTTGCTATCGACGACGACGAGCGCGAAGAGTTTGGGATCGACGCTTGCCAACTCGGGTATGTAGGTCGCCACCTCTCCGCGACGCGGCATGCCCCGCATCTCGTCGGCAATTTCCTTCACGGTCGTCTGCAGCTTCGACACGTTGTCCGCCTTCGGCTCTCGCTTTGCGCCACACAATGAGAGTGGCCCGTTAATCTTGAAAGGGCGCCACTAGCCGCAGCGGGTCAACCGACCGCCCCGTGAGCAACACCGGCGCGGCAGAGGCAGTCCTTTGGTGTATCTGCTCCCTGCGACACGTTCCCTTTCGATTCTGATCCATGCTAGAAACTCGCTCTCGTTCCTATACTGCTAAAGCAATCCAGTTGGGCCGCCGTGCCCGCTTATCGCGTACAGGTGATACATGGCTGACGCTCGCTTCTTTCATCGGGCCGGCCCTTTTCCACTCGTGGACATCGCCACCCTCGTCGGTGCCGAACCTCTGCTTCCCGTAGACGAGACGATCGCCATTCAGGATGTGGCCCCGCTCGATGCCGCCGGCCCCGAGGACATCAGTGTCTTCACCGATGTCCGTTACCTCGGCGCGCTAACCCAGTCGCGCGCCGGTGCCATCATCATCAGCCGCAAGTTGGCGCATCACGCGGTGCCGTCGAGCCGTCTCATATATGTCGGTGACCCCCGCCGCGCCTACGCGCAGGTGGGACGCCTGTTCTACCCGCCGCGGGAGCTTGTAGCTGGCGTGCATCCCGCTGCCAGCGTGCATCCGAGTGCCTGCATCGGCCTTGGAACGCAGATCGACGCCGGGGCCGTCATCGGGCGCGACGTCGACATCGGCGAGCGCTGCCACGTCGGTCCGAACGTCGTTATCGGTGACGGAGTGCTGATCGGCGACGACTGCCGCATCGGCGCCAATTCCAGCATCAGCCACGCTCTCATCGGCCACCGCGTCGAAATCGAGACGTGCGTTACCATCGGCTCGCAGGGCTTCGGGTTCGTACCGGGCCCTGCGGGTCTTGAGCGCATGCTGCAGCTCGGCCGCGTGGTGATCGAGGAAAGCGTGAAGATCGGCGCCAACTGCGCCATCGACCGCGGCGCCACCGAGGACACGGTGATCGGGACAGGATGCGTTCTCGATAACCTCGTCCATATCGCCCACAACGTGCGGCTGGGGCGCCATTGCGTGATCTGCGCTCAGGTCGGCATCGCCGGCAGCACGGTCGTTGGCGACGGCGTCATGATGGGCGGCCAAACCGGCGTCGCCGATCACCTCACGATCGGACGTGGCGCCCAAATCGCTGCGAAGAGCGGCGTCATGCGCGACGTCAAACCAGGCGCCGTCATGGGTGGATTCCCGGCCGTGCCGATCAAGGATTGGCACCGCCAGACGGTTGGCATCGGGCGCATGTCGAAGAAGGTCGAATAGTTTTTAGAGGCGGCGACTCCCCGCGGGGAGTCGCCGGGCGCGTCACCTAGAGCTGTGCGAGGGCCTGCTCGAGGTCGGCGATGATGTCGTCCTTGTCCTCGATGCCGATCGACAGGCGCACGACGTCAGGTCCTGCTCCCGCGCCGGTACGCTGCTCGTCGGTGAGCTGGCGGTGGGTCGTCGAGGCCGGATGGATGACGAGACTGCGCGTATCGCCGATGTTGGCGAGCAGGCTGAAGAGCTTCAGACTGGAAACGAGTTTGACGCCTGCGTCATAGCCACCCTTGAGGCCAAAGGTGAAAACGGCGCCGGCTCCCTTGGGGCAGATCCTCTTGTGCAGCTGGTAGAACTTGCTCGACGGCAACGCCGCATAGCTCACCCAGGCGACCTGCGGATGCTTCTCCAGCCACCCGGCCACCGCTAGCGCGTTTTCGCTTTGGCGGGCCATGCGCAAGGGCAACGTCTCGGCGCCAGTCAAAATGAGGAAGGCGTTGAACGGCGAGATCGCCGGGCCGAGGTCGCGCAACCCCATGACGCGAGCGGCGATGGCGAAAGCGAAATTGCCGAACGTCTCGGCGATCTTGAGCCCGTTATAGGAGGCATTCGGGTCGACAAGCGTGGCGTAGCGGTGTCGGGCACCCAGCCAGTCGAACGTGCCGCAGTCGACGATCGCGCCGCCGATGGAGTTGCCGTGCCCGCCGATGAATTTGGTCAGCGAGTGGACGATGATATCGGCGCCGAACTCCTTGGGCCGGCACAGGTAGGGTGTCGCCAGCGTGTTGTCGACGATGAACGGCACGCCGGCTTTCTTGGCGATGGCGGCGATGGCCGGCAGATCGACGACGACGCCGCCCGGATTGGCGATCGATTCGACAAAAATGGCGCGGGTTTTGGGGGTGATGGCCTTCTCGAAGCTCGCCGGATCGGTGGAATCGGCCCAGACGACGTCCCAGTTGAACTTCTTGAACGAGTGGTTGAACTGATTGATCGAGCCGCCATACAGCTGGCGGCCGGCAATGAACTCGTCGCCCGGCTCGAGCAGCGTATGGAACACGAGGAATTGCGCGGCGTGACCGGAAGCCACGGCGAGCGCGGCAGTGCCGTCTTCAAGTGCTGCGACGCGGGCCTCGAGGACGGCCTGGGTCGGATTGGTGATGCGAGTGTAGATGTTGCCGAATGCTTCGAGGCCGAACAGAGCGGCCGCGTGGTCGGCATCGTTGAAGACGAAGGACGTCGTCTGATAGATCGGCGTCGCGCGGGCGCCGGTCGACGCATCAGGAGCGGCACCAGCGTGAACGGCCAACGTGTCGAACTTTGGCGCTGACGGAATTTCGGACATCGCTTTCTCCCTCTTCTGTCGTGGGCGCGGAAACGCCGACTAGGGAGGCGATGAAGGCGGCTTAGTCAACGGCTAAGCAATGAGTTGCAGCCGCAGCGCGTTGTTTCGATCGGTTTTTCGGGCAGCTCGTCCGTTCTCGTTGCCCGTGCGAGAACGGTTGGAGCCATCAATGCCTGGGCGGCGGCCCGTTTAGGCGGGCCACTCGTGAAGCTCAGCCAGCCTGGCTAAGCCTTTGCAAAGCGCCCGGCCCGCCCGCATGTGAACCTGCGGATTTGCCAATTGGGATTGCCTACGGTCCATTTGGCGAGTTCAGCCTGGCCGTACATCATGCATTGCTGCGGCGTAACGGATTCCGCAGCAAAAGACAGATGAACGTCTTTGCATCTCGTTGGGTCTTGGATGAAGCAGACCATCGCGACGACTTCGATCATGGGACACCCCAAGGTTCCTGCCGAATTCGCCCTCCGAAGAGGGCCGGATCCACCTTGGTCGTGTTCCTCGTCGTTTCTTGCTGTTGTTGATTGAAGCGTAAGCCCGAATCTAACGCTGCTCAAGTTTCAATCATGTGCAGAAAGTGCCTAAATCCCGAACAGTTCGGGAATTCGTGGCAACTGTTGACGGGATGACACGGAATGCCGGCAAACTCTGGCGTTTCGCCTTCTCGGGCCGCGTTTCATTTCACCGTTCAGTAACTATGCGAGCCGAAACGTGCCCTGTTTTGCAGCAAAAATTGCTGCGCCGCACAATGCTCTGACGTCGTCTTTTTTGCCCGTCGCAGAGAATCGATCTTCGATTGCGCCGCGCCACCCACTCGCTACAAGAAGCTGAAACACACAGGGGCCGGCGACGGCCGATATTCGTTTCGATGACGCAGATATTCGATCCTCAGCGCGCGCGAACCACGCTGTTTTCCGCTTTTCTGGAGGCGGCCTCGCGGCATGGCCGCGACCGGGTGATCGTGGAGGATGCCGACGGCACGACGCTGACCTATCGGCGCCTGACGCTGGCCAGCCTCGTGCTGGGCCGGCGCCTCAGCGGCTTGGCACGCCGGGGCGAGTATGTGGGCGTCCTGCTGCCGAATTCGGCCGGGCTCATCATCACGCTGCTGGGCCTCAACGCCTACGACCGCGTGGCGGTGTTTCTCAACTTCTCCGCCGGCAAGAAGGCCCTTACCTCGGCCATCGGAACGGCGCAGCTGCGCACCATTCTCACCTCGCGCCGGTTCGTCGAGGCCGGCAACTTCCAGGATCTCATCGACACTCTCGCCCGGGCGGAGTACGCGCCGGGTTCCAAGACGCGCATCGTCTACCTGGAGGATGTGCGGGCACGCATCGGCATCGTGGACAAGCTAGCCGGCGCCGCGCGCGCGGCGTTGGCCAAAGTCCTTTACCGCCCCGCGCCGAAGAAGGCGGACAACCCGGCGGTCATTCTATTCACATCGGGCACCGAGGGCTCTCCTAAGGGCGTCGTGCTCAGCAACGCCAATCTGGTGTCGAACGTCCACCAAGCGCTCGCCCACCTGCACACCCTGCTCGTGCCCGGCGAGATCCTTCTCAATCCGCTGCCGATGTTTCATTCGTTCGGGTTGACGGCGGGGACGCTCGTGCCGCTGTTTGCAGGCATCAAATGCGCGCTCTATCCGAGCCCGCTGCACTACAAGCAGGTTCCCAAGTTCATCGAAAGGACCAAGGCGACGCTGATGGTCGCCACCGATACATTCCTCGCCGGCTATGCGCGGGCTGCGGAGCCGGGCCAGCTTTCGACACTGCGCTTTGCCGTGGCCGGGGCGGAGAAGGTCAAGGAGTCGACGCGGCAGCTGTTCGAAGCCTACGGCGCGCAGCTGCTCGAGGGGTACGGCGTTACCGAAACCTCGCCTGTGCTCGCCTGCAACGTGCCGGAGGCCAACCGCCACGGTACGGTCGGGCCGCTGTTTCCGGGGATGGAGGTGCGCCTCGACGAAGTCCCCGGCCTCAGTGACGGCAAGCGCCTGTTCGTACGTGGCCCCAACGTGATGGTCGGTTACATCTTCGCCGATAAGCCGGGCGTCATCGTCGCGCCGGAAGGCGGCTGGCACGACACGGGCGACATCGTCGCGATCGAGGACGGCTGCGTACGCATCTGCGGTCGCGCCAAGCGCTTTGCCAAGCTTGGCGGCGAGATGGTGTCGCTAGGGGCCATCGAGCTTCTCGCATCTGCGTTGTGGAATGACGCGCAGCACGTGGTGTTGAGCTTTCCCGACCCGCGCAAGGGCGAGCAGCTTCTCCTCGTCACGGACAAGGGCGCGGCCAGCAAGGATGAGCTGCTGGCGCATGCGCGGCGCGAAGGGTTTCCAGAGCTATGGGTGCCGCGGTCAATCCTGATCGTTCCCGCCGTACCGCTTCTGGCGACCGGAAAAGTGGATCTGCAGGCGACGGTCGAGCTGGCGCGCCAATCGCGCCCGGAACTGTGAAATCAGCTTCTTCGAAGGCTGAAATTTAGGCGCTGCACTCGTGGGCGTGGCCGCGCCACAACGAGGCGCCACGAGATCGCTGCGCGACCTTTTTGGAGCCTTGACCGGACGCCGCTCCTCTTCCATGGATGTTGTGGAAAACGGTGGGGCGCAATGCGTCCTGCCTGAGGGACGCCAACAAGCCTTTTCACCTTTTGAAAGAGTGCCATAGCTATGTCGACAACCACGGCGCCCGCGCGCGTTGAGGGTACGAATGTTGTGGATTTACGGGTGCCGACGCTGCAATGGGCGCTAAAGCGCACCCTGCTTGGCATTGTCATTCTGTTTGTTACGATCGCGACCGCAGCCACACTGCTGTATGCCTCCATCGAGCCGGACGAGCTTGGGCCGCCGGCCTATAGCGCCCCGGGCAAGGTGCCGGCTTCGTTACAAACTCCCGGTGATCGCATACAGTCTGCACAGCATATCTAGGCCGTTGAGCAGGTTGGGCCAACGCGGCACAGGCCGGGGCCTAACTTTTCTCTCAATTGCCGCCGATGGACTACGCGCCCGCTCCGCGATGAGGTTCATCTCCGGTTAGGGGCCTAATGTCCTGATAGCAAAGTTCGTCTCCGCGACTGCATGATCGGAACGGATGGCGCGATCTGAAGGACACTAGCAGAATCAATGATCCGAGTGTGATTGAGGTCGGGAAGTCCGCTTCGCCATCCGGCTGCAGCCGATCTGGCGAACGTCTTGGTCATCGCACTAGGCTCTAGGGGTGCTCGATGCGCTTCGTGATGCTTGCCCGCAATCCGCAGCTCTACTCCCATGTCCGCATTTGCGAGGCGGCGCGTGCGCGCGGTCACACCATCGACGTGGTCAACACGCTCCACGTCCACATGAACATTACCTCCAACCAACCTGTGCTGCGCTACAATGGCCAGCGGCTGCCGATGTTCGACGCGGTGATCCCGCGCATCGGCGCCTCGATCACGCACTACGGCCTAGCGGTGTTGCGCCAGTTCGAGATGCAGGGCGTCTATCCGCTCAACGAGAGCGTCGCCATCGGGCGCTCGCGCGATAAGCTGCGGGCGCTGCAAATTCTGGCGCGTGAGGGTATCGGCCTCCCGGTCACCGCTTTCGCCCACGGCCCGCGACGCGCCGAGGACGTGATCAAGGAGGTCGGCGGCGTCCCCGTCGTCATCAAACTGCTCGAGGGGACGCAGGGCATGGGCGTCATCCTTGCGGAAACCCAGGGTTCGGCGAAGTCGATCATCGAGGCCTTCAGCGCCGCGAACGTCAACATCATGGTGCAGGAGTTCATCCGCGAGGCAAACGGCTCCGACATCCGCGCCTTCGTGATCGGCGGGGAAGTGATCGCGGCTACCAAGAGGGTCGGCCGGCCGGGCGAATTCCGCTCCAACGTCCACCGGGGCGGTAGTTCGATGCAGGTCGAACTCACCGGTGAGGAACGGCGAATCGCGGTGCGCGCCGCTGCCGCCCTGGGGCTCAATGTGTCAGGCGTCGATATGGTGCGCTCCGGACGCGGCCCTCTGGTCATGGAGGTCAACTCCTCGCCGGGGCTGGAGGGCATCGAAGGGGCGACCGGCATCGATATTGCCAGCCGCATCGTCGAATTCCTGGAGCAGAACGCCTGCTATGGGCAGACCGAGACCAAGGGCACCGGCTAGGGTTGCCGAGGAGCCTTAATGGGCACCACAAGAGGAAATTAGGGGGTTTGGCATTGCGGGGGCTCACACCATGAAAGGTGCCTTGATCGCGCCCTAACGGCCAACATATCATCGGCTTACGGTCGATGGCGCCCGCGGCGCCTGAATGCAGTACGAGGGACGCCGGCGAATGACGGAGCAGCAGAAGCACTTTCCGGAGTTCTACGTCACGGCGCCCCAGCCCTGCCCCTATCTGCATGGCCGCCAGGAACGCAAGCTATTCACGCACCTGACGCAGGAGAAGCCTGCCGGTCTCATCGACAACCTGCTGCGCGGCGGATTCCGGCGCAGCCAGAACATCGCCTACATGCCCTACTGCGAGGGTTGCCAGGCGTGCGTGTCGGTTCGTGTCGTTGTCGATGAGTTCGTCATTACCCGCTCGATGCGCCGTGCACATGAGCGCGCGAACCATCTGGGAACGCGGCGCGTGCCGCCGGAGCCCACTTCAGAACAGTTTGGATTGTTCCGGCGCTACATCGACGCGCGCCATTCCGATGGCGGCATGGCGGACATGACCGTGCTCGACTACGCGATGATGGTCGAAGACAGCGTCATCAATACCTTCGTCACCGAATACCGAGAGAAGCCCGAGGACCCGCTCGACAGCGATCCCGACAGCTGGCCGCTGAAGGCCGTGGCGCTGTGCGACCTGCTCTCCGATGGCATCTCGATGGTGTACAGCTTCTATGAGCCGGGCACCGAGCAGTTGAGCCTCGGCACATTCATGATCCTCGAACACATCGCGTACGCAAAGCAACTCGGCTTGCCGTACGTCTATCTCGGCTACTGGATCAACGGCTCGCGCAAGATGAACTACAAGACGCGTTATCAGCCGCAAGAGCACCTCGGACCCAACGGCTGGGTGCGCAAGTAACCGCCGCCCAGCGACGCTCGTCCGACGGCATGGCTACTGCTGTAGCGCGGCATCCAGCTTCTGAAACATGTATGTCCACTTCTCGGTCTGCGTTGAGACCAGGGTCTGCATGCGCGACTTCAAGTCGGCGAGCAGTGCGCAGTCGGGTGTCGGCGCGTCGGCGCCTTCCTGTCCGAGAGTAGAGATGTCCGTCAGCAGCCGCTCCGATTCCTGATCGTAGACGGCGATCTTGTCGTCGCGGACGAAGGGCGCGGCTTCCTTGAGGAAGGCCTCGTGGCTCCAGCCGCGCTTTTCCTTCAGGTGGCGCAGCTTTTCCTGGAACGCCGGCTTGTTCTCCAGGTTGAGATCGCGCAGAGCACCGGCGGCGTCATCCACCACCGCCTCGAAATCGGCCTTGGCGCAAACGCCTCCTGGGGGCGCAGGGGAGCGCGGAGGCGTCGCAAGGTCCGGGGGAGCCCAGGGCTTTGAGAGACCGCCGCCTGTGGACTCATGCGGCAAGGGCTGGGACGGCTTGGCGGACCCGGCAGGCTCTGGTGCCACCGGATCCCAGGAGCTATCGGGAGCTGCGCCTTGCGCACGCGCGCCGACGGCGCCGGCCGCAATGCCGAACGCCAGCAGCGATGCCGCCAGGAGTGCCCTCGTTCCCGTCCCCTTCATATGACAAGTCCTAGCGGTCGGCCGTGCGAGGGGCAAGCGACGGGCGCGACGCCGCGGCAGATGTTGTGCAAGTGCGGCCCGGGGAAGACAAATAGCGTTCAAGGCAAATGTCATAAGGTCGATTTGCCGGCGGCGGCTTAATCCGCAGATGAGACTTGCTGACTATGATTCGGCAATCGGTGGGTGCAGCCGCGCCACCGTCCATCACGATGCTCCCTCTCGTGGTGTCTCACAGCGGCCATGAGGTTTTGCATCGATGGATATCGCCTCACTCATTATCCAGCTCATCAGCGGCGCAGTGGGCGGCAATGCTGCCGGCTCGTATGCCAAGGACACTGGTTTGGGTACTGTCGGCAACACCATCGCCGGCGCCCTCGGCGGTGGCGTCGGCGGGCAGATCCTCACCTCCCTGCTCGGCCTCGGCGGCACGGCGGCGGCTTCCGGTCTCGACATCGGAACGATCATCTCGGCCTTCGCCACGGGCGGCGTATCGGGCGGCCTCACAGCGCTGGTGCTCGGCTACCTGAAGACCAAGTTCGCCACCTGATCGGCGCCGTCGCAGTAAGCTGAGACGCTGCTTGCCATACGATCCCGACGGTTGGCCCGACGGCTGGCCCCACGGCTGGCCCGATGGCCGACCGGACGACGGATCGCGGCGTCACGTTCCTTGACGCAGGGCTCTTGAGGCCGCAGACGTGGTGGATGAGCCGTCGTGCGGTTCGCCAGCCCTCAGCCCTGCTCGTCTTATGGCTCTCCCAGAACTTACGCTTCGCCGTTCACGTTTGCTTCTGATCCAGTTGGCCCGCTGGCGTCAGCGGCTGATCTTTGTCGCTGGTGGAATCGCGGTGGGGTTGTCGGCCGTTGCACTGACACTCAGCGCCGACGTGGCGCAGGAGCTTTTCCAGAAGCTCATCACCCGCTGGCCTTATGCACCGCTCGCCGTGACGCCGCTCGGTTTCGGCTTCGCCGTCTGGCTCGCGGTACGCTACTTCCCCAACACGCAGGGCTCCGGCATTCCGCAGGTCATCGCGGCGCGCAAAATCGCTGACAAGCATACGCGCACGGCGCTCGTGGGCGCGCGCGTTGCCATCGGCAAAGTCATCCTGACGCTCCTGGGCCTGCTCGTCGGCGCCTCGACGGGCCGTGAAGGCCCCACGGTGCAGGTCGGTGCCTCGGTGATGTCGTTCATCGGTCGGCGCAGTCCGCGTCGCCAACCCGATCTCATTCTCGCCGGTGCCGCGGCTGGTATTGCCGCTGCCTTCAACGCGCCGCTCGCCGGCGTCGTCTTCGCCATCGAGGAGATGAGCCGCAGCTTCGAGCTACGCACCAGCGGGCTGATTGTGGGCGGTATTGTCGTCGCCGGTCTCACGGCCCAGGTTGCGCTCGGCGACTACACCTATTTCGGCTTCACCGGCGCCGCTTTGCCAATCGGCACGGCATGGATGGCGGTGCCGCTATGCGGCATCGTCGGTGGACTGTTCGGCGCCGTCTTCAGCCGCATGCTCGTCGCCATTCCCGACCAACTGCCGAGCGCGCCGGCGCGGTGGATCAAAGTGCATCCGGTGCTGTTCGCCGTCGGCTGCGGACTGGGTGTGGCGCTGTGCGGCCTGGCAACCGACGGGGCGGTTTTCGGCACCGGCTACGAGCAGGCTCGCCAAGTGCTGCATGCGACCGGCAGCGTGCCGGTCGAGTATGCACCGTTGAAGCTTCTCGCCACGGCGCTCTCGGCCGTCAGCGGCGTGCCGGGCGGCATCTTCTCGCCCTCGCTGTCGGTCGGTGCTGCCATTGGGGCGGAGATCGCGCAGTTGTTCGATCAGGTGACGACGGCGCCGATCGTGCTCCTGGGAATGGTTGCCTACTTCACCGGCGTGGTCAGAGCGCCGATCACCGGCTTCGTCATCGTGTCGGAGATGTCCGACAATCACGGCATGCTAGTCGCCCTCATGGCGACGGCGATGATCGCCGATGCGAGTGCAGGGCTCATCAATCCTGAGGGCGTCTATCACGCCCTGTCGCGACGCTTCTACGGACCGCCGCATCCAGAGCCGCGCCGCCGCCACATCAGGGTAGCGCGACTTTGGCGTTAAAGGCGAACTGCGCATCGCACCGGAAATACGCACCAGCGCATAACTCGTTGGCGTTGTTCAGCTTGGTGTCCCAGTAGCGGAAGTGGAAGTTCAAGCCCGGCAGCCAAGGTCTGCACGGGTGCCCCTCGGGGTGGCAGCCCTGCGCGGCCACGTTGCGGACATCGCCGCCCTGTAACTGCGCCAATGCCAACGAACGCACATTTGTGGCGAAGATGATGTCGTCAGGTCCGGCCGTGAAACCATCGGGGGCAGAACAGTGGAATTGCTGCGAAGGCTCCTTGCTCACGTGCCGCGCACCGGCCGGATTTTGCGCCTCGCCGCCACGATGATGGTTCTGCCGCTTTACGCACATGCAGGCGACAGTGCCGATGCGTGGCGCACCGAGACGACGCCGAACGCAACGTCTCGCGCGCCCCCTGTACCCGGCCCGGCTGTTGTTCCACCGCGGCCACTGAACGTGTTCGAGCGCCAGGCGGCGGAAACGATAGAGATCACCAACGCGTTTCGGCGCAGAAACGGGCTTCCCGCTTTCGAAGCGGATCCGGTCTGTATGGCAGCGGCCTTCGATCATGCCCAAGACATGGCGCGACGGGGCTACTTCGATCACTTTGGACCTGACGGCAGCTCGCCCACCAAACGCTACCAGCGCCGCAACACCGCGGGGCAGCGCGTCATCCGCGTGACCGAGAACATCGCCCGAGGCAACGGGACCACGCCCGAGAGTGCGCTGCAGATGTGGCTCGACTCGCCCGGGCATCGCAAACATCTGGTGGGGACGGAGATGAACCACATCGGAGTAGGCGTTGCCAATGGCTCCTGCTTCTTTGGTGCGTGCACCTACTTCGTCCAGTGCTTCTCGCGCTGGCCGTGATGCTGTGGGGCGGGACTATCTGTTGAGATCGCGAATTTTGATGCCGCTTCGTTGGCTCAGCGCTTCAGCGGCAGCCCACAGTTGGTTTGGACCTGTCTCGCCCCACGTGAATGGCACATCGTGCTCAAAGGCCCGGCTTCGTCCGAGCTGGATCAGGCGGCCGGATTTCAACCTAATCGCATAGGCGAGATCTGAGCGTCTGAACCAATGGCTAGGCTCGAAGCGAGTCTCGATGGCCTCGATTTCCTCCAGCGGAATGCGTTGGTGAGTGCCGGCCGCCTCGTCGTTGGCGCTGCGGGTCCCCGGAAGGTTGAGATCAACAGCGTCCGAGCCGACGACCACGCGCCATCCTGACTTGGTGGCGAAGACCTGCTCGGTGGAAATTGGAAGCGTCACATCTCGCAGCTCTATCCCACTGCGCTTGTGGATCGCCGCAGTCGCGGCCCGCAATACCGCCAGTCGCCCGGTCGCATCCGATACTTCCTCCTCTCCAAGAACGACGCGCTCACCGTTGTTGAGCTTCAGTGCAAAGTCTTGGGTCGTGAAGGCCATGGACGGCGTCTGGTGCGAATGAATTTGCGTCTCGATGCCATCGACCGACGCGTACGGAAGGCGCGCGTGACATTCAGTTAGTCTCTGCCAGACAGATCGCGCCGCGGGTAAGGTCACTTCGACCGCGTCATCGCCGACCGCGACGCGCCAGGATTGCAGCCTGCGAATGCGAAACCAACTCCAGACAAGGAGGACCGCGAGCAGTGCGGAAAACGACAGCATCACTGCTGCTCCGACGCTGTCGTTCCCTAGGATCGAGATCAAGCCGAGCGCGGAGCAGGTTCCCAGGGCGAGCAAGAGAAACCACACCGGGCGGCTGTTGGGCGGCATGCGGAGTATGGTCGGGTTCGCGTCCACTGTTTCAGTTCGCTTCCAACCTCTAGAGCCACGAGAGTAGTTGAACGTATCGATCGACCAAAGAGGAAACACGTCAGCGGGTGCGCATGTGTGCCGCCGGGGGAAGGCAACCGAAGAAATGGTTCCGGCCACGCGGGAAACGTGACGGCGACCGCGGTGCTCGCAAATGCGCGCAAGAACGACGGCCCTTCTTAAGGTTTAGATGCTCTTTTGAAGGATGCGCCCTGGCTGCGCGCGGCTCAACCGATCAAGAGGACTTGCGATGGCTGAGACGGGTAGGCCCGATCACATGATCTCCCGTCGGCGGATGCTCGGTAGTGCGGGCGCGCTCGTGGCCCTTTCCTCGCCATCCTGGGCGACGGCTCTGGGCAAGGTCGTACTGGAGTCTCGTCCGTGGGCGCCCGAAATCACCACCGCATTCCCGCAGAAGGGCCCAATGCTCCTGCAGCGCACGCGACCGCCGCTGCTCGAGACGCCGTGGGACGTTTTCGACAAGAGCGTGTTCACGCCCAACGATCAGTTCTACGTGCGCTGGCACTGGGCGGTGATCCCGACATCGATCGACGCCGACAGCTACAAGCTCAACGTGCACGGCCACGTCAACGCTGAACTGTCGTTGTCGCTGCGGGATATCGTGCGCGACTTCGAAACGGTGGAACTCGCCGCCGTCAACCAGTGCTCGGGCAACTCCCGCGCCTTCTTCGAGCCGCAGGTTCCGGGCGCCGAGTGGGGCAACGGAGCGATGGGCAATGCGTTGTGGCGCGGCGTCCGCCTGAAGGATGTGCTCGATCGCGCAGGCGTGAAAGGCGGGGCGGCGGCGGTGCGACTGCGTGGGCTCGACGAGCCAGTCGTCGCGGACGCACCGCATTTCATGAAATCTCTGGCCGTCGATCATGCCCGCGATGGCGAGGTGATGATCGCCTACGCCTCGAATGGGGCACAGCTCCCGTTGCTCAACGGCTTTCCCCTGCGTCTCGTCGTGCCCGGCTGGTACTCCACCTACTGGATCAAGATGCTCTCCGACATCGAGGTGCTCGACAAGCCGGACGACAATTATTGGATGAAGACCGCGTACAAGGTTCCCGACACGCCGCACGCCAACATGATACCGGGCGAGAAGGATGTGCCGATGGTGCCCATCAGCCGCATGGTGCCGCGCTCGTTCGTCACAAACCTCGCGTCGGGCGCAAAAGTGCCCGCGGGCAAGGCGGTCAGCGTCAGGGGCATCGCGTTCGGCGGCGACTGCGGTGTGGCGACGATCGACGTCTCGGTCGACGGGGGAAAGACTTGGCAGCCAGCGCGCCTCGGCAAGGACGAGGGCCGCTACGGCTTCCGCCAATGGAACACCGACGTTGCATTCGCCGCGCAAGGCAAACATGCCGTGATGGTTAGGTGCACCAACACCGACGGCGTATCGCAGCCGGCTACACCCAACTGGAATCCGGGAGGCTATATGCGCAATGTCATCGAGACGACGGAACTCGTCGCAGTCTGAGGCCGCCAGCATGTCAACGCGCATCGTCTCACTCAAGGGGATCATCATCGTAGCGGCACTTGTGCCGCTCCTGGCGGGCGCTGCCGCTGTGCCGTTTGAACTCAAGTCCGTCACAGTCGAACTGCCGGACAGCACCCGCATGTTCGAGGGAGCCGGCGCCGATGCTGCCAACAACAACTGCCTCGCGTGTCATTCGGCCAGCATGGTGCTCGCTCAACCGCCGCTGTCGAAGGCCGTGTGGGAGAAGGTGGTTCACAAGATGATCGACACCTACAAGGCACCGGTAGCGCCGGAAGATGTTGCCGCGATCGTCGACTATCTGGCCGCGGGTCCGCGCTAAAGGAAAGCGCTGCGCTCGCGCGCGCTGCCGGCCGATGCACGGCAATCAAGGGGCAAAAGCGGAACTCGGCGATCTCTGTCGCCCGGCACATCTGCCAGTATGTCCCGCGCGTATTTTGACGGTTTGCCATTGATAAAGCTTCGCGAGAAGGCGCCTCGTTGCAGGGTCGCAAAATGATAGCGACAGAACGTCGCCCGCAATGGGCGACGGTCGATGAGCTACGTATTAGGGAGAAGACGCAATGACCAAAAATTGGGTCGCATTCGTTTCGGTTCTGCTGCTTACGGCGACTGTCGCCGTCGCCGGCGAGTGGGCTGACAAGATGAAAATCGTCGACACCGATGGTAGTGGCACGGTCAGCCGCGCTGAGTGGAACGATAACGCTGGAAAGCTGAAGCTTGGCAGCGCCCAGCCCGAATTCTCGGCCATGGACAAGAACAACAACAACAGCGTCGATGATGACGAATGGGAGCAGACGGAAAAGACGGCGTCGGCTTACTCCAAGTCATGCAAGTCGGCCGAGGGTTCGTGGTGTCCGTGCCAGGGTCACCCCGAGAAGCCAGAGTGCCAGTGACGGCCGCTGCCGTGCAGGTGGTCCTCGGAATCCTGAGCTCGATTTCGAGCCTATAGGTAACTCGAAACCCGGCGGGCAACTTCCGGGTTTCGGGCCAACTGGCGGCGCCGCTTCCATCCAGTCGCTGCCGGCGCCCGGGGCGCGAGGCAACGCGGCCTTGTTCTTTTGCGCGGCTATAACTGCTTTCGCTGCCCGACTTCGCGCTTGCTGCGCGCGCCAGCGGTCGAAGCGAAGACGACGGCCTCGTGGCCGCCAAATCTTGCTTTTTGTATCTCGGGCAATGGCCACTTTTGCCGGGCAAAAGCATTATTAGCACTCCTCGTCCGGAAGTGCTAAGAGATACGCTCGTGCCGACTAGGGCTGTTTCTCAAATGCCCCGAATTGTGCACCTCACCCAAAAAATCAGAGATTTGAGGATTTCAATGAAATTCCGGCCCTTGCACGACCGCGTCGTCGTTAAGCGACTCGAAGAAGACGGCAAGAGCGCGGGCGGCATCATCATTCCCGATACCGTCAAGGAAAAGCCGATGCGCGGCGAAGTGGTTGCCGTCGGCCCTGGCGTCCGCGACGAGAGCGGCAAGATCAACGCGCCTGACGTCAAGGCCGGCGACACGGTGCTGTTCGGCAAGTGGTCGGGCACCGAGGTCAAGATCGACGGTGACGATCTCCTGATCATGAAAGAGAGCGACATCCTCGGCGTCATCGAAGGCACCGCCAAGATAAAGGCCGCCGCTTAGTCAGCGCCCATCCCCCCTATTTTTTCAGGAGTTGCTCCACATGACATCTAAAGACGTAAAATTCGGCCAGGACGCGCGCGATCGCATGCTGCGCGGTGTCGACATCCTCGCCAACGCGGTGAAGGTTACCCTCGGGCCAAAGGGCCGCAACGTCGTGCTCGAAAGATCGTACGGCGCGCCACGCATTACCAAGGACGGCGTGACGGTCGCCAAGGAGATCGAGCTCGAAGACAAGTTTGAAAATATGGGCGCCCAAATGCTCAAGGAGGTCGCGTCCAAGACTTCCGATCTCGCCGGCGACGGCACGACCACCGCGACGGTGCTTGCCCAGGCAATCATCAGGGAAGGTGCCAAGTCGGTTGCCGCCGGGGCCAATCCGATGGATCTGCGGCGCGGCATCGACCAGGCCGTGGCTGCTGTTGTCGAAGAGTTGAAAGCCAAGGCCAAGAAGGTCACGTCCAACGACGAGATCGCTCAGGTCGGCACTATTTCGTCGAACGGCGATGCCGAGATCGGCGCCAAGCTGGCCGAAGCGATGAAGCGCGTCGGCAACGAAGGCGTCATCACGATCGAAGAGTCAAAGAGCCTCGAGACCGAGCTCGAGGTCGTCGAAGGCATGCAGTTCGACCGCGGTTATCTATCGCCCTACTTCATTACCAACGCCGAAAAGATGATGGTGGAACTGGAAGATCCCTACATCCTGATCCACGAGAAGAAGCTCGGCGGCCTGCAAACGCTGCTGCCGCTGCTCGAAGCGGTGGTGCAGTCCGGCAAGCCGCTGGTCATCATCGCCGAGGACGTCGAGGGCGAGGCCCTGGCGACGCTGGTGGTCAACAAGCTGCGCGGTGGCCTCAAGGTTGCCGCCGTCAAGGCTCCGGGCTTTGGTGATCGCCGCAAGGCGATGCTCGAAGACATCGCGGTTCTCACCGGCGGCCAGACGGTCTCGGAAGATCTCGGTATCAAGCTTGAGAATGTCACGCTCGACATGCTCGGGCGCGCAAAGAAGGTTACGATCGACAAGGAGAACACCACCATTGTCGACGGCGCCGGGAAGAAGGCCGACATCGAGGCACGCATCAAGCAGATCAAAGCGCAGATCGAGGAGACGACCTCGGACTACGACAAGGAGAAGCTGCAGGAGCGTCTTGCCAAGCTCGCTGGTGGCGTCGCCGTCATCAAGGTCGGCGGTGCGACTGAGGTAGAGGTCAAGGAGCGCAAGGACCGTGTCGACGACGCGCTGCACGCCACGCGTGCTGCCGTCGAAGAGGGTATTGTACCGGGCGGCGGCGTCGCGCTGCTGCGGGCCATCAAGGCGCTCGAGTCTCTCAAGACCACGAACGAAGATCAGAAGACGGGCATCTCCATCGTCCGCAAGGCGCTGCAGGCTCCATCGCGCCAGATCTTCACCAACGCCGGTGAAGACGGTTCGGTGATCGTTGGCAAGATCCTTGAGAACGGCACTTATGCGTTCGGCTACAACGCGCAGTCCGGCGATTATGGCGACCTCGTCGCCCAGGGCGTGATCGATCCCGCCAAGGTCGTACGCTGCGCATTGCAGGACGCGGCATCCGTTGCCGGCTTGCTGATCACCACCGAAGCTATGATCGGCGACATTCCCAGCAAGAACGCCGGCCATGCACACGCCCCGATGGGCGGCGGCGGGATGGACTTCTAAAGACCCGACCAAAAACGAAGAGCCCCTGGACTTCCCGGGGCTCTTCGAAGCCTGCAGTTGTTGGCTGCTCGATCAACCAAGCCGCCTTCACTGC
>JBAZYB010000066.1:0-17930 GCA_041659545.1 Hyphomicrobium sp.
GCCGTGCTTCCGCTCGGAGGCCGGCGCCGCCGGCAAGGATACGCGCGGCATGATCCGCCAGCACCAGTTCTCCAAGGTGGAGCTGGTCTCCATCACGACGCCGGAAGAAAGCCTCGCTGAGCACGAGCGCATGACGGCGTGTGCGGAGGAGGTGCTGAAGCGCCTCGGGCTGCCGTTCCGCACCATCTTGTTGTGCACCGGCGATATGGGTTTTGCCTCGCGAAAGACTTACGACATCGAGGTGTGGCTGCCGGGCGAGAACACGTACCGGGAGATTTCCTCGTGCTCGGTGTGCGGCGACTTCCAGGCGCGGCGCATGAATGCGCGCTATAAGCCGAAGGGCGCCAAGGAAACGCGCTTCGTGCATACGCTGAATGGCTCGGGCCTGGCGGTCGGGCGCACGCTCATCGCCGTGCTGGAGAACTATCAGCAGGCCGACGGTACGGTTGTCATCCCCGAGGCGCTGCGCCCTTACATGGGCGGGCTCGCCGTGATCGAGAAGGCGGCCTAATCGATGCGCATTCTCGTCACCAACGACGACGGCATCGGTGCGGAGGGCATGGAGATCCTGCGGCGCATCGCGGAGGAGATTTCCTCCGACGTGTGGGTGGTGGCGCCGGAAAAGAACCAGTCGGGCGCGTCGCACTCGATGACGCTGCACGAGCCGCTGCGGGTGCGGCAGACGAACGAGCGCACGTTTGTTCTGCGCGGTACGCCGACGGACTGCGTGATCATGGCGGTGCGGCATTTCCTGGTCGATCATCCGCCGGATCTGGTTCTGTCGGGGATCAACCACGGCTCGAACCTGGCCGAGGACGTGACCTACTCGGGGACGATCGCGGCGGCCATCGAAGGGACCATGCTGGGTGTGCGTTCGATTGCGCTCAGCCAGGTCGGCGGGTCGCTCGAGGAAGGCAAGATCCACTGGGAGACGCCGCTGACGCACGGGCCTGGCCTGCTGGCGCGGCTGCTGGAATCGGAGTGGCGCAAGGACATCGTGCTCAACGTGAACTTCCCCGCTTGCGGGCCCGATGAGGTGAGCGGCATCGAGGTGACGCGGCAGGGGCGGCGCGATCAGGCTTCGCTGCGCATCGATCAGCGAAGCGATCCGTGGGGCATGCCGTATTTCTGGTTCAATTTCGAGCGCCCGCCGTCGACGCTGGTGGCGGGGAGCGACCTTGCCGCCATCGACGCGCGGCGCATTTCGGTGACGCCGCTGTGCCTCGACCTGACGCATGAGGCGACGTGTCAGACGCTGGGGCGCTTTGTCGACCCGGCGTTTCCTCGCCAACGTGCGGCGGGCGGGGACATTTAGACTTGGTGGCGCCGAAATTTTTGATGGTGCCGGCGACTCCCCAGCGGTGAGCCGGCCGCCGGCCCGGGCGCGTGTTTGCCATCGGTATGCCGCGAAGTCGTCGTCGCGACGTCGTTAACAAAGCACAATGCCTGCTTAGATTCACATCAGATTCCGGCGAGCGGGAATGATCTCGCGCGTCTGGTGTGACGAAGTTTTCAGCAGCCCTGCTGCCTCCGTTAAGGCTCCATTAACTCCTTAAGGATTAATGGAAGGTTGGCAGTAAAGGTGCGTATCATGATGCGTTTTATGCGTTTCCATCGCAACAGAGCCCTGGTCTCCCAATCCGCCGCCCGCGCCGCTATTTTGCTGGTCGCCGGTCTGAGTGGGGGATGTACCGCCTCCGTTTCGGGGTTCGATTTCCCCAGCTTCAGCCTCAACGACGACAAACCGCAGCAGACCGCCTCCGGGTATGGTCGCAGCAATCTGGGCAACGACGGCTATGGCAGCGGCGGCGCGCCCTACAGCCCGCCGCGCACCTATCGCGAGAGCAGCGTCAACACTCAGTCCCTGCCCGATGCTACGCCGTCGGCCTACTCGGGCGGGCGCACGGGCTCGAAATACGCCAGCGACAACGCGCGTGGCAGCACGTCGACCAAGACCGCCTACAATTCGCCGAACTACAACTCGTACACGGCAAACGGGCGCTATGGCACGGTGGCGCCGGCATCGACTGCCTCGACCAATCGCTATGATCCGCAGCCGACACCGTCGCTTGCCAACCCAGGTGATTCCATCGAGGTGCAGCAGGGCGATACGCTGTATGGCATCTCGCGGCGGCACAACGTGTCGGTCGCCGAACTCATGCAGCTCAACAGCCTGACGAACCCCAATCTCAAGCTCGGCCAGCGGCTTTACCTGCCGCAGGGCGTTGCTGCCAATCGCGCGTCGCCGCCTCCGGTGACGCAGACGGCTAGTGTTTCGGTGCCGCCGCTGTCTTCGGATGCGCCGTCGAGATACCACGGCAGCTACACTGTGCGGCCCGGAGATTCGATCTACGGCATCTCGCGCATGCATGGCGTTTCTGCCGCCGAGCTGCAGCAAGCCAACGGTATTACGGACGCGCGTAGCGTAAAGGCCGGCACAGTTCTGCGCGTGCCGGGCCATGGCACCGAGCAGCCGCTGCAGCAGGTCGCGGTCGCGCCGCCGGCTTCTTCGCCGACGCCGTCTTACCAGCCTTCAAACGTCTCCTCGGGACAGCAGCCGACGATTCTCAACGGTGCGCAGCCCGGTAGCAGCTACACGCAGGTGACGACGCGCAATACCAACTATGCGGCGACGGGCACGAGTGCGCTGCCGGCGCAGCCGCGTCAGTCGGTAGCGTCGAGCGATAAGCTTCGCTGGCCGGTGAGCGGGCGCATCATCAGCGGCTTTGGTCAGCGCTCAGACGGCACGCAGAACGACGGCATCAATATGTCAGTGCCGCTCGGAACGTCGGTTCATGCAGCAGAAAGCGGCACCGTCGCCTATGCGGGGTCGGAGCTGAAGGGCTACGGCAATCTTATTCTCGTGCGTCACGACAACGGCTGGGTGACGGCCTATGCCCACAACGATCAGCTGAACGTCAAGCGCGGCGATAAGGTGCAGCGCGGGCAGGTGATCGCCACGGCCGGGCGCAGCGGATCGGTGGACCAGCCGCAGGTGCACTTCGAGCTGCGGCAGGGATCGAAGCCTGTCGATCCGGTTCCATTCCTGGAGCGGCTGTAGATTTCGCGCGTGGGGAAAAAAGAATGGTGCCAGACCGCGAAGGTCTGACACCGTTTTCGGCGCTTGCGGCCGTCTGACCGGCTGGACCGGTGAACAATTTAGATCAGAGTCGTGTGCTCGGTAGAAGAGTCATTTGTGCAACGGTCCGCACGTTGTCGCGAATGCGTGCGCGCACATAAATTCGATCAGCTCTCCTTACCGAAGGCGATGCGCAATTCTTCCTTTGCGCGTTCGAGGATGTGTCGGCGATCGTCGGGAAGATTCTTTCCGGCGCGATTGACGTAGAACGTCAGCATCGACATCGCTGAGCGAAACGGCGTCGACTTGAGCCGCCGGCTGCTCTCGGCCGATTGCTTCAGCGAAGCGGCGATCATTTTCGGATCGTCGAGCTTGAAGACGTCACGCTGCAGGTCCATCGCGTGGCTGCGCTTGGTGACGCGGCGCGACCAATTTTTCGCCTGCCCATCCGACGCGGCCATGCCGGGCCTACTCCAGCGGTTCGCCTACTTGTTGACGCGCTCCATCAACGCCATTGCCGCGTGCGGGGCGCGCACCTTTCCTTCGTGGATGAAATAGATGAACGCATCGCGAGCCTGCTTCTTCGGTTTGTGCCTATCGTCGATGAGCGGTAGGTCTCCGGGTACGCCCCCTTCACTCCAAACGAGCGATCGCTTCGCCCATGCGTCCAGCGCCTTGGGGGCGTAACCGGCTTTCATCTCGTCTTTACCCTTCTGCAGCCGGGCGTAGATGAAATCGCCGGTGACGTCGGCGATGGCCGGGTATGATGCATGCTCGGCAAAGACAATCGGCACCTCGTGTTCGCGCGCCAGGGCGATGAACTCGGGGACGCAAAAGCTATCGTGGCGAACCTCGACAACGTGACGAAGTCGGCGGGTGCCCAGGTTGCGTGGCAGAAGCTCGAGAAACGCCCCGAAGTCA
Source organism: Hyphomicrobium sp. (assembly GCA_041659545.1). GTDB lineage: Bacteria > Pseudomonadota > Alphaproteobacteria > Rhizobiales > Hyphomicrobiaceae > Hyphomicrobium_A. The sequence goes on from JBAZYB010000066.1 coordinate 4,001, forward strand.
GATGCGTCGAATTTCTTGGTAGGGGCGAACTGCCAGAGCATGGGTCCGAGCTTTTCGCCAAGCTCCTGCGGGCCGGAATCGACGAAGCGCTTTATGCTGTCGCCAGCGTCGGCCAGTACGCGGCGGTTGACGGCATAGCGCGGCCCCTTGAGGGCAAAGACGAAGTCCTGCGGCGTTTCGCTCGCCCACTTGGCGAAGGTCGACGGCGTTTGCGTCCGATAGAACGTGCCATTCACCTCGATAGTCGGCACATGCTCGGCGGCATAGGTCAGCTCTTTCGCGTGCGCCAGCTTCTCGGGATAGAACGTTCCGCGCCATGGCTCGAACGTCCAGCCGCCCATACCTGCCCGGATGCGTCCGCGCTTTGCCATTTCGAACCCCTGTGCTTGTCGGCGCGGAGGTTACGCCGGCCGGCCACGTGGTCAACTACCCTTGCAGGGATCGCTGCATTTCGAGGCGAATACTCCAGTGCCGGGCAAGAGCGTCCCAACCACATATGGCGGGCGCCATTGATGCGCGCCGTGCGGCTCATAATCTGCGCGCCAGGCATGCATGGAGGCGACGATGATCCCTACGCTTCACACGAGTGTTAAACCGGCTCGATCGAAGAGCCGGAGCAAGGGCAAGTGCGCGAGCAATCCAGTTGTCGATACGGGCAAGATGGATCGGATCAAGGTGACCAGCATCGATGATCCTGCCGTCAACTGGCGCGCGTCGTTCGCAACCTTCGGCGGCAGCCACGCGGTGCAGTCGTCGACCATCGTGTACGAAATCGCACCGGGCGGGCACCTTGGCTGGCATACGGATGCCACCGAGGAGACGCAGTACATCATCGACGGCACAGGGGAGCTGTGCATGGAGGAGGGGAAATTCGCGGTGGGGCCGGGGAGCGTTTTCGTTCTACCTACCAACGTGCGTCATGACCTCGTCAATACGGGAAGCGAGCCACTACGGGCCGTGGCATTTTTCGCAGCCGCGATGTTTACGCAGGATTTCGACAGCGTGATGCTGCCGCCGAAGTCACACATTCTTGGCACGCCGAACCGCGAGGGCTGAGGGCGATCTAAACGGACTTGAGCAGGTCCTGCAGCTCGGCGGCGTTGTCGAGTGCTGCGCCGGCGGCTGTGTTGTCGAAGATGCACCAGATGTCTAGCCCGCGGGCTATTTGTCTGCGGCAGCGCATGGCTAGCTCGCGCAATTCGCCAGCCTGATAAGCGGAATAATACATGCGCGGTGTGCCGTGCAGCCTGTAGTAGGCGATGCCGCCGTAGCCGGCGGGTCTCGCCGCGGCGTCTATGGGTGCAGGATCGGCGCCGACGCGACTGATGTGGAACTTGCGCAATAGGCTCGTTGCCGATCGGGAAAACCAGGCGTCGTGGCGCGGCTCGCAGACGACTTGGCCGGGGAACCGCTTTCTCAAGCCGCTGAAGAATGCTTCGGCCACGTGCTTATCAAAGGCAAGACTCGGGGGGAGCTGGATGAGCAGCGGCCCCAGCTTTTCGCCCAGTGCTCCGACTTCGTCGAGAAAGCGTGCCAGGGACGCATCGGCGTTTGCAAGCCGTCCGCCGTGGGTGATGGCCTTGGGCATTTTGACTGAAAAGCGGAAGTGGGTGGGCACGCTGTCGGCCCATCGCTCGAAGGTCGTGCGCTTGTGGGGGCGATAGAACGTCGAATTTATTTCGACGGCGTTGAAGCGGCGCGCGTAGCGCTCCAGGTGCGAACCGGGCGGTGGTGCGATGGCCGCATTCTCCTTGCGCAGTGCCCAGCCCGCGCAACCGATGTGGAGCGATGGCGCCATGCGGCCTAGCTCGGGCCGCTGACGCCGCGCCAAACGCTGCCGTCGATGGCTTCCAGCAGCAGCACACGGGATTTGCTTTCGGTTGGCTGCACATTGGCGGGCGGTGGCAGCGTGATGCTGGCCCGGGCACCCGTCTGGCCGCTGAAGCCGAGCTGTTCAGGCTTGAAGCGTGCGGCCCAAGCGTAATCGAACGTGTTGCGAATGGCATTGGGCTGCAGGGCGGCGAGCGTCTGGCCGTCCCACCGGGCCAGCAGCTCGCCCGATCCATCGAGCAGTTTTGCCGAGATGATGTAGGCGGCGCCCGTGTCGGGCCCTGCATCGACATGGGCGTTGAACGAGATGCTGCCGTCCGGCGCTGCCGTGAGCGCGGAGACGGCGATGTTGTGATTGTGGAAGTTGACGCGCGAATGCAGCGGCGAGACGACGGCGCCGAAAAGGATCTGGTAGGTGAGGACGGTGAAAATGGCGCAGCCGATGCCGAGCCAGAGCGCCAGTTTGCGGACAACCTCGGCGGGGAGGGGGCCGCTGAAGATCCACGCGAGCCAGCATTGCTTCTGGACCAATGACGAGCCGACGACGTAGCGGGAGTCGAGTGACCATGCACCGGCTCCGGCAAGGAACACGGCAGAGCTCATGGCGACGCCCGATACCGCCATTGTCCATTCGTCGAGGCAGGTCGAGCCCATCCAGCCGAAGATGACCATCAACACGACATTGAGCCAGATGCTGACGAAGGCGCTGGCGCGCGTGGCGAAGCCGAACATCAGCCCGAGGCCGACGGCGAGCTCGGCAAGGGTCCACATCCACACCGATGCGATGATGAGGTCGGGGTGATGGAGCGTCCATTCGAGCGGGGCCTGGACCCATAGCGAGCCGGGCAGGGCATGGGTGAGTTTGGCGGCGACGAAGCCGGGCGCGTCGAAGTCGAGTTTGACGGCCTGGTCGATGCCGGCGGTGTCGCGGAAGTCATAGAAGAGGCGCCGGCTGGCGCCGCCCCAGAAAATGAAGCCCTGCACGAAGCGTGTGCCCAAGAGGATCAGTGCTGCGAGGGATAGATCGGCCGCCAGGGAGGGGCCGGTTCGCCCGACACCGTCTGCGTGTGCCATGCAACTGTTCCTTTGGTGGATTTGCGGCCGTAACTTGACGGGTGACGTTAACGGCGATGGGCTAAGACCGAATTACGAGTGGCTCCGTGCCGTTTGCCGCAGTGAGGTTGCAGCATGAGCGAGAACAAAGCGGCGGATATGGGCCGGTTCGACATCGGCGCCATTGCGGCCACGTTGCCCGAAAGCGCTACGACGATGCTTGTCGACCGGTATCTGACGGATCGTCCTTCGGGAAGCGCGCGGGTGTTTCGCGTCTACAAGCCGACGCCAGCGCACTATCACGCGCAGTGCGATGAGTATCTCTATGTGTTCTCGGGGCGCGGCACGTTCTGGATGGGCGACGCTTCGAGCAAGGCAGAGTTCGGGCCGGGCCAGCTTCTGCACTTCGAGCGCGGTGTAGTGCACGCACTGCCAGAGATCATCGAGGAGCCGCTGGTTTTTCTCTCGATCGACACGCCGCGGCGCGATCCCAAGGATGTCATTTTCGTCAACCCGGGCGATGGGACGGCAGAGAGTTTCATTCAGCAGAGTGGTGGCTACTAGAGGTATCCTGGGGGTGACGTGAGACTGCTCATCCGAACATTGCAGCGTGTGGGCATCGCGGCCATCGGGGTGATCAGCGTCTGGCTGATCGCATTCGTCGTCTTCGATTTTGCCGACAAGCGGTTGCCAGTGGCGCTGGCGCTGGGGGTCACCTACGCCATGGGCGCGTATGTCATTCTACCCTATGCCGTGCGCATGGGGCTGAAGGTGCTGCAGCGGCGCCAGGTGCCGAGCTTTACCGTTTCGGGCGATGGGCTTCCCGCAGACCCGGTGAACATCGGACTGTATGGCACGCTCGATGAGTTGCGCGCGGCGTTCGTGGCTATCGGCTGGGTCGAGGCCGACAAGCTGACTTTGCGCAGCTCGTGGCGAATGGCGCGCGCGTTCGTCCTCAATGAGGCGTATCCGGCGGCGCCGTTCTCGACGCTCTACCTGTTCGGTCGTGGACAGGACGTCGGCTTCCAGAAGTGCATCGGCGACAGTCCGCGCAAGCGACATCATGTGCGCTTCTGGGGACGCAGCCTGGAGAGCATCCAGGACGTCAACTCGGCGAGCTTCTGGCTCAATACGGATGCGCCGCCGCCAGGTGCGTGCGTGCCCTGGGTGGGGGCCGGTACGCGGGATAAGGGCTTCGGGCTGACGAAGCTGACATTCCAGATTACCCACGCGACCGATTCCGACACCAACGCCGAACGCGATTATATTGTCGGCGAGTTGAAGCGGGTCGACGTCATAGGGCCGGTGATGTGGGAGCGGGCTGGCGATCCGATCGGCAAGCGCGTCAATCACTACATCACCGATGGCGACGTGGCCGTGGCAGCGCTGGGCAAGGATGCCGAGCTACCGGCACCGGATCAATTGCCGGCGCAGTGAGTGCGCGAAGGCCGGCACGGTCAAGTCGCCGCGCCGGCCCTCAGATGCTTAGCGGCAAAGAGTTGTCACTAACCTTTCAGGCGCTGACTGATTTCCTGCTGGCTAGGAATACGCCCGTCGTGGGTGAGCTTATCGATGATTCCCGGTAGAGCCTTGGAGAGCTGCGAGAGAAGATCATTGGATTCGCAGCCGGCTTTGTCAGCCATCTGGTCGACGGTCTTTTTGCCGAGCGCGTCGCCAAGGTCCTTTGGCTGCACGGGTTTGTTCTCTCCCGCGCTGATCCACGAACGCACGACATCGTCGAGACCGGCGGCCTGGAGCTGGGCGAGAAGACCACCCAGGCCGGCTGCGGGGCCAGCGCTGCCACCTGTCTGGCCCTGTTGGGCAACATTGGCACGCGGCATCTCAGCCTGTTGCTGGGGCTGGCCAGCCTGCGCGCCGTCTTGCTGTTTGCCCACGAGCAACTCCTGGAATACTGCCAAGAGTGGCTGATTGGCGTTGCCGCCCTGTGTGAGCTGCTTGAGCGTGTCGTCGAGTAATCCCATCGTCGTTCTCCTTTGACTGGCGTGAAAATCCGTCGGACGGCTACTGGCTGAGGTGCTTGTTGCACTCGCTGTAGTAGCCGCCGCCTTTTTCGGTCCACTTCGGCTCGGTGATGCCGGCCGCCTTGTTGGCCTCGTACTGATCGCGGCAGGTCAACAGGCGTGCGCGCCCGGCAGATTCGCCGGCGTATTTTCTCGATACGGTCGTCGGAAAGACAGAGCCCATCGTCGGCGTCATGCTGCCGCTTCTCTTGGCCATGGTCGTAGGGCAGCCGGCGGAGCGGAACTCGTTCCAACTCATGCCTGCGAGCGTTCCAGCGGACTTCGCCGACTGATAGCGCGTGCTGCATTCTTTTTCGCTGACCTTAGTCGCTTCAGGAGGCGTGGCGCGCGCCGCTTTCTTTGTGGTCGTCGGAAGTGGTGCGTTGGCTGTCTTGCTCACGCAGCCGGCGGCGCGGAATTCGTTCCAGGTCATTCCATCGAGCGTCCCGGCCGTCTTTGCTGCCCGGTAGCGCGCGCTGCATTGCTTGGCGCTGACCTTTTCCCCTGGTGCAGCGGCGGTGGTCTTTTCCTTTGTGGCCTTGGCCGTCTTCTCGGCCTTGACCTCCTTGGACTTCTTCAGCGCCATGGTCGCACCAGTTCCGCACTCGGCCTTGCGGAAGTCGTTCCAGCTCATGGCATCAGCACCGCCGGATTTATTGGCGGCTTTGTATTTCTCGCTGCACTGCTCCATCGTCAGTGCATTGGCAGGCCCGACAATGCAGAGCACCGCCAGGGCGGCGAAGCCGGCCAACTTCGCGTACGCAGCTTTAGACATCACGTCCTCATCCAACGATTGCACCCGCTATTTCCGGGCGTCCCAGTGATGAGCCGCGCGCAGGTAAAATCAACGAAAGCCGCAGGACAGACTTTATCTTTCGCCAATGAAACGCCGACCTTTTTATCGCTTGTCAAAGTCACGCTGCCGTATGGAGGAATGCCCAGCCGCCGATGCGCGGCTGGGTTGTTGACGGACGAAGTCGCGTGGCTGTTTTCCGCTCAGTTTCCGAAACTGCGACGGAAGATGTCGTTGGCGGATGAACCGCTGCTGCTGATGCGAGTCGACGAGCCGCCACCGCCGCCGCCGCTGCTCCGGGCCACTGCCCGTCGTGGTGCTCCCGAGGTGCGCCGGCCCGCCTGATTGCTGCGCTTGGCGCTGCTCGTGTCATCGAGACGGCGTGCCATCTCTTGCTGCGCAAGATGGTCGGCACCCTTGTCGATGTCGTTCCACTTGCCCTTCAGTGCCTGGGTGATGCGCTTCTCATGTCCGTAGACATCAGATTGCGTGTTGACCTCGCCGTCCGCATCGACTTCAGCAGTGAAATAGGTGATGTGCACGGGAATATGCTTGTCGAGATCGACGGCGTTCTCGGTCGGCTCGCCTTTCACTTTGACCAGCTTAGCCACGTCGTCAGGTGTCCAGCCTTTGTCGCTGGAAAGCAAGACTTCCGCCAGTCGCTGCGGGTTGCGTACGCGTACGCAGCCATGACTGAAGGTGCGCTGCTCGGAACTGAACAGCCCCTTGCTCTGGGTGTCATGCAGATAGACCGCATGCTTGTTGGGGAAGGTGAACTTCATGAGGCCGAGCGCGTTGCCGGGGCCAGAGGGTTGAAAGACGTCATAGTTGCGGATGTCGGCCTTGTACCAGTTGACGCTGCTCGGCTTGATCACCTTGCCGTTGCGCATCACGACCATGTCGCGGCGACGCCCGCGCGCAATGGCCGGACCAATCTCGTTGACTTTGATGCTTTCGGGCACATTCCAGCGCGGGTGGAAGTAGATCGTCTTCAAGTCTTCAGAGAAGATCGGCGTCTGCTTGTCGACCTCTCCGACGATAACGCGCTCCGAATGGATCACCTGGCCATCTTTGACGACGCGAACCATGTACTCGGGTATGTTGACCCACACGTAGGTCTCGCCGAGATCGTCGGGCATCCAGCGCCACTGCTCCATGTTGGCGAGCAACGCGGCGAGCGACACAGATTGTCCCTCGTTGAGTGCGCGGCGGGTTTTGGTGTTGATGACACCGTTAGCGGGTTCAATTCCGTGCTTCGTCTGGAAGTGCTTCACCGCGTCGACCAAGCGATCATCGTAGAAGTTGCCGTCTTCCCCAGCGGCAGGCACACGCAAGCGTTCACGGACCAGCGCGATGTTGGGATGGGTTGTGCCCGGCTTTAGCTTCGAGCTGGACGGGATGTCGACCACGGTGCTGGCAGCGGAGTCGCGACGATCCAGATAAAGCTGGCGGAGGCGTGCGAATTGTTCGTGTTGTGGGTTCAGTTTGCGCAAGACGCTGTCGGGAGCATCGTCCGCGGCGATCGCCGTCATGACGAGGAATGGGGGGCGCACTTGCGGTTTGCGATCGAGATATGTGCTGAGCTGGCTGGTGGGATCAGCGATACGGCCACCGCGCGCATAACGGGCGTATTTCATTACCGCGAGGGACAGGTCCGTCTCGGCATCGGCAAGTTTCTCCTGGGATAGCGGCTGCGAGGGTTCGGTGTCGGTCGGCAGAGCAGGGATTTCGAAGTCGGCAGCATCGAGGCCCCAATCGTCGGCGCGGTTGAGCTCATCGATGACGGCCTTGGCTTTTGGCGTCCATCCGGTCTTGCTCACCCAAACCGGTTCGCTGCGTCCGGCATAGAACATCCACAACGCGTCGCGGTCTTTCTGATGTGTTCCGCTTGGCTGCGGCTTCAATAGCTTGTGGCGCACATCGAGCACGATCTGTTCACCCGAGCCGAGAAAGTGCTTTTTCTCCGGCTCCATCGGAGATGCCACGGCAGCACCGGCGACGATGTTGATGCCAAGCGTCAGGCCGGCGAAGATAGAGGCGACCTGCGTGTTGGAAGGTTTAGGGAGTGGAGCTGGAGGCATTTCGAGACTCTCCGGGATGAGGGGTTCGAGTTTTGCAATTGTGGCTTCTTGTGGCGTCAGGACGCCCGCTGCGGTGACGGTATCGATGACGAAATTGCGTGCGCGGCGTGCTGCGCCGGCGTGGCGGTCAAGGCGACGCGCTTCGGGTGCCTGGGGGAGGGCGACGAGCAGCGCCGCTTGGGCAATGGAAAGCTGGCGTGGTTCCTTGCCGAAGTATTTAAGGCAGGCAGCGCGCACGCCTTTGGTCGCCCCACCGAACGGTGCAAGAGCCAGATAGAGGCTGAGGATCTCGCTCTTGGTGAGCGATTGCTCGAGTTGGATGGCGCGTACGATCTGCCGGAGCTTCACCGAAGGCGAGCGCTGGTATTTGTTGTCGATGAGGCGCGCGACCTGCATCGTCAGCGTCGATCCGCCGGTGACGATGCGGCGCTTGTGGACGAGATCGCGGACTGCGCGCGCGATGCCAACCGGATCGACGCCGAAGTGCCAATAGAATCGGCGATCCTCGAAGGCGAAAAGCATTGCGAGGTAGCGCTGGTCCACTGCGTCCGGGTCGAGCGCCACGACCTTTTTCGGGGGCAGCGTACTGCTTTGCTCAATGGCTGCAGTCGGCAGCAGGTGACCTGCGCTATCGATAGGTGGGGGACCAAGCTGGTGCATCGCGACGTGCAAGGCGCCAAGACCGACGAGGATGATTGTCAAAGCGGCGATGCCGGCGCCTATGGCGCAGCGTCGCGTTCGCTGCATCGGCGAGCGCTTAGACTTTCCAATGATCGACTTGCTGGCTTTGACATTTTCTGCCCCCGCCGCGCTTCCGAAGTTAGGGTTCCTGCCCCCGCCTCCAGCTTCAGGAATCGACATCGCTCCTCGCCACGCACCCACAGAAGTCCTCGCAAAGCCCTTTGCCGCGAGGCACCGCATGCGGAATTTTTGCATGAGCGTTCAATTGCGCCGCGATCTCAACCAAAAGCGGTCAATCGCCTTTACGCGCGCCAAATCGGATCGACGCGATTTGAATCTTCGCCAATTCAAAGTGTTTTGCGATGAATTGATCGGGAAATTTTCCCTAACGCGAATTGGCTCATTCGCGGCGCCGAAATGAGCAAAAAAATTGGAGCGCTTATCGGGAAGGCGTGTTCTCGTCGGCAAGCGATGGCGTGTGCGCCTTGGCGAGATGATCGAGAGCGGCGCGCAACCGCCCGCCGACATGATCGAGGACCGCCTGCGCTTCGCTGAGCTCGTAGCCCTGTAGCAGCAAGACGGCGAGCTTCACGCTGCCATCGGCGCGCTCGAGCGCTTCGTGCACGGGGGCGCCGTTGTGGCCGGTGAGATGTGCCACCATGCGCTCGCGGCGCTTGGCGAGCTTGGCGTTACAGGCCTGAACCTCGACCATCATGCCGCGATAGATGCGGCCGAGGCGGATCATTACGAGGGTGGAAAGCAGACTGAGTGTGATGCGCTGGGCCGTGCCGGCGTTCATGCGTGTCGAACCGGCAATTGGTTCAGGACCGGTGGCCAGAAGGATCGGACAGTCGGCGTCAGTGAGCAATGGTGTGCCGGGATTGTTGGCGATGCCGACCGTTAGGGCGCCGCGCCGACTTGCTTCGCGCAGGCAGGCATGGGTGAAGGGGGTCGTGCCGCTCGCCGCAACGGCGATGAGGACGTCGGCGGGGCCGATTGCGTGCTCGCTGATGCGTTCGATGGCCCGCTGGGTATCGTCTTCGGCGCCCTCGATGGCTTGCGTCATGGCAGCATCGCCACCAGCCAACAGGAGAAGCAGGCGATCGGCTGGCCAGCTGAAGGTCGGCATCAGCTCGGCGCCGTCCTGCACGGCGAGGCGTCCGGATGTGCCGGCGCCGACGTAAACCAAGCGTCCGTGCTTGCGCAGGCGGTCCTCAATGGCGAGAGCGGCCCGCTCGATGGACGCACGTGCCTCGCGGACAGCCGCAACAGAGGCAAGCTGACCTTCTATCATCGCATCGAGGATATCGGCCGGGGGCCAAAGGTCGATATCGGCGTAGCGGGGACTTAACTCTTCCGTATTCATGCGAGAAGCGTGAACCCTCGGCGACTTGCGCGGCGTTTATATAAGGTGCCACACCCTCATAACGTAGTTGCGGGAGAGCGTGCATCCAATGGCGGGAACGGCGTTACTTCTTGGTGTCGACGGAGGTGGTACCGGTTGCCGGGCACGGTTGACCGGCATTAACGGCGATGTTCTGGGCGAGGGTGCTGCCGGCCCGGCGAACATCCGCTTTGGTATTAAGGAGAGCTTCGCCGCCGTTTTGCAGGCGACGCAAGCGTGTCTCGACGAGGCGGGGCTTACTCTTGCCGATACCGATATCGTCGCCTGCCTGGCGCTCGCTGGAGCCAGCGAGCCAACGCATCTGGCGGCGGCGCGCGCATACAACCTTCCGTTCTTTCACACGCTGTTGACCACGGACGCACATGCCGCCTGCGTCGGCGCCCACGGCGGACGTAATGGCGGCATTGTTGTCGTCGGTACTGGAAGTGTCGGCTGGGGCATTGTCGGCGGGCGCGAGTATCGCGTCGGCGGCTGGGGCTTTCCGGTGTCCGATGAGGGCAGCGGCGCCTGGCTCGGCTGTGAAGCGGCGCGGCGCGTACTGTGGGCTTATGATGGGCGGGCGCAATGGACCGGTCTCACCAAGAAGCTGCTGGAGCGTTTTGAAGGTGATCCGCACGCTATCGTGCGGTGGATGGGGCAGGCGCGTCCGCGCGACTTCGCGGCACTGGCGCCGCTCGTCCTGCAATATGCCGCGCGTGGCGATGCCGTCGGGTGCGAACTAATGACGACAGCGGCGCAGCATGTCGACGTGATGGCGGGACAGCTGGCGGCGCTTGGCGTCCCGCGCTTGGCGCTGGCGGGCGGTTTGGCGGCGAGTATCGAGGCGTGGCTGGCGCCAGCGACGCAGGAGCTGCTCGTGCCGCCGCAGGGCGATGCGTTGAGCGGTGCGTTACTTCTGGCGCGCCTAGAGGCCGAGGCGCTGGCGCTCTCTCGGCCGGCAGCGGGGTTCCGGTGAACATGTCTGTCGGGAGCATGGGCGGCACGCGTACGCGGATGGCAGAGGAACTCGCCGAGTCTCCGATGGTGCTGCTGCGCCAGGAGGAGGTTCTGGCGCGTCCGCTGAAGGAGCTGGCAGCGCGTCTCAAGCGTCAGCCACCGCAGGTCGTCGTAACGTGTGCGCGCGGTAGTTCCGCTCACGCTGCTGCTTTCGCCAAGCATCTGATCGAGCGCTACGTGGGTATTCCCGTCGCGCCGGCTGCTCCGAGCATCGCCAGCATTTATGGGGGCGGCCTGCATTTGAAGGGGCAGCTCGTTCTAGCGATCTCGCAATCGGGGCGCAGTGAAGACCTGCTGGCCATGACCCGCAGTGCCAAGCAGTCCGGCGCGCTCATTGCTGCGGTGACCAACGCGGAGGATTCGCCCCTCGCGCAGATGAGCGACATCGTCCTGCCTATCTGCGCCGGACCGGAGCTGAGTGTTGCCGCGACCAAAACATTCATTGGCACGGCCGCTGCGTTGGCGCGGCTCACCGCGCTGTGGGCGGATAACGACTATATGGAACGCGCGTTGGCGCGATTGCCGGAGCGGCTCGCGGCAGCGGCCAGTCTGGATTGGAGCGGCGTTGTGCCAACTTTGGCTGAAGCACGCAGTCTCGTGATCATCGGACGCGGCTCGACGCTGGCGATTGCGCGTGAAGCTGCTTTGAAGCTGAAAGAGACATGTCATCTGCACGCCGAGGCGTTCAGCGGCGCAGAGTTCATGCACGGGCCGGTGTCGCTCGTGTCGGGGAGCTATCCAATTCTCATGCTGATGCCGACCGATGAAGCGGCTCCCGGCATGCGCCAGCTGGCGGGTGAGCTAAGGCGGATGGGGAGTTCGCTGTTTATCGCCGAGCCCGGCGAGCCTTCTCCGGTGCGCTTGCCGGTTCTGGTCGCCGAGCAACCCGAGGCCGATGCCCTGTGCCTCATCCAGAGCTTCTATGCGATGGCTGTCGACCTGGCTCGCCGGCTCAACGTCGATGTCGATCGCCCACGCCACCTACGCAAAGTGACCAACACGCTATGAACACCGCACGCACCCACGCCGTTGCCGCCAGTCATGTTTTCGATGGCGTTGCCGTTCTACCCGACAGTGCGGTGATCATCGAAGGCGCGCACATCGTCGATGTGAAGCCGGTGAAGGACATCCCGAGTTCTGTCCCGGTGGTGCATCTGCCGGGCGATGCCTGGCTGGCGCCGGGGTTCATCGACGTGCAGGTGAATGGCGGCGGTGACGTGCTGTTCAACGACGAGCCGACGGAGCAGGCCATCAACGCCATCGCCGATGCGCATCGGCGCTTCGGGACCACAGGGTTGCTGCCGACGCTGATCAGCGATACGCGCGATAAAATGGGCGCGGCACTCGCCGCGGCGCGTGCGGCGGCAGCCGGCAACCCCGCCATTCTCGGTATCCATTTCGAGGGACCGTTTCTATCGCCGGAACGGCCCGGTGTGCACGACAAGTCGATGTTCAGGGCGCCCGACGCTGCCGACCTCAAACTGTTGACGTCATGGAGCGAAGGCTCGGTGCTCGTTACGCTGGCGCCGGAATGTGTGCCGGCTGAATTCATTGCCGACTTGGCGCGCGCAGGCGTCAAGGTTGCGCTCGGTCACACGATGGCGACCTACGAGCAGACGCAAGTGGCGCTGCACAACGGTCTGACGGGCTTCACGCATCTGTTCAACGCAATGCCGCAACTCAACAGTCGCGCGCCGGGCCCGGTTGCGGCGGCCCTGGAGTGTGACAGTGCCTGGTTCGGTATGATCCCGGACGGCGAGCACGTCTCCTCGGCGATGCTGCGGCTGGCGCTGCGCGGCTGCGCGCGGCCGATGCTGGTGACCGATGCCATGCCGCCGGTGGGCGGTGGGCGGAAGTCGTTCCAGCTCTACGGCCAGGAGATCAGTGTGCGCGACGGCCGCTGCACGCGCAGCGACGGGACGCTGGCCGGTGCGGCTATAGATATGGCGAGCGCGGTACGCAATACGGTGCGCGACTTGCGGGTGCCGCTGCCGATGGCCCTGCAGTTTGCGTCGACGGAGCCGGCCGAGTTCCTTGGACTTGGTACGCTGCTTGGGCGATTGGCGCCGGCTTTCCGTGCCGACATGGTGGCCTTCGAGCCGGCCAGCATCGACGTGCTGGAGACGTGGGTTGCCGGAGAGCCCGCTAGTGGCAAACTGCGGCACTGAAGGCGCGGCTAGTCTTGCTCAGGCGGAGCGTGATTTGCGTTGTGGGGGGAGGTCTTTCTCCCAACCGAAAACTGAGCGTCCGTCCAACTCGGGTGAGCGGGTGCGCTCCGCGGCGACGAAGGCGTCGAGCGTGGGGCCGGTTGCGGTGCGTTCGAGCTGGCGCGCCTGATCATCGAGGCGTCGCAACGCGTGAAGGGTCTCGTCCGCTCCGAGCCGCGCATTCTCGACGGCCGACTTCAGAACACGGATGGTCTCGTCATAGACCTTGATCGGGACGGGGTAGGGGTGGCGATCCTTACCGCCGTGGGCGAGCGAAAAGCGCGCCGGGTCCTGAAAGCGATAGGGGGCGCCGTGCACCACCTCGGCGACCATGGCGAGCGATTGCACCGTGCGCGCGCCGACGCCGGGCGTCAGCAGCAACTCGGGGAAATCAACGGGACCGCGCTCGGCTGCTGCTGCCAGGGTTCCGTGTAGGCGACGCGTGAAGACGTCGGAAGCGCGCACCTCGTGGTGCGCGGGCATGACGAGGTGAGGCAGCGACGGCTGCGCTGGCGCGCCGTGGACGAGCGTCGCATACTCGCCGACGATGCGATCAGGGCCGAGACTCGCCAGAAGGTCGAGCTGCGCATGGCGGGACGGCGCGGCGCGCTTGTCGGTCAAGTTGACGATGTCGCCTTGGGACGGACCATCGATGGCAGAGTGCGGTGCGTCGACGAAATCGTGCAGGTCGCCCGAGTGCCAGTGATAGCGGCGAGCCTGGCGGGCGCTGCCGTTCATGCCCTGCTGAACCACCGTCCACTTGCCGTCGTCGGTGACGAAAAAGCCATGCAGGTAGAGATCGAAGCCGTCTTGCAGGGCGGCGCTGTCGACCTTGGCGACGAGCCGGCTGGCGCGTGTGAGGG
>JBAZYB010000067.1:0-17856 GCA_041659545.1 Hyphomicrobium sp.
GTTCTTTCCCAGCGCGGGGCTGACACTCTCTGTGCCATGCGAATAGTTTGACGCATCGCGGCGGTTTTTTTTCCGCAGCTGGCGATTTGTGCCTAGATTCTCTAGTTAGTCCGATCCTGTGGGGAACAAGCAAGCTCCTGTGCCGTTCCCCATATATGGCACGTACAGCAACCTACAGATCGGTCTCGGGCGCGACTTCCTCGCCGCCAGAACCGCCAACGCCGAACAAACCAATTACGATCGAACCCGGTCCACCGCCGGAGCGCGATCCAACGCAGCCTCCGATGCCGCCGGATCCCATGCCTCCGCCAATGACCGAGCCGCGACCGACACAATCGCCAATTAGAAAGTGACGATCGTTTGGCCTGCTAGGGCCCCACGGACCGCTGGACCTCGTCAAATGCTGCAGCGAGATCCTTTGCGCCAGGCAACTCGGCCTCGGCTTCCATCTTGGCGTCGGTGGCAGCGATGAGCTTGGCGACCGTGTTGTTTCGCGCGGCGACCGGATTGCGCTCGTAACCGCCACGCTGGAAGAAGTTCGACGTCGGCACCTTCTCGCGCAGGCTTTGGCGCATGATCAACATGTCGTAGCCGTTGCCGTCACCCGTCAGGTTCATCATCTCGAGCTCGGCGGCGGTGAGCGGCTTTGAATGGCCCTTGCGACGAGCGAAGTCGACCGAGGTCGTGAGCTTACGCGTCTGCAACAGTGGGCCGATGTCGATGTCGAGGTTGAGCGAATGGACGCCGATGCCCTTGGGGGTTCCGGCCAGACGGCCATGGGCGTTCCAGTCGTCGGGGACGGTATGGGCGAAGGCGATCATTTTGGTGAGCTTGGCGAGCTTATCTTGCAGCATCGCACGGCGTTCGCCGCTGGTTGCGTCGATTCTTCTCTTTAGGGCAGCCCTAAGGACGTCGCCGTACTCGGCAAGCAGGCCGACGGTATTGGTGGTCAGCAATTGATTGTAGCCTAGCGCGGTGGAGATCACCCTCGCTTTAGGATTGTACTCGCGGCCCGCCTGGACGTCATACTTGCCGTTTCCGCCGGCTTCGAAAGCATAGATCTTTACGGCCGCCCGCTTGGTCAAACCACCTGCCGATGCAGCCTTGGCGTAGGCCTTCTTAAATGCCATTTCGTCGGCCGGGGCCTCAGGCTCGAAATCAAACTCGGCCTTGGCATTGGCAAGGAAGTCGCTGACGTCGGCAATCTCGCTACGGCTCTTTTTTTCGGTGAGCGGGTTCTCGGGTTTGGCCGGCCCCGTGTAGGTGGGGGGCTGCGTCATGACATAATCTTCGGTCGTAAGCCTCATGCCGTTGGCGATCTTGGTCCGCCGGCGCGAGCGTTTCTCTGTCACCTCGTGCCAGTAGGGCGCGGCGACCTTCTCGAATGGCTCCCAGGCCTTGTTGTAGTCGGCGAGCTTCTTGCGATATTCGGCCATGCTCGCCTTCACGGGCGTGCTCTCTTCGTTGCCCGCCGCGCGGGCATCGACAACGAGAGCCGGCAGCGAGACAAGCGCGAGTCCCACGCAGCCGCGTGCGATAATGATCCTTGCACGCGAAACTGAGTTTGGCAGTCTGCGCATCATGCCTCCATGCTCTTTGAGTTTTGTCGGGTCGAGCTTTGTCTTTGCGCTTGTCTTGGGCGTGAGACCTGCACGCCATACGGACGCCGCAGGGCGCAATCTATATCCGATTTCTTTGGGGCAAAGGGAGGGTAAGGACGGCTAAAACGACGCTTGATTTTGGCAACGAACTTTTAACCGAGGACAAACGGAGCCAACGTGCCCGAGAGCATTGAGCTGACTGACATATTCCTGCGCATCATCGGCGCTTTCTACGCCTTTGCCGGGTTCGTTGCCACGCGTGCGGCGATGACCTCGCATTTCCTCGAACGCGCCATTGCCGCCATCACTATGAAGCGAACCGAATCGGCGCAGACGGCCTGGCTGACGAGTGGGGCTGCTCTCGTGCTGGCCGGGGGTGTCCTGTTGCTGGCCGGGCTGCAACTGGCCGCGTGGGCGTTTATCGCCTCGGCGCTTGGACAGGCGGCCTACATCTTCATCATTGCCCCACGTGTCTTTGATGTCGAGGATCCGCCAGATGCGCAGGGCCGGCGACAGACGACGAATGCCTTCGTCATCTATCTGGCCGCCACGGCCTTCATCGTCTGGGCCGCATGGCGCGGGCGGCTCACGCCGCTCGATCAGGCGACGGCGACCGAGCTTGGCGTCGTTGCGGGTGCGCTGTTGCTCTATGGCGCGTACATCGTGCGCACGCTGTGGTGGACGCCGCGCAGCCCGCCTGCGCTCGGATGGGGCTCCGGGCTCGATCCAGACGCGCCGTCGCGTCCGCTGCACGACACAACGCGCGTCAAGGTCATGGCCGATTACGGCTGCGATCCGCTCTGGACGCTCGACGAGGATCTCTATGGCTGTTTTTCGCCGCGGGACATCAAGCTTTCGGATGATCTTTGCGGCGCCTTCGAAGCCTGGGCCGCCGCCTTTGAAACATCGATTGCGATGGACGATCCCAGCCATAATCTGTGGAGCGAGGACCAGCACGCGGCGCACAAGGTCGAGGGCCGCCGCCTCGCGGAGCGGCTGAAGCGCGAGCGCCCCGATCTCATGGTCTACGTCCTCGAGGACAACATCGGCGTCGTCGAGGTGCATGCCGACGGGAGAGCCTAGGGTGTCGGGCGAACATGCGTGCGCTGCCAGCGCGCGCGCAAAGTCGGCGCGATCTGCCAGGCGATGAGTGGAGACAGCAAGAAGCTTGCAGCAATGACGACCGGCAACCAAAGCATGGCGTTCGCATTCAGCTGGGGAATGCTGAGCACGGCCACGGCCCCGGCACCAAACAGCACGGCATTGACCATCATCCAGATCAGGGCCGCGATTGCAGTACGTGTCGACATCACTTGCCTCCTTGAGGTCCATTCGCCTCCGGACTTGGGGCCAATGCGCAAGTCGCCAGACAGTTCCGGCGGCGGGGACGTGGGGGCATATCCTGATCCCGGCTCCGTTAAAGGTTCCCTGAATTGATGGGCTCAATTGGCCCAGTGTCTTGACCCCAGGTAGTCCGGCGGGTAGCAAGCCCAACCCCTGCTGGCGTATCGTGGCTCCCATGGCCGACATCCTCGACAAGATTACGCGCTACAAGCTGGAAGAGATCGCCCGCGCCAAGGCGGCGGTGCCTCTGCATGTCGTGGCCGAGCTTGCCCGCAGCGCGCCACGCGTGCGGCCGTTCGCCGGCGCCATCGAAAAGAAGCACAAGCTCGGACACGCAGCGCTCATTGCCGAAGTAAAAAAGGCGAGCCCCTCGAAGGGCCTGATCCGCGCCGACTTCGATCCGCCCGCGCTCGCCAAGGCGTACGAGGCGGGCGGCGCTGCATGTCTTTCGGTGCTAACCGACGGCCCATCGTTCCAGGGGGCGCCTGAGTACCTGACCAAGGCACGCGCGGCGACTTCCCTCCCCGCGCTACGCAAGGACTTTATGCTCGACACCTATCAGGTGGCCGAAGCGCGCGCCTGGGGCGCCGACTGCATCCTCATCATCCTGGCGCAGATCGACGACGCCGTTGCGCATGATCTTGCCGCTGCGGCCAAGGATTGGGGCATGGACGCCATCGCTGAAGTGCACAACGAAGAAGAGCTCGACCGCGCTCTGCCCCTCGACTGCCGGATGATCGGCATCAACAATCGCAACCTGAAGACTTTCGAGACGACGTTGGAGACGACCGAGAGGCTCGCCCCTCGCGTGCCCGAAGACCGCATTGTCGTCGGCGAGAGCGGTATCTTCACGCCGGGTGATATCGCGCGGCTCGAACGCGTCGGCGTCAACACGTTCCTGGTCGGCGAGAGCCTGATGCGGCAGGATGATGTCACGGCAGCAACGCGCGCCCTTCTCGCCCGCGCCGAGGCAGCCCAATGAGCAAGAAGCTTTCGCACATCGATGAGCGGGGCGCGGCGCGCATGGTCGACGTGTCCGACAAGGCCGTCACGGCGCGCACCGCCCGCGCGGAAGGTTTCGTCGCCATGGCAAATGAGACTTTGGCTCTCCTGCAAAGTGGTGCCGCGCCGAAGGGCGATGTGCTGGCGACGGCACGCATCGCCGGCATCATGGCGGCCAAGCGCACACACGAGCTTATTCCGCTGTGCCATCCGTTGAGCCTGAGCAAGGTCGTCGTCCACCTTGAGCCGCGCCATGAGCCCGCCGGCGTCCACGTCGTTGCCGAGGTAAAGACCTGCGGACAGACCGGCGTCGAGATGGAGGCGCTGACCGCCGTTTCGGTCGCCTGCCTGACGCTCTACGACATGCTCAAAGCGGTCGATCGAGGCATGAGCTTCGAGGGCATCAGGCTGCTTGAAAAGTCGGGCGGACGCACTGGCGTTTGGCGCGCGCCGGCGGCAGCGAAGAAGAGTTCTTAGATGGGACTGCTTCCCGTCGCCGAAGCGCATCGGCGCATTCAAGACGGCGTCACCCCACTGCAGACCGAAAGCGTCGACCTGCTCGCCGCTGCCGATCGTGTGCTCGCGGAAGCCGTGACGGCCTGTCTTACCCAGCCCCCATTCGATGCTTCGGCCATGGATGGCTATGGGGTGCATGCGGCCGACGTCGCGAAGGTGCCGGCCGTGCTCCGCGTCATCGCAGAAGCCAATGCGGGCCAGCCGTTTTCCGGGGATGTTCACGCAGGTGAAGCGGTGCGCATCTTTACCGGGGCGGCAGTGCCGCGCGGCTGCGATGCCGTCGTCATCCAGGAGAACACCACGCGCGCGGGCGAGGTCGTCACCATCCACGAGACCGAAGCGCCCGGCGCCAACATCCGTAAGGCTGGTGGTGATTTCCGCTTGGGCGACTTGCTGCTGCGGCCCGGGCGGCTCCTCGATGGCTCGGCCATCACGCTCGCGGCCGCGGGAGGTCACGCCCGCCTCGATGTTCGCCGGCGCCCGCGTATCGCCATCCTGGCGACGGGCGATGAGCTGGTCGAACCAGGCGGTACGCTGGCGCCGGGGCAGATCATTTCCTCCAATCCCTATGGGCTCGCGGCTCTTATCCGGCGTTTTGGCGGTGAGCCGCGACTGTTGGGAATCGCTCGCGACAACATGGAGTCGCTGGCGGCCAAGCTGGTCGAGGCCGGCGACGCAGACGTGCTGGTGACCATCGGCGGCGCATCGGTCGGCGACCGCGATCTCGTCAAGCCGGCCCTCGAAGCCCACGGCATGACGCTCGATTTCTGGCGGGTGGCGATCCGTCCCGGTAAACCCATGCTGTTCGGCCGGCGCGGCGACACGCGTATTCTCGGCTTGCCCGGCAACCCGCTTTCCTGCCTCATCGCCGCGCGCATATTCCTCGTGCCACTGATCTACGCGCTGCTCGGACGCGGCGAGGCGCCACTAGCGGAGAGTGCTGCGGTTCTAGCGGCGGCATTGCCGGCGAACGGGCCACGCCAGCACTACATGCGCGCCACCATCGAAGGCCAACAGGATGGGCTGCCGTGCGTCCGGCCGCTGGCCAGCCAGGACAGCTCGCATATGTCAGCGCTGGCGTCCGCCGCGATGCTGATCGTTCGGGCGCCCGACGCGCCCGCGGCCAAGCTCGGCGACGTTGTGTCTGTTCTCCCCCTCGACTTCTGATTTTGTGGAAATACAACGCCTCTTGCGGAACGCTTAAGGAACGGCTAGTGTACGTTCACGCTTTGTCCAGACAACCTGGCGCAGCGCAGATCAACTGCCCGCGGGAGGCACAATGCTCACTGAGAAGCAGAAGGAACTTCTGCTCTTCATCCATGCGCGGATGCAGGACAAAGGCGTTCCCCCCTCCTTCGACGAGATGAAAGACGCCCTGGACCTCAAGTCCAAATCTGGCATCCACCGGCTGATCACAGCCCTCGTCGAGCGCGGGTTCATCCGCCGGCTTCCCCATCGGGCCAGGGCCATCGAAGTCATTCGCCTGCCGGAAAATCAAGTGCCGCCAGGAGGTGCGCCCAAGCGCACAGGATTCCAGCCGAGCGTCATCGAAGGCAGCCGCAGCAGGGAGATCGCTGCGCCGCCGTCGATGACCATCGACAGCCGCACGGTATCGGTTCCCGTCATGGGCCGGATCGCCGCCGGCACACCAATCAGTGCCATTCAGAACCATAGCCACGATATTGCCTGCCCGCCCGACCTTCTGACCAACGGGGAACATTTCGCCCTCGAGGTGAAGGGTGATTCGATGATCGAGGCGGGCATCCTGGACGGGGACGTCGTCATCATCCGTCGCTGCGACACGGCCGAGAACGGCGACATCGTCGTGGCGCTGGTCGATCAGGAAGAAGCGACGCTGAAGCGGTTGCGCAAGAAGGGCACAACTATCGCGCTGGAAGCTGCCAATCCGGAGTTCAAGACACGCATTTTCGGCCCCGATCAAGTCGACATCCAAGGCCGTCTTGTCGGACTGATGCGCCGCTACTGAAGGCCGGCGGTGCGCCGCTCCTGCGCCGCCGCCCTATTTCGCGGCGGCATGGACCATGGGCGTGCACCACGCGCGGCAGCGACCGTTTCGATGCGGAGGCTGCCGTCCGCGGCGATATAGATCGCGTGCGTGCCAGCTCTGCGGGCCGAGAAAAAGTCGATCACGGCTTTGGGTGCCGTGCAGTCACGCGGGCTGACGATGGGCGAGATGAGGATCGCAGCGCGGCGGCAGTCCTCGGCAAAGGCGGCGGGATGGCGCGCCACGGCGAGGGCCAAGCCTTTGACACGCACCGAGCAGCCAACGCCGTCGCATGAGAACGCTGCCGACTTCGCCGCCTCCTGCGGCGTGCGACGGCTGCCATCGTGTTCGAGCCAGCGCTCGAGTTCGAAGGAGGCACGACCAGCCCCGATGGCCGAGAGTTCTCCATCGGCATCGCGAATGGCTACGGCGCTTCCATCGCGCCCGATGATCACGTCAGGCATCGGCAACGTCGGGGCGATGGCAATTCCGCCAACGATGGCGGCCAAGCCGGCGAGGCGCCAGCGCGTATGCCAGAGCATCAGCCATAGTCCGCCGGCGACCATCAGGGCGAATGCCAGTGTCGGCATCGCCGGGACGCGCAGAACCGAGCCCGGCAGATCGGCCACCCGTTGCGCCGCCCAGGACATGGCGTCTATGCCCCACCCCATGGCCCAGAGCGGATAAGCTTCCAGGCCCAACGGCATGGCGATCAGCGCTGCCAGGGCGGCCGGCATGATGAGCAAGTCACACACCGGCATGGCGACGAGGTTGGCCAACACGGCGTACTGCTGGCTTTTATGAAAGTGATAGGCGGCGAAGGGTGCGACTGCAGCGCTGGCGATGAGGGTCGACATGACGATGCCGCCGAAAAACAGCGCCAGCCGCGCGGAGGGACGGGCAATGAGCGCCTCCCACCGGCTGCTCTCGCGCAGCGCCTCGTAGACCGTCACCAGCGCCACGACGGCGGCGAAGGACATCTGGAAGCCGACGTTGAACAGGCTCTCGGGGTAGAGGACGAGGATCAGCGTCGCGGACAGGACGACGTTGCGCAACGCGAGAGCCGGCCGGTCGAGAAGCACGGCGAGGAACATGATGGCAATCATGATCGCCGAGCGGACGGTGGCAAACTCGCCGCCGGAAATCAGCAGGTAGCCGAACGCCGCGGCCATGGCGGCAGCGGCGGCCCACTTCTTGATCGGATAGCGAAGTGCGATGGCGGGGAACGCCGCCAGCAACAGGCGCACAATGAAAAACACCGAGCCGGCCATAACGGCCATGTGAAATCCGGAAATCGACAGGATATGCAGGATGCCGGAATCCCTGAAGTTCTCGTTGGTCTGCTCGGAGATGCCGCCGCGCTCGCCGTTGATGAGCGCCGTCGCAATGGCGCCTGTCTCCCCCGGCACGGCGGCAATGATGCGCGCGCCGATGGCTTGGCGAACGCGCTCGATCGCCGCCCAAATGCGCAGTTCCGCAGGCGGGGCATCCGCCACGCTAGCGTCGATGACCGGTGCGCTGAGCGAATAGCCGACCGCACCGATACCCTCGAACCAGGCTTGCCGCGCAAAGTCGTAGTCTCCCGGTAGTGCCGGGGCCGATGGCGGCATCAGCGATGCCCGCAGGCGCACAGCCGTTCCAGGTTGGAGGTCGGCGGGAACCTTGGGCACCGAGACGCGCACCCGCTTCGGGCGCGCGTCAGCCGGCAGGTCGCCGATGCCGGTCGTGCGAATGGTGAGGCGCTTGCCGCGAGGCGCGCGCGCCTCGATCAGCTCGACCCAGCCGCGCACCTCGACGGCGTTGAGCTGACGCTCCAAAACCGGCGCACGCACGTACTCGACGCGTAGTTTGGCGATTGCAAAACCGAGGCTCGCGACCAGTAGAGCCGCTAAAGCCAGCCTCGGGAGAGTTGCATGCCCACTTCCTGCTGCCGCGCGCCAGGCAAGCACGCCACCGAACGGCGCCAGCGCCACGGCAATCGGAGGCTCCTGCGGCAGGGCAAAATAGAGCGCGATGCCGACGCCAAGCAGCACCGGCAGCCAGCCAAACCAGCGTTCCTGCTCGGCCTCGAGGCGGTGCGTGAGGCGCCCGAAAACGCCTGTGCCACCGCCCGTGTCGCTGCCCCCGGGCATATGTGTCCCTGCGCCCCTTAACCGACCCTCCCAACCATGCTACATCGGCTGCCAACTTCCCGCATTCGAACGTCCATCGATAAAAACATGAACAATCCAACACGCAGCGCTCCCGCGCCGATCGTGCGCTTTGCCCCTTCGCCCACCGGATATCTGCATATCGGCGGGGCACGCACGGCCCTCTTCAACTGGCTTTATGCCAGGGGCCGCGGTGGCAAGATGCTGCTGCGCATCGAAGATACCGATCGGGAGCGTAACAATCCGGCCGCGGTCGCCGCCATTCTCGATGGGCTCAAGTGGCTGGAACTCGATTGGGACGGCGAGGCCGTGTCGCAGTTCGGCCGGGCCCAGCGCCACCGGCAGGTCGCCGAGGAATTGCTTGCCAATGGACACGCCTACAAGTGCTGGCTGACGCCTCAAGAGCTGGAGCGAATGCGCGAGGAAGCGCAGGCGGAAAAGCGCCCGCTGACGATCCGCTCAATGTGGCGGGACCGCGATGGGTCCGGGGCTCCCGAGGGCGTCCCCTACGTCATCCGTCTCAAGGCCCCGCGTGAGGGCGAGACGGTGGTAGATGACCTCGTGCAGGGCCGCGTGGTGTTCGCCAACAAAGAGCTCGACGATCTCATCATCCTGCGGTCGGACGGCAACCCGACGTATAACCTCGCCGTCGTCGTCGACGATCACGACATGAAGATCTCGCACGTGATCCGCGGTGTCGATCATCTGACGAACTCCGCGCGGCAGACACAGATCTACGAGGCGATGGGCTGGGCGGTGCCGAAGTTCGCCCACGTACCGCTCATCCACGGACCCGACGGCGCCAAGCTGTCGAAGCGCCATGGCGCCCTGGGCATCGAAGCCTATAGAGAGATGGGCTATCTGCCGGCGGCGCTGCGCAATTATCTCGTGCGACTGGGGTGGAGCCACGGCAACGACGAGATCATGTCGAACTCGCAGATGCTCGACTGGTTCGATGTCACCGACATCAACCGTTCGGCGGCGCGCTTCGACTTCGCCAAGCTCGAAGACCTCAACGGTCACTACATTCGCACGAGCGACGATCAGGAGTTGCTGAAGCGCATCGAGGACCTGCTGCCGTTTCTTCCCGACGGAGCAAAGATCGTCGAGCGGCTCGACTCCGACACGCGCGCCAGGCTGCTATTGGCAATGCCCGGCCTCAAGGAGCGTGCAAAGACTATCATCGAACTCGTGCACGGCGCCGATTTCCTGTTCGCCGACCGTCCCCTGCCCCTCGATGAAAAAGCTGAGAAGCTGCTCGACCCCGAGGGGCGCCAGCGCCTCACCGAGCTGCTGCCGAAGTTGGAAGCATCGAGCCGCTGGTCGGCCGGCGAACTGGAAGAGATCGTCCGCACATTTGCAGAGGCGACAGGCGCCAAGCTCGGCAAGGTCGCACAGCCCCTCAGGGCCGCGCTCACGGGGAAATCCATCTCTCCTCCGGTGTTCGACGTCATGGCCGTGCTGGGGCGGGAGGAAGCGCTCGGCCGTATCCGCGATCAGGCCGCTTAGCCCTTACATTCTCTTAGCAAAGTGCCCTCGATCACCTTGGTTAGCAGCCGCTGACCATGCTGCGCTGCGGCTACGTTGCTGCGGGCTATGTTGCGGCGCAAAATTGGTGTAGCCTGCGTCCTGTTCACAACCAACGGCGACCGCTCGATCGGTGCGCCGGACAAAACACGTCAGGGGATGCCATTTGAGAAGCTCGGGAGACCTCCTCACACTCGCACTCTGTCCCAGCTGCCGGGTATCAAGGAATTCCGCGCCATGAACGTTCACGAAAAATCGCCAAACGAGGTCTCCGCTGAACTGACTCTCGAGGGCAAGTCGACCAGCATGCAAGTGCGCAGCGGCACGCTTGGCCCCGACGTTATCGACGTCGGCAAGCTTTATCGCGACACTGGCTGTTTCACCTACGATCCAGGCTTCACCTCGACCGCGAACTGCATGTCGCGCATCACCTATATCGACGGTGATGCCGGTGTGCTGCTGTATCGCGGCTACCCGATCGATCAGCTAGCCGAACAGTCGAACTTCCTCGAAGTCTGCTATCTGCTTCTGCAGGGTGAGCTGCCCACCAAGCCGCAATCGGACAGCTTCCGAAACACGATCACGCGTCACACCATGCTGCATGAGCAGATGACGCGCTTCTTCACCGGGTTCCGTCGCGACGCGCATCCGATGGCGGTCATGGTCGGCACGGTCGGCGCGCTGGCGGCCTTCTATCACGACTCAACCGATATCAGCGATCCGGGGCAGCGAGATATCGCTTCCTACCGCATGCTCGCGAAGATGCCGACGATCGCCTCTATGGCCTATAAGTATTCCATCGGGCAGCCGTTCATCTATCCGCGCAACGATCTCGACTTCACCACCAATTTCCTACAGATGTGCTTTG
This sequence comes from Hyphomicrobium sp., assembly GCA_041659545.1. Lineage (GTDB taxonomy): Bacteria > Pseudomonadota > Alphaproteobacteria > Rhizobiales > Hyphomicrobiaceae > Hyphomicrobium_A. The sequence continues at coordinate 11,014 of JBAZYB010000067.1, forward strand.
CAATCCCGTGCGAGCCGTTTGTGGCGAACCCGGTGCTGACGCGGGCGCTGGATCGCATTTTCATCCTGCACGCCGATCACGAGCAGAACGCGTCAACGTCGACGGTCCGGCTTGCCGGCTCCTCGGGCGCTAACCCGTTCGCGTGTATCGCAGCCGGCATCGCCTGCCTGTGGGGACCCGCGCACGGCGGCGCCAACGAGGCGGCGTTGAACATGCTGCAGGAGATCGGCACGGTCGATCGCATTCCCGAGTACATCAAGAAGGCGAAGGACAAAAACTCCGGCTTCCGCCTGATGGGCTTCGGGCATCGCGTCTACAAGAACTACGACCCGCGCGCCAAGGTGATGCAGAAGACGTGTCACGAGGTGCTGGACGCCCTTGGTCTCCACGACGATCCGCTGCTCAAGGTGGCGATGGAGCTGGAGCGCATCGCACTACAGGACGAATACTTCATCGAGAAGAAGCTCTATCCCAACATCGACTTCTACTCGGGCATCACGCTGCGTGCGCTCGGCTTCCCGGTATCGATGTTCACTGTGCTCTTCGCCATTGCCCGCACGGTTGGCTGGATCGCGCAGTGGAAGGAGATGATCGAGGATCCCGAGCAGCGGATCGGTCGTCCGCGGCAGCTTTATATGGGCGCAGCAGAGCGCAAGTTCGTGCCGATCGATCAGCGATAGCTTTGAGAATAAGTTGGGCACTACCCGACGGCTGGCGGCTCAGGTCGCTGGCCGTTTTCTTTTGTTTGCGCTCGGGCGCGGGACACGGAGAGATTTGGCCAGGTACGAGAATTCAGCTCGCGGCGCGCCTGCCGTGTAAGGCATAGTCGAGCACGATGTCGGCTGCGGCGTCGCTCGGCGAAGGACCGTCGATGAGCATTTTGTGGGGAATCCGCGCCAGCGCTGCCACCTGCGCGCGCCGCTGCGGTGTCTCGCGCAGCAATAGCTCCACAGCGTCGGCAAGCTTCTCGGGCACACAGTCTTCCTGGAGCAACTCGGGGAAGGCATTCTCCTCGAGCACCAGATTGGCGAGCACCACCGAAGGCACATTGAGCAGAAAGCGCATATGCGCGGCGACGCCATCGACCTTGTAGGCCACCACCATCGGAGTGCCGGCGAGGGCGAGCTCGAGCGTTACGGTGCCTGAAGCGGCAAGTGCCGCGTGGGCAAGGCGAAAAGCGCTGAACTTGTCCGCATGTCCCTCGACTATGAACGGCTTGACGGTCCAGGCCTGCGCGAGCCGCTCGACGAGCGGGCGCACGTGCGCGACGACCGGAATGATGACCTGCGGGCGCACGCGCCGGGCATGCAAAACCTCAAGCGCCTCGCCGAACGGCTGCATCAGCCGGCTCACCTCGGAGGTGCGACTACCGGGCAGAACAACGAGAACAAGGCGCCCTGGATCGAGACCGAGACGCTCGGCAAGAGGCGCGGGATCGAGCTCGTGCATCCACTGGAGCTGCTCGACGAGCGGGTGACCGACGTAAGTGCAGGGTGGGCCGCCGAGCCGCTCGTGGGCTGCCGGCTCGAAGGGCAACAGTCCCATCACATGATCGACGTAGGGGCGCATCTTGCGTGCCCTGCCCGGACGCCAGGCCCATACACTCGGCGAGACATAATCGATGATGGGGATCGCCGGCGCGCGCCTGCGGATGCGCTTGGCGATCGGATGGGTAAACTCGGGTGCGTCGATGATGACAACGGCATCGGGTTCGGCAGCAATGGCGGCATCGACAGTGCGATATACGCGCGAGACGAGGCGCGGCAGTCGCGCCAGGATGGACAGCGGCCCCATGACTGCGACGTCGGAGAGAGGAAACTGCGAGGCGAGCCCCGCGCGCTCCATGTTCTCGCCACCAACGCCCAGGTAGTGAATGCGGCCTTTGCTGCGGGCGCTCAGCGCGTGCATCAGCTTGCCGCCGAGCGCATCGCCCGAATGCTCGCCCGCGACGAGGAATATCCGCAGGTCATCGCGGCCGCGCACCGCGGTCCGCGAGGCGGAAATCCGGTCGGTGAGACTCATGTTGAGCTGCCCTCCCGCTGCACAGCCATGAGGAACATGCGGTAGCGTTCGGCGGTCTCGATACCGTGCGCCAGATCGCCCTCCGAACACCCGACGACCGCGATGCCCGCCATGTGGGCGGCGGCGCCGGATGCAATAACCGAGACTATATCTGCGGACAGCGTCTGCGATACGACAGCGATGATCGAGCGGCGCGCCCAGCGGCGACGTCCCCATTGGCGAAGTCCACCGGCGCGGGCGATGAGCGCTGCAACGCCTTCGCCGCTCTCGATTCCCAGGATGTGTCCGCGATCAATGACCACGCCGCCACTAGTGCAGAACGGCTTCAGCGCTGCGAGTACAGCCGCGCCGCGAAAGGCGTCAGCGATCTGGCGCGGGCCTGGGTGCACGGTGCCGACGGTGGTGAAGGGAAGCGCAATTTCAGGAACGATCTCCGGGGCAGCCTTTGTCGCCAGCGGCGCAGCCTGGGCCGATCCTGGCTCGGCTGCACCGATGACGAACAACCCTTGTCGATCGGCGTTGGCGATAAGTTCGGCGCGCTCAAGGGCGATGGCCCCGCCGGCGAGCACCGCAACGCCGCTCAGCCCTGCTTCGACAGCGCGGGACACCGTGCGGGGACCGATGGCCGGCATGTCGACGCGCATCTCCTGCCCCGGCTTGGGACGTTTGATGAGCACGCCGCGGCGTGGCCCAATTGCGCCATCGCCCGCCCGCCGCTGCAGAGCAAGGCGCGCCAGCATGGCGTCGGTATTCTCCGCGCCCTCGATGGCTTCGATCTGCCCGCCTGCAACCACCACGGCCTGACCGACATCGAACGGACCCAGCGCGCGGATGACATCAAAACCGCGCGCGATATCGATCATGTCGTGCGGTCCCGCGGCCAGCGCCCCGAGAGGGCCCTCGTCGACCAGGATGGACGGTGCCACCTGCGCCGGAGAGACGACCTTGAATCCCTTGCTCTCAAAAAAACGAACCACACCGGTCAGGACGCCATCATCGCCCGTGGTGGCGACGATGCGCGCAATGGCCGGCAGATTGAGAAAAAACCCGATGTCCGGCTTGATAGCCGAGAGGTCCGGGCGGCGTACGGCGCCGACAATAACCAGTTCGGTGACATTGGCATTGCGCAAGGCGCGCAGCATGCCGCCAGTCTGCGCCCAGCCAACTTTGGTGAGCGGAAAACCGCTCAGGTCGAGATCGCCCTCACCGATGATGGAGACGATGTGCACCGCCCCGCCGCTCGCCCGCACATACTCGGCAACCTCGCGTGGCAAACTGCCTCCGCCAGCTACGATGCCGACCACGCGCGGTGGACCAGGCATCGCGCTCAAGCCTCGGCCGCGTCTTTCGGCGTGCACAGGCTACGCTTCCCGCCGGCGCGGATGAAGGCAATGATCTCCTGCACGATCGGCTGGGTGGCAAATTCCTTGGCCACGTCCTCGGTGCGCTCGGCGAGCGTGCCTTCTGCGGCGAATAGTGCCCGATAGGCACGGCGCAGATCATGGATGTCGTCGCGTGAGAAGCCGCGGCGCTGCAAGCCGACGATGTTGAGGCCGGAAAGATGGGCGCGGTTACCCAGCGCCATGCCATAGGGGATGAGATCGTTCTCAAGGCCCGACATGCCGCCCAGGAAGGCGTGATCTCCAACGCGCGCAAACTGAATGACCGCGGCGCCGCCGCCGGCGATGACGAAGTCACCCACCGTGCAATGGCCGGCAAGCATCACGTTGTTGGAGAAGATGACGTTGTTGCCGACGTGGCAATCGTGGCCGATGTGCGAGTTGGCGAGGAACGCGCAACGATCGCCGATCGTCGTCGACATGCCGCCGCCGGCCGTGCCCGGGTTGATCGTCACGCCCTCGCGGATCATGCAATCGGCGCCAATGGCGAGCGTCGAGGGCTCGCCAGCGTATTTCAGATCCTGCGGCTGATGGCCGATCGAGGCGAAGGGAAAGATGCGGGTGCGTGCGCCGATCGTCGTGTGGCCGGTGACCACAACGTGGCTGAGCAGCTCGACGCCTTCCTCGAGCGTGACGTCGGGACCGACGACACAATAAGGACCGATCTTCACGCCGGCGCCGAGTTTGGCACCGGCTTCGATCACCGCTGTGGGGTGAGCAGTCATCTCACCCATTTTTCGTCGTTGAGCCGGGGCCAGCAGCGAAAGCGCGTGCTTCGGCGGTGTCGGCCAGCATGGCGCTCACCTCAGCCTCGGCCACCGTGTGCCCGTTGACCTTGGCCTCTCCGTAAAACCTCCAAACGCGCCCGCGATTGCGGATCTTGCGAACGTGGTATTCGATCTGGTCGCCCGGCAGCACGGGCTTGCGGAACTTGGCGCGGTCGATGCCCATGAAGTAGACGAGCTCAGCGCGATAGTTCTCACCGAGGCTGTGCACGCACAGCGCACCGGCTGTCTGCGCCAGCCCTTCGATGATGAGCACGCCGGGCATCACCGGGTACTGGGGAAAGTGGCCCTGAAAGAAAGGCTCGTTGATGGTGACGTTCTTGATGCCGATGCAGCTCTGGTCGCCATCCATATCGTAGATGCGGTCGAGCATCAGAAACGGATAACGGTGCGGCAGCAGGCTGAGAACGCGGATGATATCCGCTGTGCCCAGCGCCGGCTTTGCTTTGGCTTCACCCATGTCGTTCATCGTTCTTCGACCTCATAACCCTGTCGGCGCCGAGCGCTCGACGCAACTCATAATCATGCCTCTTCGGCATCGTCCTTGTCGCGGCGCTTGGCCAAGCGCGTAAGCATGGCGATTTCGCGCGCCCATTGCTTGAGTGGTCGCGCCGGTGTGCCGCCCAGCCTTGAACCAGCGGGGGCATCCCTGCTGACGTGGCCGGCGCCGGCGATATGTGTCCCGGAGCCGATCTTGATGTGGCCCACGACGCCCGACTGGCCACCCATAATGACGAAGTCGCCCAGCTCCGCGGACCCGGAAATACCAACCTGGGCGACTATCACACAATGGCGTCCAATGACGACGTTGTGCCCGATCTGAACCAAATTATCAATTTTGGTGCCGGCGCCGATGACGGTGTCCTTAAGGGCGCCCCGGTCGACCGTCGAGTTGGCGCCTATTTCCACGTCATCCTGGATGATGACGCGGCCTATTTGCGGCACCTTGAAGTGTCCAAGGGGGCCCATCGAGAAGCCGAAGCCATCCTGACCGATGCGCACGCCACCATGGATAATGACCCGGTCGCCGACCAGGGCGTGCACCAGGGTCGCCTGCGGGCCGATATGGCTGTCACGGCCGATGTTTACCCGGTAGCCGACCACGGCGTTGGCGCAAATCCGCGAACCGCGGCCGATGCGCGCTTCAGGGCCGACGACGGCGCCCGGTTCGACGATAACCCCTTCCTCGAGCTCGGCGGTGGGGTCTATCCGCTGCTCGCCCGGTCCGGCGGCCTGCGAGTGGCGGGAGTCGGGGTAGAACAGCATCAGAGCTTTGGCAAAGCCCAGATAGGGCTCGGCGGTGATGAGCGCTGTAGAGGTGGCGGGCACGCGAGCGGCAAATGCCGGCAGAATCAGGCAGGCCCCAGCGCGCGTGGCGAGCAGCTGCTCGGCGTATTTGCGGTTATTGAAGAACGAGACGTCGTGCGGACCGGCATCGGTCAGCGTGCACACGTCTTGGAGCATCACCGCGCCGTCTGCCCCGGGCGGCAGCTCCGCGCCGGTCGCCTTGGCCACGTCGGCCAATGAGAACGGTCCGGCCCGCCTGAAGAATCCGGGATGATCCATGCCTTACCGCCGCCGGGCGACGCCTCCATCGGTTCGAGCGGATGCACGGAGGCGCTGCTCCGCTACGCACACGGAGGTGTTCTTAGCCCAAACGGGCGACGATTAGAACTTCGTCGCCGCGCCGAAGCGGAAGAACTGCTCGTCGTCGTAAGATTCTTTGGTGAGGGTCTTGGCGAAGTCCATGCGGATTGGGCCGACTGGCGAGGCCCACATGATACTGGCGCCGACCGACGAGCGGATGGCTGAGCTGTCTGCGAGGCAGACGGCGTTGTAGGTGCCGTTGCTGTTCTGGAAGCCAGCACCGCAACCCGTTGGAGTGTCTCCGATGCTGGCGCCCCAGAGCGAGCCGGCGTCGGCGAACACGGCACCGGAGATGCCGAGGTCGTCGGGAACGAACGGGATGGGGAAGCGGATTTCGGCGGTCGTCGCCCAGTAGTACTGGCCGCCGAGTGCGTCGCCGGTGTTCAAGTCGCGCGGACCGTAGCCGGCACGATCGAAGCCACGCACCGTTTCACCGCCCTTGAAGAACAGGTCGATGAGGCGGACATCCTCGCCACCCCAGCCGGTGATCGAACCACCGATGGCACGAGCGACGAAAGTGATGTTGTCGGTGATCGGGTAGTAGCCACGTGCTTCGGCGGCAAGGCTGACGTACTGCACGTCGCCGCCAAGACCGGCGAAGTCGCCACCAAGCTGGAACCAGAGGCCCTTGGTCGGATTGCTCGGATCGTTGCGCAGATCGTAGGTGAGCGTGGACCCGACCAGCGAGGTGTAGGACGTGCCCTCTGCTTGCTGGATGGCCAGTGACGCGTCATCGTCGACATTGAAGATCGTGTCGCGTGACGCCGTGTAGGTCGTCTGCATCCACAGATTCTCAGTCACCGGGAAGCCGAGGCGCAGGCTGGCACCCGTGCGCCGGCTCTCGAATCCGGAACTGTCCGTCTGGTCCACCTCTTTGTGGAAGAGGTCGAAGCCGGCGGCGAGGTTGCGGTCGAGGAAGCGCGGCTCGGTGAAGCTGAGGTTGACCTGCAGGCGCTCGAGGGAGCCGGATAGCTGCAGGCGCAGGAACT
>JBAZYB010000068.1:0-17730 GCA_041659545.1 Hyphomicrobium sp.
CCCGCGCGAAGCATCGCTAGCGCTCTCGGGCATTGTTATGGTGACACAAGCATCGGCGTTGCTGAGTTCGACGCCGGCGTGCCATCGGGCCGTTTGCGTCCCAGCCTGCGGCGCAAGAACTGCCTCGGTGCCCTCGACCCGGAATTGCGCATCCGGCTCGCCCCAAGATTTCTCACCCGTCTGGAAAGCTCCCGAGATCGCCCCCGGATTCGTACATGCCCAAGCGGGTGTGGCCACTAGGAGAGCGGCCACGACGATCGGAGCAATGCGCATGAGGTTCCTCACTGACGGCGATTCGTTGCAACTCAGTATGGCGCAGAAAGCGGCGATAGCTGGCCTCAAAGCCCGCTTTTGATCGCACCGCAACAGAACCGCGCATGCAACATTAATTTGCTGCGCCGCACCCTCGGGAATGTCAACGAATCACGTAGTCTCGTCATTGAGGGGGCCGACCCTCTCACGGCCCTTGGGAGCCGGACTAGAGTGCGCGTCAGAGACGGAGGGCCGACTGCCCTTGTTATCTCTGAGCCAGATATGTCGAACCACTGGCGCTATTGGCCGGTTGGATGCGTGGCGGGCATGGATAGGGCCGCCCCAGGGAGCATCTGACGGTCAGGCTTGTCGGCCTCTGCCGAGCCCTATCCGCGACCGCCGTAACCTCCTGCAATACCCGACTGTTGCTCAGTCACCGTGCCCTTCCCGGCCGGAGTGCTGGCGCTTGGCGCATGTCGGTCAATCCATTGCGGACTGCTCGTTGAGGCTGCGGCACTTACTTGAAGATGGAGTGGAAAATGCTGAAGCGCCTTCATCCTACGAAGGTCCCACACGCCGTATCTTCTTGCTCGCGCGTCGCTCCTTCGCTTCGGCCTGAATTCGATTGGTTTATCCTGCTCTGGCGCCACAAACAGATGCGTCCTCCAAGTAGGACGTAACGGGGGCACTGCCGGGGCGGGGGTGCGAACCCAACCTGGCCACAAAGATTGGGCCGGTCCACTGGACCGGCCCTTTTCATTTTGAAAGACAGCGCGCAGGCAGATTACATCGGCAACTGGGCAACTTGATTGGCGAAGTAGTTCTCGATCGCATCGAGTATCGAGCCGGTGACCTTGTTGCGCCAAGCATCCGATTGCAGGTTGGCTGCATCCTGCTTGTTGGTGACGTAGGCGAGCTCGATCAGCACCGACGGGAATTGGGCCGTCTTCAGCACGCGGAAGCCCGCCTGTTTGTCGGGGTCGTTTCGCATCACGGTGCTGGCACTCATCGTCTCGATGACGTTGCGCGCGAACACGCTGGTCCGGTCGTGGGTCGCATCGACTTCGCGCGCCGCGAGATCGGCGAGGATGCCCTTTACAAGGCTGAGATCATCGCCGCCCGATGCCTGCTTGACCTTCTCCACCTCTGACTTCGACAGCAGGTTGCTGGAAACGTCGCCACGCGTCGAGCGCCGCAGACTGTCGGCAACCGAATCGCGCAAGGAGTAGATCGTTGCGCCGCTCGCAGTGCTGCCGGTATCGGCATAGTCGCAGTGCACGGCGATGAATAGATTGGCTGTATGCTTCTCACCGAACGCGACACGGTCGCCGAGCGGGATAAACACGTCCTCATCGCGGGTCAGCAACACCTTGTAGCGGCCGGTCTCATTCAGCTTTTTGGCCAAGAGCTTGCTGAAGGCGAGCGTGATGTCCTTCTCGACGGCGCCGTTCTTCATAGCGCCGGAATCATGCCCCCCGTGGCCAGGGTCGATGACAATCACCGGCTTGAACGCTCGCCGAGCCAGCACCTCCGGCGATACTGCCGGGCGTGGAAGCGGCGGCTGCAGCCCTGAGGCGCCAAGCGAATAGGTCGGCGGCGGAATGGCGGGCGTCTGTTTCTCCGGCGGCGGGGAGATACTGGCCGTCATAGCCACGAACGGAGCGATCTCGACGACGAGATGCTGGCTATTGCCGTCCTTGGCCTTCTCGATGCGTGCACCCTGCACGATCACCGGCTCGGTCACATAGATGATGATGCGCGAGCGGTCGCTGCCTGAAAGGCCGGCCTGGAAGGATTTGATCAGCCCGACGGGCCCAACTTTGGGCTGCTCCGGCAGCCGCAATCTGGTTTCTGCCACCTGCACGACGACGCGGTTCGGATTCGAAAGCGAGAAGACCTCAAACTCCGCCGTCTTCTGCAAGCCGATGACAAAACGCGTGCGCTGAGTTGCAGAGGCGGTGCGTATGGGAGCTTGTGCAGCCGGCTGCGATGAGCCGCCGAAAAGACTTTCGGCGGCATCGAAAAGATCTTGCGCCTGCAGCGGTTGAGGCGCGCAGAGTAAGGTAAACGCAAGGACTAGCCCGCAGCAGATGAGCCGCGGAGTGCGGTGAACCATGGCGTCTGACCCCCGTCTACGCGGTACAAATCAAGTGGGTCAATTTTGCCTGAGATGATGGCGTTTTGCAGTCCGCCTTCAGGCATTGTTAGGGTTATCACTCATCAACCCTTAAGACTTCGCTAAGACAGTTGGTCATGCAATTGGCCGGGGTCGGAAAAAATCAGCGCCAGCGCTCCGCGGCCGTGTCATCGCCGGCATGGGCTTCGACCCAAGTTCCCTTGCCGTCTGGCGCCGTCTCCTTCTTCCAAAACGGCGCGCGCGTCTTCAGGTAGTCCATCAGGAAACCCGCCGCGTCAAAAGCCGCCTGACGATGCGGGGCAACTGTAATGACGAGCACGATGTTTTCACCGGCACGAAGCTCGCCTACGCGGTGCACCACGAGAACCTCCTGCACCGGCCAGCGCGAGCGCGCCTCAGCCTCGATGCGAACCATCTCAGCTTCGGTCATTTCCGGATAGTGCTCCAGCGTCAGCGTGGCGATAGGCCGGCCCCCATCATCCCCGCGCACTTTGCCGGTGAACGTCACGATGGCGCCGACGTCATGGCGGCCACCGACGAGCCTGTCGGTCTCTGCCGCGATATCGAAGTCTTCGTGCTGCACGCGGACCACCACGGCATCAGCCCCCCGTCACAGGCGGAAAGAAGGCAACCTCACGCACTGAGCCCAGCGCTGCTGTTGGCTTGACGTGTACCCGGTCGAGTGCAGCCCTGACCACTTGCGGCCGCGCGAAAGCTTCCCCGTACTGCGGACCGCGCTGCTTCAGCCACTCGACCAGCGCTTCAACGCTGGCGACTGTTTGCGGGAGATCGACCTCCTCGGTCGAAACGCCGACTTTTTCCCGCACCCAGGCGAAATAGAGGAGCCGCACGCGGCGTGTCGCGTCTGTGCTCATTTCAGACCTCGCATAAGCGCAGCCTAGCGCTCCATGGCGTGCACAATGCCCGCCTTGAGATAGTCGTAGCCGGTCCACAGCGTCAGCAGAGCGGCAATCCACAAGATGACGAGACCGCCGGTCATGATGCCGGGAATGATCTTCTCCGCCGCCGGCCCGGCAAGCAGAACCGCGAGCGCGATCATTTGCATCGTCGTCTTCCACTTGGCGAGCTGCGTGACGTGGATTTTGACGTTCAGTTCGGCCAGAAACTCCCGCAGCCCAGAAACCAGAATCTCGCGGCACAGGATGATGATGGCGGCCCAAATAGCCCAGCCGCCGATGGTATTGTCGTGCACCAGCATCATCAGCACGGCGCCAACCAGCAGTTTATCGGCGATCGGATCGAGCATCCGCCCCAACATCGACTGCTGCTCCCAGATGCGCGCTAGATAGCCGTCCAGCCAGTCGGTAATGCCGGCAAAAACGAACAGCCCGAATGCCGACCAGCGCGCCACGTCCCCCTTGAGGAAGAACAGGCATGCGACGAGGGCCGGCACCGCCGCAATACGAACGTACGTCAGCACATTCGGCAGGCTCATCGGCATAGAACGGGAGGTGGCAGTGTGTTCCATAGACCCTTGGTACACCATCCAGCTGACGGTCCGTCAATGGCACTTATCGCGTTGCAGCGATCATCCCGGCCGTGGGGCCTCAGTGGCACACGCGCACGCCCGATCGCCGCACCTTCATGTCGAGGTGGAAGTGATCGCGGTGCGCATCGTTAGCCTCCGGTCCAAGGACCGTCGAGAATACCGAACAAGAACTCCCGTGCAGGCGCTTCAGAAAGGCCGCTTCCTTGTTGGTCGCAGGAGTTGTCGGGACTAGCTTGGATGACTGACCCTCGGCGCCACCATTCTTGAAGTTGGCCTTCACCAGCGGCCCCTTCGCCTTTGCCGAAGCCTTTTTTCCAGTCTCGCCTTCGGACGGCCTTTTGTTGGCGGCAGCCGTATTGGGACTCTTGTCTTCGGCCTTTTCGCCGTCCTTGGAGCCGTCGCTATCCTTGCCCTTTCCCCCCGCCTCATCCGCGGGCGCGCCGGCATCCTTTTTTACCGCTTTCTCGCTCGCCTTTTTCTTCGCCGCCTCGATGTCACGCCCCGTTGGTCCCCACCCCCTGGCGACCATGATGGTGCGCCCGTCGGTGGTGACGAAACCAGCGATATCTATGGCATTGCCGGTCGCGTGCTCGCTCAGCGTCAATTTCGGATTGTTGTAGATGTTGCGACACGAATACGAGGACGACCCGACGATGCGCTTGATCCGCGCACCGAGAGCCTGCTGCGCGATGGGCTGCAGCACCTTCTCGGCCCACTCTCCAAGCGAGGCAGCAAGCCGGCAGTTCATGGTCGGAGCAGGCGAAAACTCGATCTTCTCGGTGCCGCCGATGCTCCGCAGCACGAGAGGCGCAGCAGAACCACACTGACCGTGCTTCATCGGCTCTTCGAGTTCGACGTCGACCACAGACGGCGCCAAAAGCTGCACGCAACTGCGCAAGTTGGCCGCCAGTTCTTCCGGGGTCCACACGTCCGGTGGCGCTATGGCTTCCGCCGAGGTCGCGGGCGGTGCAACCCCACTGGGTGGGACGACGGTGGCTAGCGCAGCCGATGACGCCGGACCGGACGGTGTGGTGGCGGCGGGCGGCGGGAGGGGGGATGTCCGGGCGAGTGGCGGCACGACCACCGGCACCGGGCGCGCCCGCTTGGCATCGGCCGCGGCCGGGGGGGCCACGACGTGGGCCGACGCTGGCGGCGAAACTGGCGGTGGAGCAAGAGGGGCGGATCGTGGCGGCAGGTATGCAAGTGCCACCAACCCCGCGAATGCCACGCCTGACATCCACGTTGAGGCTCTACCTAGAGATCTGTCGACGGTCGAACTGCTCGCCATGCCCACCTGCAGGCCGAAAACGATCGGACGCTATTTGTGTTCCCCGCCGCCACCTATCCCCCAACAGCGAGGCAAAAATGGGATTCGTATTCCAATAGATAGGGTTCCAAGCGGCGCTATCGCACCGAGAATTACATCTTGCTGGCACCATCCGAGATGCCCAAGTCCCCTGCTGCGGCTCAATAAATCCCGCAATCGTACCGTCACGCCACGGTGGTAGTACGCACGGCGGGTTACGCCTCCACGGCCTTGCATATGCTGGGCCGTTGGCGGAAACTGCCCGCGTCAAGACTAAAGCAAACACGGCCCAAAAAAATTAGGGCTCTAGGGGGAGTCGTACGCATGCCAAATCTGCCGTTCGACTTGGCGACTGTGGACTGGATCACGGTCGCTATCTACTCGGGTATCGCCTTCCTTGCGGCGGTGATCGGCAACGCAATTGCTGGTAGCCGCGTGCTGGGCGCATTCATCGGCGCAGTTGTTTTCGCCGTGCTCTTTGTGTGCTGGTACTACTGGTTGTCGGGGATGGTTCTGCCGCCCGTCGGCACACCGCCCGTCTAACACTTAGACGAACAACACCGCGCCTCGCGGCTGGGATCTACTCCCGGCCGCGAGGCGTGACCGGTCGCCAAAGTCGCAGATCAGCCGCGCCGTTCGTGGAAATGATCGTAGATGCGCTGCGCAATTTCGCCGGAGATGCCTTCCACGGCCTTCAGGTCTTCCACGCCGGCACGCGACACAGCCTTCGCCGACCCGAAGTGATTCATCAGCGCCCTTCGCCGCCGCGGCCCTATGCCTTCGATCTCATCGGGTGGGCTCGCGCCCATCGACATCGACCGGCGCGTGCGATGCGAGCCGATGGCAAACCGGTGCGCCTCATCGCGCAGCCGTTGCACAAAGTAGAGCACGGGATCGCGTGGCTCGAGCATCAACGACCGATCCATCCCCGGAACGTGGAAGTGCTCGCGGCCGGCATCGCGATCCGGACCTTTGGCGACACCGATGAGGCAGATGTCGTGCAGCCCAAGGTCCGCCATCACCTCACGCGCGACACTGAGCTGCCCCGCACCACCGTCGATCAGCACTAGATCCGGGCGGTCGGGGAATAGATCGTCTTCTTCCTCGATCGCATCCGGCCCGACCCCGGCGGCCACGGCGGCCATCGCCACGAGATTGCTCGCTTCTTCCTGCACCACGGCGACCAGTCCATCGGACTTCTTCTCGCGTGCATTCGTTGCCACGACGAGCCGCTTGAAGCGCCGCGTCAACACCTCGCGCATCATGCCGTAGTCGTCGCCCGGCGTGATATTCTGCGACTTGATATTGAACTTGCGGTACTGCCCTTTGACGAAGCCGTCCGGCCCTGCAACGATCATCCCGCCGACGGCGTTGCTGCCCTGGATATGGCTGTTATCGAAAACCTCTATTCGCCGTGGAATGCCGCCCAGACCGAATCGCTCTGCGAGGGCCTCAAGCAGGCGCCGCTGCGAAGAACTCTCCGCCAGCTTGCGACCCAGCGCCTCGCGTGCATTGGCCAGCGCATGCTCGACGACGCCCGACTTCGTGCCACGTTGGGGAACACTGATTTCCACTTTGCGCTCAGCTTTGATGCCCAGCGCTTCGGTGAGCAGCTCGCGGTTTGGCACATCATGCGATAGCAGGATCAGCCGCGGCACTGGCTTGTCGTCGTAGAACTGCGCGATGAAGCTATCCAAGACCTCCTCGACCGGCAGCGCTCGATCCGCCTTGGGGAAATAGGCCCGGTTGCCCCAGTTCTGCCCAGTGCGAAAGAAAAACACTTCGATACAGGTCTGCCCGCCGTCCTGCGCCGCCGCGAATACGTCCGCTTCCTCGATGCCTTCGGGGTTGATCGATTGATCGGCCGTGACATGCGCCAGCGCCGCAAGACGGTCGCGGAACCGAGCCGCGCGCTCGAACTCGAGGCGCGATGAAGCCTCCTCCATCAGCTTCTGATACATGCGGCGGACGTTCTGGCTCTCCCCGCGCAGGAAGCGCACCGCTTCATCGACGAGGCGCCCGTATTCGTCGAGCGAGATCTCGCCCGTGCAGGGCGCCGAGCAACGCTTGATTTGGTGCAGCAGACAGGGCCGCGTACGGCTCTGATAGACGCTGTCGGAACATGATCGCAGCAGGAACGCGCGCTCCAGCATATTGATCGTGCGCCCGACGGCGCCAGCGGACGCGAACGGCCCGAAATAATCGCCCTTACGGTTACGCGCCCCACGATGCTTCATGATCTGCGGGGCTGCAGCGTCGCGCGCGATGAGGATGTAAGGGAACGACTTGTCATCGCGCATCAGCACGTTGAAGCGCGGTCGAAACCGCTTGATGAGGTTGGCTTCGAGCAGCAGCGCTTCCGCCTCGGTGCGCACGGAGACGAACTCCATGTTCGCCGTCGTGACAATCATCCGCGCAATGCGATTGGTGTGGCCCCCCAGGCGCGTGTAGTTCGAAACGCGTGCCTTGAGGTTGCGTGCCTTGCCGACGTAGATGACGTTGCCCTCGCCATCCAGCATCCGATAGACACCGGGCGACGACGGCAAAAGCTTCAGATGCCGCGCGATGACCTCCGGCCCGCTGGCAACTGCCTCGGTTGCAGCTGACGACGCCTCGATCTGTGGCATTTCCGGCGAACCTGCGTGCGTGTCCTTGTCTGGCATCGCCGATAGATCGGCCCACTGGCCCGCGCCGTCAAGCTACCAGGCGAGCGCGGTCATCGCCGCGGTGGGGCGGGGCGCTCCGGGCGGAAAAAGCGCCGCAACGGCAGCCTCGTCCAAGCCGCCCTTGACGTGCACGCCGCTGGCGACGAACACCGACTTAACGCCAACCCCTGCAGCGCCGGAAATGTCCGTCGCAACGCCATCGCCAATGGCCAGTAGCCCCGACTTTTCGGAACTCCCCGCCTTAAGTCCCTCGAGTGTGGAAAATGCCAGGGCATAGATCGGCGGGTAAGGCTTGCCCGCATATTCGACCACACCCCCGAATGCCTCGTAGGCCCGCGCGATAGCTCCCGCGCAATAGATCATCCGCCCGCCGCGCTCGACCATGATGTCCGGGTTGGCGCAGATCATCGGCAGGCGCCGGGCAAGGCATCCCTCCAGAAGCGCTACGTAATTCTCGGGCGTCTCCGACTCATCGTTGTAGAGGCCGGTGCAGACCACCGCCTCGGCGGCCTCCACGCCGACCCGCGCCACGTCGAGACCGGCGAAGATAGCTAGATCGCGCTCCGGTCCGATGTGGAGCACCGGCTGGCCCGAATAGCCGCCCACGAGCGTGCGCGCGACATCCCCCGACGTAACGACCGCATCGTAGGTCGCGCGCGGCACGCCGATAGCGTCGAGTTGAGCAATGACCCCGGCATTCGGACGCGGCGAATTGGAGACGAGCACGACAAGCCCGCCTTGCTCGCGAAACCGCGCGCAGGCCGCGCATGCGTCGGCGTAGGGGATGACGCCATTATGGATGACGCCCCAAATGTCCACCAGCCATGCACTCGTTCCCTCGACCAGTGGAGCAAGTGAGCTGATGATGGGAACGTCGGGTGTGGACGGTATTGCGGGCGGCATAGGCGTCTGCCTAACTGCCGCCCGCAAAAATCACAAGCGCGTCCGGTTAGGCGGCCGCATCGCCCGATGCGGCAAAAGTGTCCAATCCGCTCGACATGGGTTCTCCGAACAGCGCCCCTTGCCCGAGTGGCACGCCCGCGGCGAGCACGACATCGCGCTTCGCCTCATCATCGATGTTGCAGACAATCAGCGTCAGCCCCAATTCGCTCAGGTTCCGGCATACGTCCGCAGCAGGCATCGGCCCGCTGGAAGATGCGAGACCCGCGAGCAGTGTTGCAGCATCTACCTTCACGAACGAGAAGCCAGCGGCTCCGAGCGCTGTGAACTCATAGTCAAAGTCCGTCACGTCCTCGATTCCGAAGCGGAAGCCCAAATCGCGCATGTCGGTCAGGGCGCTCCATTCGGAACTACCGAAGGTGCGTACATCCGCCTGAGCAAACGTAAGGATCAGCTCAGACGCCACGGCCTCGCGGTCGCGATAGGCATCCGCCAGTTCGTCGAGGAATGTGTCGTTGGCGAGAGACACCGCAGTCGCCGGCGAAAACAAATTCGACTCGTTGCCTTCTTCGGCGAGAGAACGCGCGACCTGAGCCGCCTGCCGAAGCCGTGCGCTGTCCAGGAGTGGCAACAGGCCGGCAACGGCTAGCTGCGGATCGCGCGTGTTGGTCGACAAGAGCGCGCCGCGCTCGTCCCGCGGACAGGCCACCACCTCGTAGTAGTGTACCTGATGATCGGCGAGGCCGACGATCGGCGACAGCTTCACATCGATACGGCCTGCGGAGACAGCCTCAGCCAGCGAAGCGAGCCTGGCATGCGATGGCATGATCGGCGGCGGCGTCGGTCCAGCCTTGCCAGCTGCACCCTGCGCGATGCCGCCCCTCTTCTTCGATGAGCGCATCACGTTGGCAGTCGTTTGCAGCGCGTTGAGCGAAGCGCGAAGCACGCTTTCCTGCCGCTGTGGTGGCATACCCTCTAACGTCGGCTCGCCAACGCTCACTTCGTCGGCCAGACGCTTGATCATGCCGTGCACGGCGTCGAGATCGGTTTCACGCTCGGCCTGCAACGGCGGCAGCTCGGCGCGCGGCCCTTCGGGCAGCGTCGGCTTTGGCGCTGCCGGCCAATAATCGTGCATCTTCCTTTCGCCGCTCGATGCAGGTGCGGCAAGCGGTGCCGACCAGTCCGGCAGCGTCGGCACGTGCGGAATGTCCGCCTGAACCGGATCTGCGCGCAAACTCAAGTTACCTGCAGCGGGGTTTGATCGGCCCAGCGATGGCTCGGACCGTGGTGCCTCAGAAGGCATGTCTGGCGCGCGAGGCGACATCAGCCGCGGCTCGCGCTCGGGAATGGCCTCCGCCTCGGCCCGAAGCGTGCGCGCCGCCTTGGCAGGGAGTGGGGATGCAATCGGCGGCGGCCCCGCGACCGGCGTAGCAACGGGCGCTCCCGGCGTCGGTCCAGCCGGCGGCCTAGTCGCCAGCTTCGGCATTCTACCCTGTGTCGGGAAGGTGCTCGCTTGCGGCGTCACCTTAAGGCGCGCCACCTCGTCCTCGAGGCGGTTCACCTCGTAAACGAGATCTTTCTCGCGCTCGGAGCGCCGCATAACTGCGTGCCCCAAGAGCAGCATGACGTAGATGGAGAGGCCGGCGAGAAGTGCACTCCAGAATGACATCTGGAACTGCAGATATGCGCCGACGAAGGCAGCCGCTGTAATCAGCGCGATTGCCGCCTTCACGATGAGATCGGCCGTGCCGCTTTGTTTCGGCATACCGTGCTCGCTGTTTTCGATGCCCGTCATGGAAGAGTGACGACGCCCCCTTGCCGATTCGTTATCTCACTGAGCTTTTCGCCCACTCCCTCGGCGCGCAATGACAGTGCGGCCACTTTCACCAGCTTTCTCGACAAGTCTTTGATTCGCTTCAGCCGCCTGCCGCGGAAGAAAACGACAAAACACCGTCTCGAGCAGCTTTTGGGGCACTTATCCACAACGATCGGCCGTCGCTGCAGCAACCTTCAACTGCGCCCGTGGATTGCCATAGGGCGCCTCAGTGGCGCCGCAACGTGGCCTCGGGCCGACCGGAATCGGAGCGCTGTTTAGGAGTCGTTAGGCGAATCGACGTGGTATCAGTTGTGTCGGGGAGTTCCCTTTTGCTGTCCCGGCGTTGGAAGAAGGGAAAGCTCATGCTTATGACGGTTATGGGTCGCAAATCGGATGCGTCATACTACGGTGAGCTTGCCGGCGTTCGCGCGCTGATCACGGGGCTTTCGCCGACGTGCGGTGTGGACATAGCCCGCAAGTTCGCTGATCACCGCGGACGGCTCGTCGTGCACACCACGGAGACTTCCCCCGAGATCGATGCAGTCACAACCATGCTCGCCGAGACGGCGACCGAGGTGAAGCTCTTCACGGACGCTTGCGGCGACTCTGAGTCCTCCATCCGCTTCGCCAAGCAGGCCGCTCAGGCCTTCGGCGGACTGGACGTGGTCATCAACCTCATCCCCATTTCCGAGCGTGAACTGCGCGGCCGTCTCGACGTCTCTGAGGTCGAAGACCTCGTGGCCCAGAAGCTGATGCTGCCTGTCCACGTCACGCGTATCGTTGCCAATCGCATGCAACTGACACTTAACGAGGGCCTCGTCCTCAATGTCATGACCATGCCGACCCCGACCACCGGAAGCGAAGCAGCACTCGCCAGCGTCGCCCGCTCGGCGCTCGCGGCGGTGACGCGCGGTGAAGCTGAACGCTGGGCGGCGAAGGGCATTCGCGTCAACGCGGTCGGCCCGGCGGCGGTGACCGCCGAGGACGGCGCCAGTCTCACCAGCGAACCGGATATCGCCGCGCTCGCGCTTTATCTCGCATCCCGCCCCGGACGCACCCTCACCGGGCACGTGTTCGATGCGGCCGGAATCTCCAAGCGCGGCTGCTGAGCATCACTTCCGGCGCATCAGACTCTGCCACCTTCTCAGAATTGGGAATGTCGAGCCGTCGAAGGCAGCGAGTTCGGGCGCACGCTCGGCGAGATCACGTAGATTGAGCCGCAGCTGCCCGAGCGCGAAGTCGAACGCCATCAAGCGGATGATGTCGTCCATCGGCCAGGGACGCATCTCGCCGCGAGCACGCATCTCCTCAATGTGCTGCTCGATGGCGGCCAGCGCCGTTTCGACGCCGGAAACGTTGAGTGTTACGCCAGCTGTCTGAGGCGCGTAGAGCTGCTTTTCGACATCGCCGACGGCAATTTGCAGCGCCTCTACATCAGGCCCCAGCTTCGTCACCGCCGCCGCTTGCAGAGGCTGCCCCACGGCACGCAGCAACATGATCTCGGTGTGCCACAGACGCCGCAACGTTCGCAGCACCGCGTCGGGATCGGGCGAATCGGCGATATAGCCGGCCACCTCCAGTTTCGCCTCTTTGGCGAGATTGTCGCCCTTTGCAAAAGCGGTCCGTATACGCGCTGCCTGCGCACCCACTACGGCATTATCGAGCGGCTTGCCGAGTGCCGCTGCCATTGTGTCATTCAAAAGCGCGAACAGTGGTTCGAGCGTTCGCATGACGTGCTCGGCGAACGCCGGCCCGGCACGCGAAGGAAAGATGATCAGCGAAGTCGTTATCGCGACGATCGTACCGATGGCGACCTCGAGCATCCGATTTTCAGCCGAGGCGATCGGCGGGCCAAGGCGTGGATCGCCAAGGATGACGATCGCCGCGGTCACGCAGGCGATGCGCAGGGACGGACGCCGCGCAGCAAAGTACGCCAGCACCAGCACGGTCACGGCGAGGCCGGCAAATCGCAACTCATGCACATCTGCCAGCGCCACGGCGACGGCGCCGCCGACCACCACCCCCAGCAGGCTGCCCAGCAGCCGGTCGATCGCCAACCCCAGTGAAGCGCCCAAGTTCGCTTGAGTGACTAGGATAGACGTCATCACCGCCCAAAACCCCTGCGGCAGACCGATCGCATCGACGATAAAGTAAGAAAGGCTTGCTGCGATGGTCGTCTGGATCGCCTGGCGCAAGCGTGGCCAGATCTCGTTCGTCGATCCGGTCCAAGGCGTGAGATCGATCATGGCAACGTCCCTCGAACCGACCCAAGGATTAACCGCTCGTTCGCTTTCTCACGTGTATTTCCCATGGCCGATGCGGTGCGCGGCTGCTTTTCTTGACAGCCGTCCCCCGCCGCGCGTATCACCTCGGCACGTTTGGCACTCCCATTGGGATAGTGCCAACGCATCCCATCGACACGCCCCGGCCATAGCTGGCCGAGCCCGCCATCTGGAGCAAAAATTCTCATGAAGTTCCGTCCTTTGCATGATCGCGTCGTCGTCAAGCGCCTGGAAAGCGAGACCAAGACGTCGGGCGGCATCATCAT
Source organism: Hyphomicrobium sp. (assembly GCA_041659545.1). GTDB lineage: Bacteria > Pseudomonadota > Alphaproteobacteria > Rhizobiales > Hyphomicrobiaceae > Hyphomicrobium_A. The sequence continues at coordinate 13,136 of JBAZYB010000068.1, forward strand.
CCCCGACACCGCCGCGGAGAAGCCGCAGCAGGGCGAGATCGTCGCCGTCGGTCCTGGTAGCCGCGATGAAGGCGGCAAGTTGATCGCCATCGACCTGAAGAAGGGTGACAAGGTTCTTTTCGGCAAGTGGAGCGGTACCGAGGTCAAGATCGACGGCCAGGACCTGCTGATCATGAAGGAAAGCGACGTCATGGGCGTCCTGGAGAAGTAAGGCCGACGGCTAGCGAGTAGCAGGTTCCTTTCCGCCACTCGAGGCCGCCGCCCCGTCAATCCCCTTTCCTCTTCCCATCACTAGCCGCAACTCGCTCGCCCGGGCGACCGGCAAATCAAGGAACCCACAATGTCTGCTAAAGACGTCCGCTTCTCCGCCGATGCCCGCGAGCGCCTGCTCCGCGGCGTCGACATTCTCGCCAATGCCGTGAAAGTCACGCTCGGCCCCAAGGGCCGTAACGTCGTCATCGAGCGGTCGTTCGGTTCCCCGCGCACCACCAAGGACGGCGTCACCGTCGCCAAGGAGATCGAGCTCGAGGACAAGTTCGAGAACATGGGCGCGCAGATGGTGCGCGAAGTCGCCCAGAAGACCAACGACCTCGCCGGCGACGGCACCACCACCGCCACCGTCCTCGCACAGGCGATCGTCCGTGAAGGCCTCAAGGCCGTTGCCGCCGGCATGAATCCGATGGATCTGAAGCGCGGCATCGACAAGGCCGTCGTCCAGGTCGTCGAGGAAATCGCCAAGCGCTCCAAGAAGGTGAAGAACTCCGGCGAAATCGCCCAGGTCGGCACCATCTCGGCCAACGGCGAGAAGGAAATCGGCGACATGATCGCCGAGGCGATGCAGAAGGTCGGCAACGAAGGCGTCATCACCGTTGAGGAAGCCAAGGGCCTCGAGACCGAGCTTGAAGTGGTCGAGGGCATGCAGTTCGACCGCGGCTATCTCTCGCCCTACTTCGTCACCAACGCCGAGAAGATGATCGCCGAGCTCGACGATCCCTACATCCTCATCCACGAGAAGAAGCTGTCGAACCTCCAGCAGCTCCTCCCCGTGCTCGAGGCCGTCGTGCAGTCCGGTCGCCCGCTGCTCATCATCGCCGAAGAAGTCGAGGGCGAGGCTCTGGCAACGCTTGTCGTCAACAAGCTCCGCGGCGGTCTGAAGGTTGCCGCCGTCAAGGCTCCTGGCTTCGGCGACCGCCGCAAGGCCATGCTGGAGGACATCGCTGTCCTCACCGGCGGACAGACGATCTCCGAGGATCTCGGCATCAAGCTCGAGAACGTGACCTTAGACATGCTCGGCCGCGCCAAGCGCGTGTCGATCACCAAGGAAGACACGACCATCGTCGACGGCTCGGGCAAGAAGAAAGACATCGAAGCCCGCGTCGGCCAGATCAAGGCGCAGATCGAAGAGACGACCTCAGATTACGACCGCGAGAAGCTCCAGGAGCGCCTCGCCAAGCTCGCTGGCGGCGTCGCGGTGATCCGCGTCGGTGGCGTCACCGAGATCGAAGTGAAGGAGCGTAAGGATCGCGTCGACGACGCCCTCAACGCTACCCGCGCTGCGGTCGAAGAGGGCGTCGTGCCTGGCGGCGGCGTGATGCTGCTGAAGGCTGGCAATGCCATCACCGTCAAGGGCGAGAACTCTGACGAGGAAGCTGGCATCGCCATTATCAAGCGCGCACTCCAGGCTCCGATCCGCCAGATCGCCGCCAACGCTGGTGTCGAGGGCTCGATCGTCGTCGGCAAGATCCTCGAGACCAAGGGCCAGGGCTTCGGCTACGACGCCCAGAAGGACGAGTACGGCGACATGCTCGAGAAGGGCATCATCGATCCGGCCAAGGTCGTGCGCGTGGCACTGCAGGATGCAGCCTCGATCGCCGCCCTGCTCGTCACCACCGAGGCGGCCGTCGCTGAGCTGCCCAAGAAGGAAGCCGGCCACTCTCACGGCGGCGGTATGGGCGGAATGGGTGGCATGGGCGGAATGGATATGTAAGCCGTCCCAACGGCTTATCCGACGAAAAGAAGCCGCCCGCGCAACCCGCGGGCGGCTTTTTCATTGGCGCACATCGGAGCGACTGGCGAAGTACGCCGCCAACTTTAAGGCTGTGAACTCCACCCGAAGGCGCGAAGTTCGGTCGGCATCATGGAGGTGGACTGAGGCTGGGGCGCAGCAGGATCGACAACGAGGAACTCGCCCGACATCGGCCCCGAATTGGAAGCCGTTTGTAGCGAGGTGCGCGACCCCGAGGAACCAACAACTCGCTTGGCGACACGCGCCGGCTTTGTCGCCATTTCTTCAATCACCGGTGCATTGTCCGCCTGGCTCGTCTCGACCACCGATGATCCGGCAGGCTCGGGAGAGGGCGCCATATCGTCAACGGTGGCCGAAACGGATACCAGCTCCGCGACCGGTGCTTCGCCGTTCGCCGGCGCCGCATCAATGGCGGCGGTTTCTATTGTAGCGGACACTCCGCTGGGTGCCGACGCTGTATCGGAGTTCGTTGCGCTAGCCGGCTCGGCACCAAAGCGGCGGCTCAGTTCCTCGGCACGCTCGCGCACTGCGGCGGCCTCCCTGTCGATTTCTTCGGCACGTGTCAGAGCACGCCGTGCATCTTCGATGGCCGCTGCCTCAGCCTCGTCGGAGCGAGCAGGAGCCGCGGTGACGACGCCTGCGAAGTGTGCCTGCCATGCTTCCTGAAAGACCGACAATCGGGTCCCATCGAGGAATATCGGTAGCGAGAAGCTCGATTGGGCGTCCGAACCTTGCGTTGACGACTGGCTCAGTTCCATTGCGCCGGCCATCGGCGCAGTACCGAGCACCATCAGCATGCCGAGCAGGCGCGCGCTTGCGTGTGCTTTCATACGCTTTACCCCCAGGCCTTTCGGCCGGCTTCGAGGCCACCCTATGGTGCGCCTACTGACTAGCATCGCGGGACGAGTGCGTCCCATCCACCCTTGGGTTGCCCGCAGGCATTTTTGCCAGGGCACCCGAAGTCGGCTCGCCAGAGAGCTCTGCCCCGCTCCCGCACGGCCTGACCGTGACGGCGTCCGCTTCCTTCAACAGAAATTATTAAAGCCCTCCAAGGCAACAACATGGCGCTCGCGCGGCGCTGAAAGGGAACGCGTGCGGCTCAATCTCCGCTACGCAATTGCGTTTCGCGGGCGTTAGTTCGATGATCCCCCCGGCAGGACCACAGTCGCGGCACTGGTCCCTAGACACGCCCACTAACGGCGGCAGTCGCCAGCCTCGGGAGGGGCTCCATGGACATCCGACAACTTCACTACCTGGCGGCACTGGCGCGCGAGAAGCACTTCACCCGCGCTGCCGCCGCCTGCAACGTCACCCAGCCGACCCTTTCCGGCCGCATCCGCCAGCTCGAGTTGGAGTTAGGAATCCCCATCGTCGAGCGCGGGCAGCGCTACCAGGGGCTAACGGCCGACGGCGAGCGTGTCCTCAAGTGGGCCCAGGTGATCCTCAAGAACTGGCAGTCGATGCAAGAAGAGCTCGGCCACCTCAAGCACCACGAGACCGGCCTTATGGGGCGTTTGGTTCTCGGCGGCATTCCATCGGCGCTACCGATGATCCCGCTGCTCACCAAGAAGATCCGCAAGGTTCATCCCGGCATAGACTTCACCGTGCTGTCCCAAAGCTCCGAAGAGATCTTGCGCGGCATCTCCGAATTCAGCGTCGACGTCGGGATCACCTATCTCGACAGCGAGCCGATTGAGGGGCTGCTGGCCACCCCCCTCTATATCGAGCGCTACTGTCTGTTCGTCCCCGAAACGCACGCGCTCGCCAACCGTTCATCGGTGACTTGGCGCGAAGCCGCCAACGAGCCGCTGTGCCTTTTGACCACGAATATGCAGAACCGACGCATCATTGATCGCGCATTCGAGAAGGCCAAATGCCATCCCAATCCGCGGCTCGAGACGAATTCTGTCATCAACTTGTGTTCAAATGTTCGTCTGATGGGGCTGGCGAGCATCATGCCCCAATATATATTAGACGTGTTGGGGAACATGTCGGGCGTAAAGGCCATTCCGCTCGAAGAACCAACGGTTGAGCACAGCGTCGGCTTGGTGGCGGCGGCTCGTGATCCATTGTCACCTCTTATTGAGGCGCTGCGCGAAGCCGCAGCACTTCTGGCGCCCGTGGAATTCGACGAGCGGGTCGAAGCCTGAAACCCCCGGTTGTGCACCGCAGCATTGAGCCGCTCGATCAGCTTATCGATAGGCCCGATTTGATCCGCTGATCGCAAGTTGAGAGAAGTCAGATTGATCAGCAAGAGCCGCAAAGGCACGAGTGAATGACTAAGTCTACTTTAGAAGTAGTAATTGAAGCGCCTCTCGGCAGTGAAGAGCTGGCGCGTACTATTTGCGCCGCACACGACAACCAGCCTGACGAACTGCTGGAGATCTTCCATGAGTTGCAGCATGAGCTGGGCTACGTGCCCGAACAAGTGCTCACCGTCATCGGCGAAGCGCTGAACCGCTCGCGCGCCGAAATCTACGGCGTCCTGTCGTTTTATCACGAGTTCCGCCGCACGCCGGGCGGGCGCCACACGATCAAGATCTGCCGCGCCGAAGCGTGTCAGGCCATG
>JBAZYB010000069.1:0-17462 GCA_041659545.1 Hyphomicrobium sp.
CCAGCACCACCAGCCATCCCGATCCGATCAGCGCCGCACGGCGAAACATCCCACCCCGTCGGTGCTCCCTGAAAAGAAACATCACGCCGAGCACGGCGCATAAAATTCCGCTGACCGGCAAGAGCACCAGCTTCGCGTTGGCCGCGTAGATCGTAGCGGCGCCAAAGGTAAGGAGGCTTCCCCAGGCCCAGCTCTCGGGCTCGAGTTGCAGCTTCAGCAGCACGAGGCAGGCAATTGCAATCGCGACGTTCGGCGATAGGTCGACGTACTCGCTAGTCGCGTGCGCCTGCACCAGCGGAATGGCCAGGAAAGCAACTGTGCTCCAGTACCAGGGGACGCGCCATGAGACCTGCAGGTAGGCCACGAGAGCGATAAGTGAGAACAGCGCAAGGAAGTTCGGCGCTTCGGGGTTGCCGGTGACTCTCCACATCACGCCCTTCACGAACTCTGCCGCCGCTGGAAACGACGCGTAGCGGCTCTCCATGAGCGCATCCATCGTGAAGCACGCCTTATCGCACATGCCGACGAGGCGGGCCGAGAAGGGCTTATGGTAGGCGGTAGTATCCCACGACATATCCGCCGTAGTGGCCGCCCGGACCACCAACAGCGCCAAGACGATTGCGCTTATTGCAACCGCCACGTTGGTCAGTAGCCGATCCGCCCGCAACGTACGCAACCACACCCCCTGAAGCACTAGCCGCGCCCTGACAGTCGTCTTCGCTTCATAACTAGAGCGCGCAGATATGCGGTGAAGCGCCATGATGGCGAGCGCCGGACACTATCAATGGCGTCGCGGATCGTCGACGTGCTGGCAGCGACAAAATCCGATGCGACGATCCGCTTCTCCCCGCGCAGCCACCGTGGACCTCTCAGTGCGGACGTGATCCTCCACGAGGTGGATTCTAGCAGAAGCATCAGGTCGCGTAGCGAAGCCAATCTGGCATCACGCAGCAGCGAAGCATCGAAGCCGAACCGTGACGCCCCCCCTGACGCTCCACTCTCCATGAGGAATGGCTGTTCGGCGAGGCGGCGTCTGACGACATCCGTCCCACGAACCCACTCGGCATCATCGTGTTCCGTATGCGAGCTGGTCGCATTGTCCCACAGCCGATAAATGGCGGTGATCTCGCGCACACTGGAAACGCCGAGAATGTTCGCCGCCTGCATCATGAAGTCCCAGTCCTCCACGGTGTTGAGACTCTCGTCAAAACGCAGCTTCAGATCGTGGAAGCAACCGCGCGGAAACGCCAGACTGTGGTTCGGCGTCGCATTGGTGAGCAGCTGCCGCGCCTCGTCCCATTCAACCGAAAACCGGATATCGAATTTTCCTACGGCTGATGTGGCGGCTTTCCCTAGCACGGCGAGCTTCTCGTTTCTTTGCGCCACGCACATGGTCCGCACCACGCGCCCGAAGTTCTCCTCAGCGAGACGCTTGAATGTCTCGACCCAATGACCAAAGACAATGTCGTCATCATCCAGAATGGAGATGTAGGCGCCCTTCGCCTCGCCGAATCCCACATTCAACGGACGCGAACGTCCACCCTGATCGACATCGACGATCCGCGTCTCGACTCTTTGCCAGGCCGGCAATTCATCGATGGCTTGCTCGATCCCCCGCCTCTCTTCAACCGATACTTTGTGCGCGACAATGAGGTGCTCGAAGTCGCGACAGGTCTGTGCTCCCAGACACAGCAACACCTCGCGCAGCTCATCAGGCCGCCTTCCTTGCGTCCGCGTCACGACCGATAGAAACGGGCGCCGGATTTTCGCAGCGCTATCCTCGCGATCCGTGTCCCGCTCATCACGCCTCGGACCCGAACGGCAAGCAACGACAAACGCCAACGCCTTGGCGTCCGGATTGCACCGCGACTGTATCGCCTCAACGAAGCGGTAGAGCTTCGTACCGGGATTCAAAGCCGGGTTGTCGTCGCGACGCAGGACCCCGCCATCCACCTGCTGCAAGTCGTTCCGGTCGACGATGCGCAGTCCCGCATCTTCGAGTTGCCTCGAAAGGCTGCCGAACGTGACCGCCACCGCCGGCACGCGACCGCCAACCCCTGGCACGTCGTCCCCCAGCACAATCCTGATGACATTCTCGACATGCGCTACATTGGCAGCACTGATGATGCAGATAGCTTCGTCGTGCGCGCCCGCAAGCCTCTGAACAGACGACAGCAGCGCCGGCGGATAAGCCGTTCCCCTCATGTTGAGCAGCGACATCGACGCAACGCTGCGCTCTCCGACGAGCCGAGAAATTGCCGAGAGCGTCAACTCCGGCTGCTCCAACGAGACACAATGCGCCTCAACGCCGCGTGCGCGAAGGAAATCAACTTGGTCGTCGTTGTCACTCACCGCGACAAGCGTCAGGCCGAGTTCGTCACGCAAAACGTCGGCGGCATCGCCGAGACCGCAACCGACGTCCAGGTGAACGCGCACGCCCCGACCGTCACGGTTCACGGCACGCAGATTCCGCCGCAGCAGTGCCACCACATTCGCGGTCAGACAGTCGGGTGAGAGCCCCTTCTCGCGCCGGTACTGCATTCTAGAGCTGGTACCTGTGGCTGGCGTATCTGCCTTGAACGAACTGGCCGATCCGGTGATGCGCATCGCGCGGCGGCGGAAGCGTTCCGGCCTGCTTGCGCGCCACGAATGCCTTTGCCGCCCGCTCCAGTTCGGCAATCCCCGAGCGCCTGAACTGACGCAGGACGCGCGCCAGCACATCATTGCGAGACCATTTGTGCGCCATCATCAGCGCCGCTTCGGCCGAGTAGTACCGCTCTGCCGTACTTGAAATCCACGTCGCGTCCGCCGCCAGACGCTTGTCGTGAAAGGCGATCGCCGCCGGCTGGTAGATGACGCGGAACCCCGCTTCTCGGACCCGCCAGGAGAAGTCCACATCGTCGCAGTAGAGAAAGAACGACGCCGCGTCGAACCCTTGCAGCGCCTCGAACAGCACCCTGGGTATCATGGCGCAGGCGGTCGCTGCCCAGCCCGTCTCACCCGTCAGCTTGTCATAGGACTTCGGGTGCTCGATCGGAATCTGCTTCGCCTCCGTCATCCCAACTCCCGCGGACTGGAACGGAAGCAGCAATCGAAGCACCGTCTGCGCGCCCACGACGACATCGGGGTTCATGATGAGTAGAAAGTCCGCCTCACAGCCCTCGGCGATCGTGTTGTGCCCTCGGGCCGAGCCTTTGTTTTCGGCAAAGAAGGCATAGCGGAAAGGCAATTGGCGCTGGATCGAAGCAATGTCGTCGGCGTCGAGAACCGGCGTCGCCGAACTGTCCCCGTAGGCGAGCTCCACCCGCGCACATAGGCCTCGCGCACGCGCGCAGCCAACCGACTGCACCAACGCATCCACCGCGCGAAAAAGGGAATCCTTATCGTTGCCGTAGAGGATCGATTGGACCCTCACAGCCGGCGGCCGGGCCGCCAAAAACGGCTTCGTTGCGTCGGTCGACATCCCCCCGGAGCCCCCGTATGCAACGGCGTTCATGAACGCCGTCCAAATGCTCTTAACACGGGGTCAACTCACGCCGGTAACCAGTTCTGAACATGGTTACCAGCAACGCTCGGTAGCCCCGGAAAGGCCACGAAGCCTCGTCCTTGCGCGTTGAAATGAACGAAAGGACGCCTGTATGCGCACAGGCGTCCGCTGTCAGGGCGCCAGGGTCACGGCGGGGGCCGGATCGTCGGGATCGCGATCCATTTCGGCCAGTTGATCGGCAGCGCCGTCACGACCGTAGATGTCCGGCCGGAACTCGACCTCGCCATCCCGCTCGGCCCAAGCGGTGATGTAGGTGAAATAGACTGGCACCGGCCGCGTCAGGGTGACGTCGACCGCCTGCCCGCCATCAACGATTTGCTGCGCGCGGCCGGGCTCACCCCAGCCTGCCTCGTAATGAGCAATCCAGTCTGCGAGGTCGAACACGCCCTGCACCCGCACGCATCCGGCGCTAAACGCCCGCGAACGCTGTCCGAACAGCTGCTTCATCGGCGTATCGTGCATGTAGACGGTGTGCTCGTTCGGCATGTCGATGCGAACGAGACCCAACGCGTTCTGCGGACCAGGATCCTGCCTGAACTTCAACCGCTGTGCTTCCGCGGAGGACCAGTTGACCGTCTGCGGATCGACCTCATGCGCGCCCGAAGGATCCATCACACGGATCTTCTCGTTCTGCAGGTAGTCCGGCTCCTTCAAAAGACGCGGGATGAGATCGAGATGCGCGACGCTGTCAGGCACGCGCCAATAGGGGAAGAAATTCAGCGCCCGAATCGTGGCCTTCACCGAAGGTGACTGACGCTCGGTGCGCCCAACGATAACCCGGTGGCGCTGCTGCACCTCGTATCGTTCCACCGCCTCGAGCTGGAAGGCCGGAACATTGACGAGGATGTAGCGCTCCTCGATGGGGCGCGACATCAGCTCACGGACCCGCCCCAGGTTGAGGCGAAGCTGGTTGATACGCTCATCGACAGTCATGTTGAGCGCCGGATAAGTCGAACGCTCGATCCGACCGGTGGGGCGCAGGCCATTCCTGCGCTGGAAATTCCGCACCGCGTTCGTCAGCGCTTCGTCGAACGAATAGGTGTTGTAGTACTGCGAGGCCGTCTTCAGATCACCGCTGGCGATCAGGCGCTTGCGCAACGTCGGGACGCGATCATCGTCCTCACCTTCACGCATCATGCGCCCGGCCGGAACGATCGGCCATCCGCCCTGCTGCGCAATCTGCTGATAGCGCTCGATCGCAGCCTCAATAGAGGCAATCATATCATCCGAGCGCATAGGCACCGCGTCGGGCCGCAGGTCGTCGAGTTCTTCCTTCTGGCGTGAGGCGCGCTCGCGCTCACGTTCCTGACGACGACCGCTGTAATCGGGCGTGCCCGAGCCTGTCAGGCTCTCCCACCAGTTGGTTTGCGCAGCCTGAGCCTGCGCGGGGACGGCGAGCAGCATGATGCTGATCATGCACATGCCGGCAGAGGCAACCGCTCCGACGCTCCCTGCACCTCGTGCCGAAAGACGCAAATCAAAAAGCCGCGCAAGCGCGCGATATGCCAGCATGAATTCGTCCCATTTCTGCCTAGCGATCGGCAGATGCATTCCCCACTAGAACCCAATCGGGATTGTGATCACATCCCACGATTGGCTCCGACGCAGTCGCTCAATAGCCGCCAAGATATGGCCAAACCAAGACAATTACGCTTGCGCCAACTTGTAGTGCTTAGCGATACGCCGTGCCCGATGCGATTTGGTCGCACACCGCCCGATCTTCAAGTCACACCCGTTGATCGAAGTGATCCCATCCCCGGCGCTCGAACGTCATTGCCGTACCTGCATCATCGAGCATAACGATGCCCGCGGCGTTAGGTTCCACCACACCGATGCGCGTCACGCGTGTATCGGCCGTGGCAGCCAGCTGCTCGAACGCTTCGACGCGATCGGCCGGCACAGCCGCCAGAACTTCGTAGTCTTCTCCGCCCGTCACCAGATCCGCCAGGCTGGCGCCGCCCGAAGCGATGACCAGCCGAGCTGCCTCCGATAGGGGAACACGCGCAGCCTCGATCTGCCCGCCCAAGCCGGCGGCACCGCACAAGCTGCCAAAGTCCTTCACCAAGCCATCGGAGACGTCCATCGCGGCCGACGCGCACGCGAGCAGCACCGGGGCCAACGCAGTAGGTGGGCGCGGGCGGGAAAATCTCCCTTCGAGATAACGATAAGCCTTGTCGTCCAAGCCCCACCGGGCGCGGGTGTCTGTGTCCCGCTTCAACGCCAAGCCTAGCGCCGCATCGCCGATCGTCCCCGAGACATAAACGTGATCACCCGGGCGCCCACCGCCCCGCCGAACCATGCGCCCAGCAGGCACGACTCCAAAGGCGGTGATCGTCACGCTCAGCGGTCCTGGCGTGCGATCGGTGTCGCCCCCGGCGAGGTGGCACCCGAATGCATGTTGGGCGGCAGCGAGTCCCTCGGCGAACCGCGCCAGCCATGCCCGCTCCGGCGCCTCCGGCAACGCGACGCTCATCAGATAGGCGAGCGGCGTTGCGCCCTTGGCCGTCAGATCCGAGACGTTGACCGCCAGGGCCTTCCAACCCACCGAGAAAGCATCCTCGCCCGGGAGGAAATGCACCCCCGCGATCAGCCCATCCGTGGTGACGACAAGCTCGCCACCTGGGGGGCAAGCAATCGTCGCACAATCATCTTTGAGGCTGAAGGCACCCGGGAAGTCCGCCGCAAGCGGCACCCAGAATTCCGCGATCAGCGCCTGTTCGCTGATTGGCGCATCCGCGGATGGCCGGTCATTTGGTTCGCGTCGCATCGCGATTGAACTCGGCGGAACGCAGCTTGTGAGCCAGCTTGTCGAGCACGCCGTTCACGACCTTCGGCTCGTCCTCGGAGAAGAACGAATGCGCGACGTTGATGTACTCGTTGATGACGACACGGCACGGCACGTCGGGGCGCTCCATCAGTTCGAACACCCCGGCACGCAGAATAGCCCGCACGATGGCGTCGATACGTACCAGCCTCCAGCCCTCGGCCAGCTGATGATCGACGAGCGGATCGATGTCGCGCTGACGGCGCACCACACCGCGCAGCAGCTCGGCAAAGAATGCCGCATCAGCGCCAGCAGCTGCCTCATCGCCCGGTGCGCGCGGAAAGCGCAGGCGCACGAACTCATCGATCACGGCGTTGAGATCCGTACCGGCCAGATCCATTTGGTAGAGGCCTTGAACGGTCGCAACGCGCGCTGCGGTACGCGGTGCCAAGGCGACCTTGCCTGGCGTCGGCGTAGCTTTGCTTGAGATCGTCATGCTGTCTGGCCCTCGAACTCGCGCTGCAGCTCGATCAAACGCAGGCAGGCGCGCGCAGCATCCCCACCTTTGCCATTGATGCCGCCGCGTGCGCGGGCGAGGGCTTGTGCTTCAGTATCGACCGTAAGAATGCCGTTGCCTATAGGAATCGCGTGCTGGATGGCGACCTGCATCATCCAATGGTTGGCGTTGTTGCAAACGATATCATAGTGCGCAGTCTCGCCGCGGATCACGCAGCCGAGCACGATGGCACCATCCCATTTGCCGCCCGACGGTCCGGCGGGAACCAGCCCGGAGGCAACGGCCTGCGCCAGAACCTGCGGGATCTCCAGCGCGCCGGGAACGACAATGTGATCGAGTGTGACGCCTGCCGCATCGAGCGCAGCGATGGCACCACCGACGAGCTCGTCGCCGATCTCCTCGTAAAAGCGCCCTTCGATGATCAGCACGCGCGCACGCATAGCGCCTTTCGCGCCCCCACCAACGTCCCGCGCCGGCGTTGTAGTTCTTACGACCATGTTACTCAATCCCGCGCGTGCCGACGATGCGCAAACCAAAGCCTTCCAGGCCGACGTAGACATGCGCTGGCGAATTGGTCAGCAACACCATGTCGCGCACGCCAAGATCGGTGAGAATCTGCGAACCGATTCCAATTTCTACTTGCCGTCGCTCGCGCACGCCCTCGGCCGACTTTTTCGGCTGCACACGCGAGGCAATCCATTCGGAAAGCAGCTTCGGTCGCAGGTCGCGGATCAGCACAACCACGCCGCGCCCCTCCTGTTCGATCATGCGCAGCGAGTTGGCGACCTGCGATCCTTCGCCGGATTCGCCGACGCCGAGAACATCTCCGAGCAGGTTGACCGCATGCACGCGCACCAGCACAGGGCCGGGCGCTGACAGGTCGCCCTTGACCAGCGCCAGATGCTCGCCCGGCTCGACCGTGGTCTCGTAGACGTGCAGGTCGAAGCGACCGCCAGACGCCGTCGAGACGCTGGTCTTGGCGACGGCCTGCACCAGATGATCGTTACGCAGCCGGTAAGCTATGAGATCCTGGATAGCTCCGATCTTGAGGCCGTGCCTCTGCGCGAACGACACCAGATCGGGCAGACGCGCCATCGTGCCGTCATCGTTCATGATCTCGCAGATCACCGCCGCGGGGTAGAGCCCGGCGAGCCGCGCCAGATCCACCGAAGCCTCCGTATGCCCGGCGCGGATGAGCACACCACCCTCGCGCGCAACGAGTGGAAATACGTGCCCCGGCGAGACGATGTCGGAAGCGCCCTTCGTCGGGTCGATCGCCGTGGCGATGGTGCGTGCCCGATCAGCCGCCGAAATACCCGTCGAGATTCCTTCGCGCGCCTCGATGGATTGCGTAAACGCCGTGCGGTTGCGCGACAGGTTGCGCCCGACCATCGCTTCGAGTTGCAGTTGATTGGCACGCCCGCCCGTCAGCGTCAGGCAAATCAATCCCCGGCCGTAGCGGGCCATGAAGTTCACGGCATCCGGCGTCGCCATCTGCGCAGGAATAACGAGGTCGCCTTCGTTCTCGCGCTCTTCCGCGTCCACGAGAATGACCATACGGCCGTTGCGCATGTCGTCGAGGATCTCTGAGATCGACGACAGACAGCCTCGACCTTCAGAGATGACGTGTTTGTTGACGTCGTGCGTCACGGACGGAACTCCAGGAGCCGCGCGATATAGCGCGCAAACAGATCGACCTCGAGGTTGACCGATTGCCCGGGGGTTTTCGCGCCCCAGGTGGTCACCGTCAAGGTATGGGGGATGATGTTGACCCCGAAACGCCGGTCGCTGACCTCGTTTACGGTCAGGGAGACGCCGTCGAGAGCCACCGATCCCTTCGGCGCGATGTAGGCCGCTAGGTGCTCCGGCACCTCAAAAGAAAATCGGCGGCTCTCGCCATCTGCCACGATATCGACGATACGCGCCATTCCATCGATGTGTCCGGTCACCAGATGGCCGCCCAGCTCCTGGCCTAGCCGCAGAGCCTGCTCCAGATTGACCTTGCACCCTGGCTCCCAGTTGGCGAGCGTCGTCTTGCCGCGCGTCTCGTTCGAAACGTCGGCGTTGAATACACTGCCGCCGGCTTCGGAACGCACCGACGTCATGGTGAGACAGCAGCCATCGCACGACATCGACCCGCCCACTTCCAGCCGCTCGGCAGCCAAGCTGGTGCGAATGCTGAAATGACCCCCGTCGCGCGCGACAACCTCGCCGATGTCGGTGACAATGCCGGTGAACATGGCTGGGCTTCCTCGCTGCTTATCGTTTCGTTTCGGGTTCGATGCGTCGCTCGCCACGATGCCAATGCCGGCGCATCGCCAGCATATCGTCGCCACCCATCATTCGCTGATCGTATATGTCGAAACCGGCACTCGAGATGTAGCGCCCCAGGGCTGCAATTGCAGCCGCGGGCGGCGATTCCGCGCCGTCGGAACCGCGCGCTTGGAACAGCACCACTTCGTCGATGAGCCCGGCACGTGAGAATGCGGACCACGTCGCGGGGCCACCCTCTATCAGCAATCGGGTGATGCCGCGACCGACGAGCATCTCCATAACAGCCGGTAACCATAGCTCGCCGCCAATAATCGGCGCCCGAAAAATCTCCGCCCCCATTGCCGCAAGTGCCGAGGCGTCGGCGCCCTCCCCACACACCACCCACAACGGCATAAGCCGCGCGCTCTGGGCCAGGCGTGAAGCTTCCAGGCCCGCCAGCTTGCGGGCCAGCACGATGTGCACCGGTGATCGGCCTTCCAGGCCTGGGAGCCGGCAGGTGAGCATCGGGTCGTCGTCGAGCACCGTCCGCCGGCCCACGAGAATGGCATCGGCGCGAGCCCGCAGCATGTGTCCACCCGCGCGCGCGCCCTCGCCCGTCACCCAGGTCGGCTGACCGCCGCCGCCGCGCGGCACATCGCCCGAGCTGTCGAGCGCCAGCTTGGCGGTGACCAGCGGGCGCCGCTCTGTAATGCGCAGAATGTGCCCGGCGGTGACCCAGTGAGCCGACTCGGCCAGCACCCCTCGCTCCACCGCAATGCCCGCCTGGCGCAGGCGCGAGAGCCCTCGGCCGGCAACTCGCGGATCGGGGTCCTCGATGCCGCACACCATGCGCGCGATCCCCGCTGCGACGATAGCCTCAGCGCACGGCGGCGTGACGCCATGATGCGAGCAGGGCTCCAGCGTGACGTAGATCGTGGCGCCGCGCGCCCGCTCGCCGGCCCGCGCGATGGCTTGCGTTTCTGCATGCGGCCGTCCGCCCGGCGCAGTCCAGCCGCGGGCGATCACCTCGCCAGTGCGCTCATCGGCGATGACAGCCCCGACGGCCGGGTTGGGCGCCGTGCGCCCAAGACCGCGCGCAGCCAGCCGCAACGCGATCTGCATCATGTGAGAGTCAAAATCGCTGCGCATGGCGGGAGCCATTCGCTAGTGCTTCTTGAGCGGGGCGGTCTCCACAATGGAGCTATCAAAGGCAATATGGGCGGGCTCGGTGGAAACAGCCGGCTCGGCGGCAATCTCGCCGAGCACCTCGTGAAAGTCGGATGCCTCGCGGAAATCGCGGTAGACGGAGGCAAACCTCACGTAGGCGACGGGATCAAGTCCGCGTAGCGCCTCCATGACCAGCCCACCAATCGTCGACGACGAAACCTCGCTCTCGCCGGCACTCTCCAACTGGCGCACGAGCCCGGACACCATCCGCTCCACTCGATCGTGATCGATCGGCCGCTTGCGCAGCGCTACCGAAATGGAGCGCACCAGCTTGTCGCGATCGAACGGCACCTTGCGTCCCGATCGTTTCACGACCAGCAGCTCGCGCAACTGCACGCGTTCGAACGTCGTAAAGCGGCCGCCGCAATCGGGGCAAACGCGCCGACGCCTTATGGCCGCGTTTTCCTCGGTGGGACGACTGTCTTTGACCTGCGTGTTCTCGCCGGCGCAATACGGGCAGCGCATTGGCCCGACACTCCTTGTTCTTATCTCTGCTTGGTGCTGCGCCCAGTTTCGGCGCTAACTGGTAGCCGAAATCCGGCACGCTTGGAACGTCCGCGCGCAAATCGCTGTGGGAAGCACGACACTCACGCCCCGCCTTCCCGAGCGGTGAAGGCTGCGCGAGCCCGCATCACTTCGTCTAGGTTCTCCTCCGCCCAGCGGTCCAGACTCCGCATGAGATCGGATAGCGACAGCCCCAGCGTCGTCAGCTCGTATTCGACACGCGGGGGTATTTCCCGATGATCGATGCGATTGACGAGGCCATTGCGCTCCAGCTCGCGCAGCGTCTGCGTCAGCATCTTCTGCGACACCCCGCCGATGAGGCGCATGAGATCACCGTTGCGCATTCGGCCGCCGCGCAGCGCTGGCAGTATCAGCAGCGTCCACTTGTCGGCAATGAGTTCGAGGATCGCGCGCGAGGGGCACGCCTGCTCGTACACGTTCGTAGGCGGCGGGCCCGGGTTGGTGGGCGATCCGAAGAGACCGCGCCTGAGTACGAGTTTGCTGACCAAGGGGATGCCCTCATAGGTAGTTACCAAAAGGTGCGTACTTTACCAACGGTACCCTCACCATATATCAGCCAACACAGGGTTTTCAACCAACGGAAGCAGGGTGTCATGGCTAGAATTGCTGTCGTCTATCATTCGGGTTACGGCCACACGGGCGTCGTCGCAGAACACGTCGCCAAGGGGGCCGCAGCGGCCCCAGGCATTGTCGTCCAGGTCTTCAAGGCCGACGAGCTGACATCGCCGGACGCCGGCCCGTGGGCAGAGCTGGCCGCGGCGGACGCCATCATTTTCGGTGCGCCGACCTACATGGGCTCGGCCTCCGCGACGATGAAGCAGTTCATGGATGCCTCGTCCAAGGTCTGGTACGCGCGCGGCTGGAAAGACAAGATCGCCGCCGGATTCACCAACTCCGCAAGCCAGTCGGGCGACAAACTCTCGACCCTGGAACAGCTCGCCGTATTCGCCGCCCAGCACGGCATGATCTGGACCGGAAACAGCATTCTCCCCGGTAACAACTCGAGCACCGGCTCGCCGGAGGACGACAACCGCATTGGCTCGTTCCTCGGCCTCATGACGCAGGCGAATGCGGACCAGGGCCCCGACGTTGCGCCGCCGCACGCCGACCGCCGCACGGCTGAGCTTTTCGGGCGACGTATCGCAGACGTCACGATGCGTTGGGCCAGCGGCGCTGCCCAACAGCGTGCAGCCTAAAAACCAATCCTGAGAAACGAAAGCCGGCTGCAGGGCGTCCCGCAGCCGGCTCATTCTTTTGGACGTGAAGTTAGCCGTAGATCGGGAAACGGTCGCAGAGCGCGATAGCCTGCGCCTTCACCTTCTCTTCGACGGCAGCGTTGCCGGCTTCGCCGTTCTTCGCCAGACCGTCCAGCACTTCTGAGATCATGCGGCCGATCTCCTGGAACTCCGCGACGCCGAAACCGCGCGTCGTGCCGGCGGGCGCACCCAGGCGAACACCCGAGGTGACCATCGGCTTTTCCGGATCGAACGGCACGCCGTTCTTGTTGCAGGTGATGTGCGCGCGCTCCATCGCCTTCTCGGAGATGTTGCCGGTCAACCCCTTCGGCCGAAGGTCGACCAGAATGAGGTGCGTATCGGTGCCGCCGGACACGAGCGCGAAGCCCGAGTTGACCAGCACTTCACCCATCGCCTTGGCGTTCGCAATGACGTTCTTGGCGTAGATCTTGAAGTCTGGGCGTAGCGCCTCACCGAAGGCCACGGCCTTGCCGGCGATGGCATGCATCAGCGGGCCACCCTGGATGCCAGGGAAAATCGCCGAGTTGATCTTCTTGGCGATATCCGCGTCGTTGGTGAGGATCATGCCACCGCGCGGACCACGCAGCGTCTTGTGCGTCGTCGTGGTGACGACGTGCGCGTGCGGGAACGGGCTCGGATGCTGGCCGCCGGCGACGAGACCGGCAAAGTGCGCCATGTCCACCATCAGGTACGCGCCCACCTCGTTGGCGATAGCACGGAAGTCGGCGAACTCGATGTGGCGCGGATACGCCGAGCCACCGGCGATGATGATGCGCGGCTTGTGCTCGATAGCCAGCTTGTAGACTTCGTCCATGTCGATGCGGTGCGTATCGGGACGCACCATGTACGACACAGGCTTGAACCACTTGCCCGACTGATTGACGGGCGAGCCGTGCGTAAGATGGCCGCCGTGCGCCAGGCTGAGGCCGAGGATGGTGTCGCCAGGCTGGGCGAGCGCGTTGAACACGCCCTGGTTCGCCTGGCTGCCCGAATTCGGCTGCACGTTGGCGAAGTCGCAGTTGAACAGCTTCTTGGCGCGATCGATGGCGAGCTGCTCGACGACGTCGACATACTGGCAGCCGCCGTAATAGCGCTTGCCGGGATAACCCTCGGCATACTTGTTGGTGAGCACACTACCGGCGGCCTCGAGCACGGCCTTGGAGACAATATTCTCCGAGGCGATCAGTTCGATCTCGTGCTGCTGCCGGCCCAGCTCCTTCTTGATCGCGTCCGCGATCTCAGGATCGCTCTCGGCGAGGTTGGCGGAGAAAAATCCGCTCTTCGAGGGCTCGGCATTCGCGTTCAGCATTAGTGTTTTCCTTAAGGTTCACGGACGCTAGAATGTGGTTCTGCGAGCGCGCGGACGCCCTGCAGCAGGCGTCATAGTAGGGTCGCGCCGCGCCGGGCTCAACCCGTACAGCTTCTTATGACTTCCAACTAGAGCATTTTTGCGGGGTGCGCCGAAGCGCAGCGGCCCCCTATTCGGCCGCCAGCCGCACGTACTGCCCCTTGGCCACGGGGCAGGCCTCCCAGAGCTCGGTCAGAGCCCCAACCAGGTGGTCGACCTGAGACGCGGTGTGCACCGGAGAAGGGGTCAGCCGAATCCGCTCCGTACCGCGCGGCACGGTCGGGTAGTTAATTGGCTGAGCGTAGATCGCATAGTGCTCGAGCAGCGCATCGGTGACCGCTTTGCAGTGCACCGGATCGCCGATAGCCACCGGCACGATGTGGCTCGGCGAGGCCATGACCGGCAGGCCAGCGTCGCTGAGGCGACTTTTCACCTCGGCGGCCCGCTCGTGGATCTGCGTGCGCTCGACCGTGCTCGACTTGAGGTGGCGGATGCTCGCCAGCGCGCCGGCAGCCAGGGCGGGAGCCAGCGAAGTCGTGAAGATGAAGCCGGATGCATAGGAACGTATCGCGTCGCAGCAATCGCGAGACGCCGCGATGTAACCACCCATGACACCGAAGCCCTTGGCCAACGTGCCGTTGACGATATCGATGCGCCCCATGACACCGTCGCGCTCGGCTATGCCGCCGCCGCGCGGGCCATAAAGGCCGACCGCGTGCACCTCGTCGAGGTACGTAAGTGCGCCGTACTTATCGGCCAGATCGCAGATCGCCGCGATGGGAGAGATGTGACCGTCCATCGAGTAGACGCTCTCGAAGGCGATGATCTTCGGCGTCGCGCGATCGTACTGCTTGAGCTGCGCCTCGAGGTCTTCAATGTCGTTGTGGCGAAAGATGTGCTTGGGCCCGCGTCCATGGCGGATGCCCTCGATCATTGAGGCGTGGTTCTTCTCGTCGGAGAAGACGATGGCGCCGGGAAGCAGCTGCGCCAGCGTGGCCAGCGTGGAATCGTTGGCGACGTAAGCGGAGGTGAACAGCAGCGCCGCTTCCTTGCCGTGCAGATCCGCCAGCTCGGCCTCGAGCTCGACGTGATAATGCGTGGTGCCGGAGATGTTGCGCGTGCCGCCGGAGCCGGCGCCGACCGTGTCGATCGCCTCATGCATGGCTTCCAGGACGACGGGATGCTGCCCCATGCCCAAGTAGTCGTTCGAGCACCAGACGGTGATGGGGCGGGCGGCTTCTTCGCGGTCGAAATGGTCGGCTGAAGGATACGCGCCGCGTCGACGCTTCAGATCGGCGAAGACGCGATAGCGCCCCTCGCGATGAAGAGCATCGAGCGCGTCCTTGAACTTTTTGGCGTAATCCATCAGGCGTATTCCATTCCCCTAGGCATTTTTGTGATTATCATCGCCCGCTGGGCCCCGCCGAGCAACGTGTCTATTGTCGCGCCGTCGATCAAGAGTACGGCGCTAAACTCCGCGATGTTTGTGCCGCCTACCTTGATGCCGGTCAACATTGCAGCGCGACATCTAGTACGCCGCTGCCACCTCGCCTACCCCGTCCTTTAGGTAAATGTCCGGGCGGAACTGGATGACACCATCCGGTGTCGACCAGGCAGTTACGTAGGCGAAATAGAGCGGTACGGGCCTGCGCAAGCGCACCATCTTCGTCGCCCCCGATTCCTTGATGTGCGCCACCTGATCGGCGGTGCCCTGCGCGCCAAGCAGCCACGTCGCCAGCTGCTCGATGTTTTGCACGCGTACACATCCCGAGCTGGCAGCTCGGAAATTGCGCCCGAAGAGGGACTCCTTCGGGCTGTCGTGCATATAGACCGAGCTCGAGTTCGCGAAGTTGATTTTCAGGAAGCCGAGTGGGTTGTCTTTTCCCGGCGCCTGCCGATAGGAGAGCGACAGCGGCCGCGAGGAACTCCAATCGATCGATGCCGGGTCGAGCTTCTTGCCGCCAGCGTAGGCGTCGATCCCGAACTTCACCAGCACGTTGCCGCCCGCCTTCTGCATGTCCCGGCCCTTGGGGATCAGATCCTCCTTGATCACCGTCGGCGGCAAAGTCCACATCGGATTGAAGGCGAGATCGGTGATGGTCGAACGCAGCATCGGTGTCGGGCGATCCGGCTTGCCGACAACACCGGAATGCCGCGTCACGACCGCGTTGTTCTCCACCGCCTCCACCTGCGCGGCGGGGATATTGACCAGCACATAACGCTTGCCGACGATCGTCGTCAGATCGGTGAGCCGCTTGAGGTTGGCCTTGAGCTGAGCCAGACGCACCTCCGAAGGCACGTTGAGCGCCGCGATGGTGCGCTTGTCGACGACCCCGGTGGGCGCCAAGCCGTTGGAGGCCTGGAACCGCTTCACCGCCGTGTCGAGGTCCGAGCCGAAGTGCTCCGGGTAGCTGCTCGTTTCGGTGAGGTCTCCCGAGCGCATCAAGCGCCGCCGCAGGACCGCCACGGCGGGATCTGAAGCGCCTTGCTCGATCTCGACATCAGGTACCAGCGGAAATCCGCCCGCCTCTACGATCTTCCCATAGAATGCGACTGCCGCCTTGGTGGGCCCGATGTTCGCCTTCGATGCTGTCGGGTAGCCGCGCGGCGGGTTGGACTGCCACTCGCGGATGAAACTGCGGTCGTAGGTGCGATTGTATTCGCCGGGCCCCTCGCCCACAGGCCCGAACCGCAAAAAGTCCTGGCCGAGACCGGGACCGCCGGCGAGTGCCAACAGGGCCATGCTCATGACGAGCCTGGCGCCCCATTTCCCCCTTGTCGCGCTCACGACAACCCTCCCGTCTTATGGAACGGAGTGCTTTGGGGTCGGTGCCTGCGAGCCTCTCGCAAGCCATCGGAATTTCGAGATATTGGCCGCCCCTCGGCGGCAAAAGTACGCCGCCCCCCGCTCCCAAAGCAAGGACCGAGACCGCAATTCGGCGGGAGTAGTAAAATGCAAGAAGCCGCGGGTTGCAGCCCGCAGCTTCTTTATCGGCCGTCAATCACCAGAACGTGGCGAAGCTTAGAGCCGGTAGCGGATCTGGTCCGACCAGAAACGCTCAAGGCGCACGAGAGCCTTATTGAGATTGCGGAAGTCCTCCTCGGACACCTCGCCCACGGTCTCCACCGAGCCGAGCTGGCGCTGATAGAGCTTCTGCACGACCTCGCACGCCTCTTTGCCTTTTTCGGTAAGGCTGACGCGGACGCTGCGGCGATCGGTTTCGGAGCGCTTGTAGTGAAGATAGCCCATGTCGACGAGCTTCTTCAGATTGTAAGAGACGTTCGAGCCGAGATAGTAGCCGCGCGTCTTGAGTTCGCCGGCCGTCAGCTCGCTCTCACCGATGTTGTACAGCAGCAGCGCCTGCACGCTGTTGAGATCAGCGCCACCAAGGCGATCGAACTCGTCCTTGATCACGTCGAGCAGCAGCCGATGCAGTCTTTCAACGAGGCGCAACGCCTGCAGATATTCGGAACGGAAACCGTCGGTCTGAACTGGCGCACGATGGCGCGCCACATCGAGCGCAACACTCATAACTGCCTCACACTGTTTGACGCCGATCCCGGTAGATTTTTCTTTGTCCGGGTTATGTCAACAGGTAGGGCATAAAACTAAAAGTCAGCTAAATAGCTATAGTAAAAGAATAGTAATAGGGGTGCGCAGAAACGCTTTTTTCAGCGTGAGCGAACGTGATCAAACCCGCGCCGCCTGCATCTCCGCGCGTGAAAGCAGGGACATTTCAGATGCCCCCATCGGCGCGAAGTATTCATCAACCATGTTTGCAGTGACTTCCTCGAGCGTCGCCGGCTGCCACCTCGGATTTGCATCCTTGTCGATGAGTGCCGCGCGCACGCCTTCGTAGAAGTCGTGCCCGTCGAGAAAGCGACAAGCGAGGCGATAATCGACGCAAAGCGTCTGTCGCAGGTCGAGCGCCTGGGCATCACGGATGTGCCTGTGCGTGACCTTGAGCGAAAGCGGCGAGCGCTTGTTCAGCTCAGCGACGACAGCCTGGGCCCACTCCCGCTTG
>JBAZYB010000070.1:0-17305 GCA_041659545.1 Hyphomicrobium sp.
GGTCAAGCGTGAGACCGGCGCCGTCGATGGGCGTAGCCGGCCCGAGCAGCGCATTGAATTGGGATTTGAAGTCGGCACTTTCCGTGGCCGGTGGTTCCGCACGTGCGGCGGAAACATGCCCGATCAGGGCGAGGAGGGCGACCGCGGTGCAGCCATCGAGAAGAAATGTTCGTCGGTCGAGCAAGTTCTTTATTCCGTTTTCGTCCTGTGGGTTCAGAAACTCGCTTCAGGGTCTATTGCCGGTCATGAGGCGTAAGGGCTACGATACCGATAAGAACGGGCCGGCAACAAGGCATCAAAACATGATCGATCGTAGGGAGTTCGTACGTGTTGCCGGGGGAGCGGCGCTGGCGACGACGGCAGGGGGACTGCTCCGCGCTCCGGCAATCGCCAAGGGCGCCGCGAAGATCGTCATCGTCGGTGGTGGGGCGGGCGGCGGTACGGTTGCGCGTATTCTCAAGACTGAGGCCCCCAATCTCGATGTGACGATCGTCGAAAAGCGTGCGGTCTACACCTCGTGCTTCAACTCGAACCACTTCTTCGGCGGTTTCCGCACCTTTGCGTCGCTGCAGCACAGCTATGACGGACTACGCAAGCTAGGCATCAATGTCGTGACCGATACGGCGACCGGCATCGAGCCCGACACGAAGAGCGTGAAACTCGGCAGCGGCAGTACGCTCTCATACGACAGCCTCGTGCTCTCGCCGGGGATCGATTTCAACTATGGGGCGATCGAGGGCTATTCGGTGGAAGCGGCGCAGATCATGCCGCACGCCTGGAAGGCAGGCCCGCAGACTTTGCTGCTGATGCAGCAACTGCAGTCGATGGAGGATGGCGGCACCGTTATCATGACGGTCCCGGGGAATCCTTATCGGTGTCCGCCGGGTCCTTACGAGCGCGCGTGCATGATCGCGCATTACCTCAAGACGCATAAGCCGAAGTCGAAGCTGGTCATCTTCGATGCCAAGCCGACTTTCTCGAAGCAGGGTGCCTTCGAGGAAGCGTTCGAGAAGTACTATGCCGGCATCATCGACCTGAACCTTACCAACGAGATCGACGACTTCCGCGTCGTGCGCGTCGACCCCAAGACGCTCGAGGTGGAGACGGCGTCAGGCACCAAGCTCAAGGGCGCAGTCGTCAATGTGATTCCGCCGCAGACCGCTGGCGACATCGCTATCGCCGCCGGCTGCGCGGACAAGGGCTGGTGTCCGATCGATCCGCGCAACTTCAAATCGACCCTGGCGAGCGACATCTACGTCCTCGGGGATGCGTCGATAGCCAACGACATGCCGAAGTCGGCCTATTCGGCCAACAGCCAGGGCCGGGTCGTGGCGGGTGACATTTTGGCTGCGGTCGCGGGTGAAGATCCTGTCGCGGCGCGCTATCGCAACACGTGCTGGTCGCTGCTGGCTGCGGAGGACAGTATCAAGATCGGTGCGGACTATACGCCCGGCGAAAAGGACGGCCATCCATTCCTCTCCCCGCATGGTTCTTTCGTGTCGCAGAAGGGTGAAAGCGCCGAGATGCGCCGCCAAAACTACGCTGAGGGTCTGGCCTGGTATCACGCGATCATCGCGGACGCTTTCAACGACAACACGGCGCTGGTCCACAAAGGCTGACGGGCAGAGGCTGCCCCAGGGCTGGCGAACACTGCTCAAATAAGGGGTGTCGATCTCAGTCTTACGCGCAACTCAAAAGCGCTATACTGGGGTCTCGATCCCATATACAGCGGCCGAGGCCGTTCGTTTGACACATTTGGCACGCTTGGAAAGCCCGCATTGAGCTTAACGCCAATGCAATGTGCCGTACGTTAGGTTGCGTCTGAATTGACCCGGCCAAGGTACGACAGCGGAGGCAAAAGTCATGGTCGAACTCCTGTTCTGCGTCGCGCTTCTGGCCGGCACGCTCGCGCTGGGTATGTATAGGCCGCCGTTGTGGGGCTGGGCCGCCGCCCTGGCCGTCGCCGCACTGGTCTGGCAATCGAGCGCCGTGCACGGCAGCGCTTCGTTGTTTGGCTTCATCCTCTGGGTGTTCGCGGCCGGCTTTGCCCTGCTCACCATTCCCGGACTGCGCCGCGATTATCTGAGTGCGCGCCTTCTGAAGGTCGTGCGCGGCACGCTGCCTAAGGTCTCCGATACAGAGCAGCAGGCACTGGATGCCGGCACCATCGGTTTTGATGCGGAGTTGTTTTCCGGCACACCCGACTGGAACAAGCTGCGCAGCATCGCGCCCGTGGTTCTGACGCCTGAAGAGCAGGCGTTTCTCGATGGCCCGACGGAGGAGCTGTGCCGGCTCGTCGATGACTGGAAGGTTCGCCATCAGCAGCGCGACATTCCCGATGACATCTGGGACTTCGTAAAGTCGCGCGGCTTCCTGGGGATGCTGATCTCCAAGGAGCACGGCGGCCTGGGGTTTTCACCGCAGGCTCAGTCGCTGATCATCGGCAAGATTTCCTCGCGCTCGCCGGATGTGTCCATCGTCGTCATGGTGCCCAACTCGCTTGGCCCAGGCGAACTGATCGAGAAGTACGGTACGGAGCAACAGAAGCGCTATTACCTGCCGCGACTCGCCAGGGGCGAAGAGGTGCCTTGCTTTGCGCTTACCGGGCCGACATCGGGTTCGGACGCGGCGACGATGCGCGACATCGGCACGGTGATCCGCGGCCCGGACGGCCGTCCGGGAATCCGCCTGTCGTGGGACAAGCGCTACATCACGCTGGGCCCGAAGGCGACCTTGCTGGGTTTGGCCTTCCGCCTGTTCGATCCAGACAACATTCTCGGCAAGGGCGACAATCTCGGCATCACACTTGCGCTTATTCCGACGCGGCATCCCGGTGTGCAAATAGGCCGCCGGCATCTGCCGTCGGGCAGTGCATTCCCGAACGGCCCCAATTGGGGACGCGACGTTGTCATTCCGATCGACTGGGTGATCGGCGGCGAAGCCATGGCCGGACAGGGCTGGCGCATGCTGATGGAGTGTCTTGCCGCTGGTCGCGCCATTTCGCTGCCGTCGACCGCAACGGCGGGCTCCAAGGCGATGCTGCGCTATTCGAGTGCCTATGCCCGCCTGCGCAAGCAATTCGGGTTGCCGATTTCGCGGATGGAAGGCATCGAGGAGCCGCTCGCCCGCCAAGTCGAAACGGCCTATGCGGCGGAGGCGGCGCGCGCGGTGACGGCGGCTATGGTGTCACGTGGCGAGCGCCCGTCGGTGATCTCAGCGCTAATGAAGTATCAGACGACCGAGCGCATGCGCCAAGCCGTCAACGACGCGTTTGATATCCACGGTGGGCGCGCCATTTGCGATGGTCCGTCGAACTACCTGCAGTCCGCCTATCAGATGGTTCCCATCGGCATCACGGTCGAAGGGGCCAATATCCTGACGCGGACGCTGATCACGTTCGCGCAAGGTGCGTTGCGCTCTCACCCCTATCTCCATCGCGAGATCAAGGCAGCTCAGGATCCTGATCGGGTGCGTAGCCTTGCGGCATTCGACCGGGCGTTCGGCGAGCATGTGTCGTTCACATTCGCCAATGCCTGCGGCGCTTTTTTCCATAACGTGACAGGTGCCCTTTTCGCTCCCGCTCCGGAGAAGGCGTTCGATACTGCCAACTGGTACCGTCAGCTGGCGCGCTCGGCGCGCAGCTTCGCTTTCGTGGCCGATGTCAGCGTCGCGACGCTGGGCGGCGGCCTGAAGACGAAGCAGAAGATTGCCGGCAGGCTCGCCGATGCCTTGGCGGAGCTTTATATCCTCGCCTGTGTTTTGAAGCGCTATGAGGACGACGGGCGG
The DNA here is from genome assembly GCA_041659545.1 of Hyphomicrobium sp. Taxonomy (GTDB): domain Bacteria; phylum Pseudomonadota; class Alphaproteobacteria; order Rhizobiales; family Hyphomicrobiaceae; genus Hyphomicrobium_A. The sequence goes on from JBAZYB010000070.1 coordinate 3,787, forward strand.
CTGTCGAGTGATCGCGCCTTTGTAGATCTGGCGGCAACGAATGGACTTTATCGGTTCCAGGAGGCGCTGCGCGGCGTCGTCGACAACTTCCCTGTTCCAGCAGCACGATGGGCGATGCGGATCGTGGCTTTCCCGCTTGGTGCGCGTCATCGGCCGGCTTCGGACGTGCTCGGGCATCGCGCCGTCAAGCTGCTGATGGAGGCCCCAGAGGTGCGCGATCGGCTGACGCGCTACATCTACGTGTCCAAGAACGGCGATGATCCGACGGGATTGCTCGAGGTTGCCTTCAAGAAGGCGATTGCGGCCGAGGCGGCGGAGAAGAAGCTCGACCGTGCTATCCGTTCGGGAGAGTTGAGCCGCTATCACGGCATCGACTGGATCGGCGAGGCGATCGACAAGGGCATTGTGACGGAGAGCGAAGGGCAGCAGTTGCGCGAACTCGAGGCGCTTACAGCCCGCGTCATTGCCGTAGACCATTTCGATGCCGCTGCGGTGAAGCCCAACTATCGGGGCAATACCAGTGCGGTTGGAAATTCGCGCGGTCTCGGAGCCGCTGCCGCTGAATAGGATCGACCGCAGGCTGGGTTAGTGCCGACCAAGGCAATACTCTGCCGCGTGAGAGGAGTAGCGATGTTCAAGGCCGTTTCCCGCCCATTGCCGAATCTGAAGGACTGGCGCTTCACGATCGATCAGTGGGGCATTGCCTGGGCGGAGTTCGATCGCGAGGGCGAAAGCCAGAACGCGCTCGGGCAGCGTCCGCTGGAAGAACTCGGTGAAATCGTTGCCGAGGTCGAGAAAGGTGCCCGCGACACATCGATCCGCGGACTGGTGATCATTTCCGGCAAGGAGCGCGGCTTTATCGTTGGCGCCGACATCCGCGAGTTTGCGGCGTTCAGGACCGAGACTGACGTCGTCGAGAAGCTGCGCCCGGTGACGGCGCTGTTCGATCGCATCGAGAGCCTTCCCGTTCCGGTTGTTTGCGCTATCAACGGGTTCTGTCTCGGTGGCGGTCTTGAGCTGGCACTCGCGTGTCACTATCGCATCGCGACACGCGATCCGAGCACCAAACTCGGGTTCCCCGAGGTGAAGCTCGGCATCTTCCCCGGCTTCAACGGCACGGCGCGGGCCATTCGGCAAGCCGGCGCACCTGCCGCCATGCAGGCGATGCTCACGGGGCGGATGCTGTCGGCGTCGGCGGCGCGCGGTATCGGATTGGTGGACCAGCTGGTCGATAGTCGCGGGGCTCTGCCGTGGGCCGCGCGCAAGGCGGTGATGCGCAAGCGCAAGTCGAAGCCGGCGGGGTTGCTGCACAGGCTACTGACACGGTGGCCGGCTCGCAATCTTCTGGCCAAGCGCCTGCGTGCCGAGGTTGGCAACAAGGTGCGCCCTTCGCATTACCCGGCGCCCTATCGCCTCATCGATCTGTTCGAGAGCTACGCCGGAAAAGAAGAGGCGATGAAGGCCGCCGAGACGCGCGCCTTTGCGCCGCTCATGGTCTCCGAGCAGTCAAAGAATCTGCGGCGTGTTTTTTCGCTCTCTGAATTGCTGAAAGCCCAGGCGCCGAAGAAGCTCGCTTGGCGCCCACAGCGCGTGCACGTGATCGGTGCCGGTACCATGGGTGCGGACATCGCCGGCTGGTGCGTCGCCGCCGGCATGGAGGTGACGCTGCAGGACGTGTCTCCCGAGCAAATCGCCAAAGGCATTGCCGCGCAGGGCAAACTATTTGGTCGCAGGTTGAAGACCAAGGCACAACGCGATGCCGCCAAAGCGCGCCTCATTGCGGACCCTAACGGCGAAGGCATCGGGCGTGCGGACGTGGTCATCGAGGCCATCGTCGAGAAGTTGGACATCAAGCGGCGGGTGCTTTCCGATGTGGAAGGCAAGCTGAAGCCGGGCGCCGTGCTCGCTACCAATACGTCCTCACTGCAGATCGAGGATATCGCTGCAGGGCTTGCCGACCCTGGCCGGCTCATCGGGTTGCATTTCTTCAACCCGGTGTCGCTCATGCCGCTCGTCGAGGTGGTGCGCGGCGCGCAGTCGCGCGAGGACGAGGTCAAGCGCGGGGCGGCGTTCGTCACCGCGATCGACAAGTTGCCGCTGATCACCAAGAGCATTCCCGGATTCCTCGTCAACCGCGTGCTGACGCCATACATGTTCGGCGCGATGAAGCGTCTGGAGGAGGGCGAGGACAAGGAAAGCATCGACGAAGCGGCGCGGGCCTTCGGCATGCCGATGGGGCCCATCGAACTGGCGGACACCGTCGGGCTCGATGTATGCGCGCACGTCGCGAAAATCCTCAACTATCCGTCGCAGGGGTCAGCCCTCGAACGGCTGGTGGTGGAGGGTAAGCTCGGCAAGAAGTCCGGTGAGGGTTTCTACCTATGGAAGGACGGCCGACCGTCCAGGTTCGGCCGCAGGACTGAAAAGAAAGAGATGGAGGCGCTGGGCGCCGAACTCATCAAGCCGCTGATCGAGGAGGCACAGAAGTGCCTCGACGCGGGAATCGTCGAGAACGCCGACCTTGTCGATGCCGGCGTCATCTTTGGGACAGGGTTCGCGCCGTTCCGCGGTGGTCCACTCCACTACAAGGCAGCGCAGAATCCGGCAGTCCCCGCACCGGCAGCGGCGGCAGAGTAGCGAAGAAAGAGGCAGCTCGAGATGCAACGTTTCCTGAGGCGCGTCGCGGTCATTGGCGGAGCACGCATTCCCTTCTGCCGCTCCAACACGCTCTATGCCGATCTGTCGAACCTCGACTTGATGACCGGGGCGCTGAACGCGCTCGTCGATCGCTACGACCTGAAGGGGCAGCATATCGACGAAGTGGTGGGTGGCGCCGTCATCACCCACTCGAAGGACTTCAATCTTACGCGCGAAGCGGTGTTGGGGACGCGGCTTGCGCCTTCGACGCCGGGGATCACCATGACGCAGGCGTGCGGGACGAGCCTTCAGGGGGCGCTCGGCAGCGCGGCCAAGATCGCGGTCGGCGATATCGACTGCGCGATTGCTGTTGGCTCCGACACCACGTCGGATGCGCCCATCGTAGTGTCGAAGAAGCTGGCACAACGTCTCATCAAGCTCGGCCAGCAGAAGACGTTTCTCGACAAGCTGAAGCTGTTCAAAGGGTTTGGGCCGGGCGAGCTCGTGCCAAGCGCTCCCGCGAACGCCGAGCCGCGCACCGGCTTGTCCATGGGCGAGCACGCGGAGCTGATGGCCCAGGAATGGGACATCACCCGCGCCGAGCAGGATGCGTTCGCGCTCGACAGCCACCAGAAGGCAGCTGAGGCTTACCGCTCGGGCTATATGGACGACATTGTCACGCCGATTGCCGGTGTCTTCCGCGACAATAACATTCGCGTCGATGCGACGGTGGAAAAGCTGGCGATGCTGAAAACCGCGTTTGAAAAGGGTGAGCGCGGTACCCTGACCGCAGCCAACTCAACACCGCTCACCGACGGCGCTGCCGCCGTGCTGCTCGCCTCGGAAGATTGGGCAGCCAAGCATGGGCTCCCGGTGCAGGCGTACATCACCTATTCGCAGACGGCGGCCAACGATTTTGTCGGCGGCGATGGGCTGTTGATGGCACCGACGATTGCGGTTTCCAAGATGCTCGAGCGCGCCGGTCTGCAGCTGCAGGACTTTGATTTCTACGAGATCCACGAGGCGTTCGCCGCGCAAGTGCTGGCGACGCTGAAAGCCTGGGAAGATCCTGTCTACTGTAAGGAAGTGCTTGGGCGCGCCGAACCGATGGGATCGATCGACAGGGCCAAGCTCAATGTGCACGGCTCATCGATTGCGGTGGGGCATCCGTTCGCGGCGACGGGCGCCCGCATCCTCGGCAATCTCGGCAAATTGTTGTCGGGGCATCATGGTCGGGGGCTCATCTCCATCTGCACGGCGGGTGGGATGGGCGTTGCCGCTATTCTCGAATCGAAGGACGCCGCCGAGTTGCACCAGGCTGCTTAACGGGCCGCACAGTGTCCCAGTGCCCTCGCCTCTCGACAGCGGCGGGAAGGTATGCGAGCACCGCGGGCGAGAGCAACGCGGGGCGCATCCGGCATGGGCAAGGACAAGAGCGAGAAGGCCGAGCGACAACTGGCAGCGGCCAAGGAGCTGGCACGCGAGCTGGGCGGCAAACTCGACCTCAACGCCTCGCTACGGCTATGGGACGGCTCGCTGACGCCGCTGGGCAGCCAGGTCGCAGGCCCTTTCGAGATTTCGATTGCCGACGCGGGCGTCATCGGATCGCTGCTCCGCTGGCCGACGCTGGACAATTTCATTCGCCACTACGTCGACAAGGGGATCGACTTCTCCGGCGGCACGCTTATCGATCTGGGCTCGCAGCTTAACAAGGGCGGACGCTCGGTGAAGCTGAAGGGCGGTGATGCGCTGAAGCTGCTGCGGCGGCTGGCGCCGTTCCTCCTCGCCCGCTCTGTCGATGCAGACGATTCCCAGGGGTTCGAGGGCGAGATCACGGGCCACAAGCGCAAGGTCGCCGACAACAAGGACTACATCCAGTTCCACTACGACCTGTCGAACGACTTTTACGCGCTCTTTCTCGATCCGGAGATGGTCTACTCCTGCGCGTATTACACGGATTGGAACAACGATGTTGCGCAGGCGCAGCTCGATAAGCTGGAAATGATCTGCCGTAAGTTACGGCTGAAGCCGGGTGACCGCTTCCTCGACATCGGCTGCGGTTGGGGCGGCCTCATCTGTCATGCGGCGAAGAACTACGGCGTCACGGCGCACGGCATCACGTTGTCGGAGGAGCAGCTCGCTTTCGCCAGGGAGAAGATCAAACGCCTCGGGCTGGAGGATCGCGTCACCGTCGAGTTGAAGGACTACTCGATGATGACGGGGCAGTTCGACAAGATCGCCTCGATCGGCATGTACGAGCATATCGGCTTGAAGAATATTCCGGGCTACATGGGGAAGATGCAGCAGTTGCTGGCGCCAGATGGACTGTTCCTCAATCACGCCATCTCGCGGCGCGCGGCGAAGCAGGTCTGGTTCAAGCGCCGCATGCGCCCCGAGCAGAAGGCGATTGCCAAGTATATTTTCCCCGGCGGCGAGCTGGACGACATCGGCCATTCGATCTTCGCCATGGAGCGCGCCGGATTCGAGATCCAGGATGTGGAGGCTTGGCGCCTGCATTATGCGCGCACGTGCAAGCTGTGGTGTGAGCGGCTGACCGAGCGGCGCGAAGAGGCTCTACGCTACGTCAGCGAGGAAAAGTACCGGATCTGGGTCGCCTATCTGGCCGGAGTGTCGCTGGCATTCTCGCGCGGCACGCTGCGAATTTTCCAAACGCTAGTGTCTAAGAACGCCAAGCGTCCGCCGGGTATTCCGCCGACGCGTGCAGATCTTTATCGGTAGAGAGATGCCGGGGCGATTGGTGTCGGTGTCGATGTTGGATATGCTCAGCTGCTGCGCTGCTTGGCGTCTTCCTCGGCCTTGAGCTCTTTCTTCGACAGCTTGCCAATCATGGTCTTGGGAAGCTCGGGGCGGAACTCGATTTGCGAGGGCATCTCGATTTTTGAGATGCGCGGGGCGAGATGCTCGAATAGCTGCTCGACCGTGACACTCATGCCATCCTTGAGGCGCACGAACGCCTTTGGCGCCTCACCGCGCTTCTTGTCCTTGATGCCGATGACAGTGACCTCGGCGACGGATGGGTGCTCGTAAATGGCCTCCTCGACGCGCCGCGGGTAAACGTTGAAGCCCGAGGAGATGATGAGGTCCTTGATGCGGTCCTCGATATAGAAATAGCCCTCTTCGTCCATGCGTGCGACATCGCCGGTGCGCAGGAATTCGCCCACAGTCTGCTCGGCGGTCTCCTTGGGCCGTTTGTAGTAGCCACGCATGACTTGCGGGCCCTTGATGCAGATCTCGCCCTTTTCGCCGAGGGGGACCTCCTGGGTCGGGTCGGCGAGATCGCGCAGGGATACGATCGTGCCGGCGAGCGGCAGGCCGATGGAGCCGACCTTCGTAGGACCTTCAATGGGGTTGCAGGTGACGACCGGAGACGTCTCCGACAGTCCGTAGCCCTCGATGACCTTGCAGCCGGTGACTGCCCCGAAGCGCTGCTTCACCTCGATTGGAAGCGCGGCGCCGCCCGACAGACAGAATTTCAGCGACGACAGATCGTAGTCGGCGATCTTCGGGTGATTGAGCAGGGCGTTGAACAGTGTCGGCACGCCGGGAAGGATAGTGGGCCGCGTCTTGTCAATCAGCTTCAAAGCTTCATCGAGCGAAAATCGCGGCATGATGACGATCTCGGCGGCGCGGGCGAGGGCGAGGTTCATCACCACCGTGAGCGCAAAGACGTGGAAGAATGGGAGCACCGCAAGGACGCGCTCGACGCCGTTTTCGAGATCGGGCGCGGTGGCCGCCACCTGCTGCACGTTCACGTAGACATTGGCGTGCGAGAGCATGGCCCCTTTCGGGGTGCCGGTGGTTCCGCCGGTGTACTGGAGAACAGCTATGTCTTCGCGCGGGTCGATGGCTACCGGCTCGGGATGTGCATCGCTGGCCATTACCTCAGTGTCGAGCACAAGCTTGTCGGCGACTGGCGAGGTGCGAAGCTGAGCGAGTTCCTTGGCACGGAACAGCCGGAACATCGCGGCCTTGGTGACTGGCAGCAGGGCCGGAAACGACGCGACCACCGCGCGCTTGAGACAACCCGAGACGATCAGGGCCTCGATTTTGTCGACCAACACCTTGAGGTCGAGCGTGACCATCAACTCGGTGTCACTATCCTTCACCTGGTAGGCCAACTCGGAGACGGTGTAGAGGGGATTGAAGTTAACGACCGTTCCGCCAGCCTTGAGCACCGCAAAGAAGTAGACGATGAACGTCGGGGCGTTGGGCAGGAACAGGCCGACCTTGGTGCCCTTCTTGACGCCAAGCCTCTGCAACCTGAGCGTCGCCCGCTCGACTTGCCGGCCGATCTCCGCGTAGGTCTGCGTTTTGCCGAGGAAACTGGTGCATGGAAGGTGGCCGTAGCCGGCCACGGCGTCGTCGAGCAGCTTGTAGAGCGGCGCGACCTTTAGAGGCATATGCCAATCGAGGCCGCGCGGGTAGTGATCCAGCCACGGCATGGCGGGCTGCGACGCGTTGGCCGGAGGCCGGGCGCGGACCATTGTCGACATCCTCGAGCGTCTCCCGGGCTAGACTTCTGGTCGCAGTATAGCGCCAAGCCTATTGCCGGACGGTTGCGGCGCGCTTGCCGCCAAACGAATAATAGGACCTTGAGATCCGCCTTGTTATTGAACACGTTTTGCCGGTGTCGGCCAAGAGACGGCCGGTTGTGACCCGTGTCAAAGCAACGGTTGTGAAGAGGTTTTGTTGTACCTTGGAAGACAGCTGGCGCATGGAAACTACTCTATGCGTGTTGCCGGCCGGCCGCACGGGCCGGCTGGTGCCCCTCGGCTAGACTTGCTCGGCGTTTAAGGATATGTGACGCCTCAGCTTGTTGTGCTAGTGGGCTGGCACTAGTTAGAAACGAAGTATTACGGGCCCCAGGTTCGAATAGAGCGGGGGTGGGAGACTGATATGGACGAAGTTGGCACCAAGATCGTCGAGATCCTGAAGAAGCACATGAAGGAGCCGCGCGACGACATCTCTCTGTCGACGCCGCTGACCGATCTCAAGATTGAGTCGCTCGATCTGGCGATGATCGTATTCGATATTGAAGACACGTTTGGCATCGAGATTCCTTACAACGCCAACGAGGACGTCGAGGACTTCAAGACCGTCGGCTCCGTCGTCGATCGCGTCAAGGACTTGGTGGCCAAGGGCCCCGCAGCGGCCGGCGCTAAGGCTTAAAATCACAACGGCGGCATGGGGGCGCTTCACGTGCCCTTGCCGAATCCCGCGAGCTCTCCCCGAAGGCAGTTTGCCGGCTCGCTCGTCAGCTTTTTTCCGCGGCGCTGCTGCGCCGCTTGCAACCGGCAGGTAGTAGATGTCAAACGCGAACGGCGCACGCCGCGTCGTGGTCACCGGGATGGGCGTCGTCACGCCGATCGGTCTCAATGTCCCCGACCTCTGGGCTTCGATGCACGCCAGCAAATGCGGCGTCACCGAGCTGGGTGGCTTCCCCGTCGATGACCTGAAAATTCTCATCGCGGCGCAGATCAAGGATTTCGATCCGAAGGTGCGTCTGAAGCATTTCCAGCGCGACAAGCTGGTCATGCACGCTGACCGCTTTTCGTGGTTCGCAGCGGCGGCGGCTGATGAAGCCGTCAAGCAATCGGGCCTCGAATTCCCCGTCGCCAACCCCTACCGCTCGGCCTGCATCATCGGATCGGGCGCGGGTGGTCTCGTCACGTACGAGCAGTCCTATCGGTCGCTGTTCCTCGAAGGCAAGCGCGCCACGCACCCGTTGACGCTATTGCGCATCATCGGCTCGTCGGCGAGTGCCCACGTGGGCATCGAGTTCGGCATCAAGGGCCCGACTTTCGCTACCTGCAGCGCCTGCTCGACAGCGACGCACGCTATCGGCATCGCGCGCGACTACATCAAGAATGGCGTCGTGGACGTTGCCATCGCCGGCGCTTCTGAGTCGGTCATCAACTACGGTACGATGAAGGCTTGGCAGGCTCTGCACGTGCTGTCGCCTGAGGGCTGCTTCCCGTTCGCCAAGAAGCGCAACGGAACGGTGCTCGGTGAGGGCGCCGGCATCTTGGTGCTGGAATCCTACGAGCATGCCAAGGCGCGCGGTGCCACCATCCTTGCCGAGATCGCTGGGTATGGCATGTCCTCGGACGCCAAGGATATGGTCAATCCGGACATCGAGGGCCCGAAAGAGGCCATGCGCCAGGCGCTCGATGACGCGCAGATTTCGACCTCCGACATTCAGTACCTCAACGCGCACGGTACGGGGACGACGATCAACGACGCCAACGAGACGCGGGCGATCAAGGCGGTGTTCGGCAATAACGCCAAGAACCTCGCCATCTCCTCGACGAAGTCGATGCACGGCCATCCGCTGGGCGCTGGCGGCGGTATCGAGGCGGCGGTTTGCATCAGGGCGCTGAACGATAACTGGGTTCCACCGACGATCGGTCTCGACGATCCCGATCCGGAGTGCGATCTGGACTACATCCCGAACGTGGGTCGCAATCTCGACGTCACGTATGCGATGTCCAACTCGTTCGCGTTCGGCGGCCTCAACGCGGTACTCGTCTTCGGGCCTCCGCCTGCTTGATCGCTTTCGGGCGTTCGTTGCCGGATAATGACACGCCACTTGACGCCACGCCCTTCGGCGTGGCGTAGTTGTATTCAAGACAGTATACATCAGCAGCAAATGCGAGGCTTCTCAGCGTTTTGCATTACGCCGTGTTGTCTGGCGGTATGGCTGCGCCCCTTCCATATTGGCAGCTCCGGCGTAGCATCGCCGGCAGGTGGCGTCAGCGTGCACGCCAAAAGGATTGATGACAGTCCATGACAATGACAGATTGTCGTCAACGGCAGCATGAGACTGACCGGCTTGGGAGGCGGACGATGCGCGAGATTGTGATCCGTGCAGGAAAGGTGGCGATCCGCGCGCGGCTTCTCGAGACGCCCACCGCAGAGCGCATCTGGGCTGCATTGCCCATCCACGCAGAGGCGAGGATGTGGGGGCATGAGGTCTACTTCAATGCACCCGTCACCTCTGAAGCGGAGCCGGGCGCGCGTGACATCATCAACGCGGGCGAAATTGCCTTCTGGCCCGACGGCGAAGCGATCGCAATCGGCTTCGGGCCGACACCGGTTTCGCGTCGTGGCGAGATCCGCATGGCAAGCCCCTGCAATATCTGGGCGATGGCGCTCGATGATGTGAGCCGGTTGAAGCTGGTTCATGCCGGCGAGGGCATTTCGATCGTCGAAGCGAACGGGCAGGAGCCCTGAACGGCTTCGGGCGCCTCAGATTTTGAGGGAACCGGTATGGAGATATCGGGCGTTGCGCCGCCGTCGCACCTCTTTTTTCGCGCCCATACGACTGTCTTGTGCAGCGCAGCGAATGTGCTAGCCTCGAAGCTCACTTGGCACGTAGCGGATTGCACGTAGCGGGCCGTGCATTGCTCCTAGTGGTAGGTCCACGTGGATATGCTCTTGCGGTTTATGGTTGGCGTCGCTGCAGCTTGGATCACGCCCGATCCGGCGCCCCAGGCAGCCCCATCGACGTTCGAAGAGCGTTGCGCCGAGCAGCGCTGCCATTTGCGGCTGGTTCGCTGACAAGCTCAGATGAGCGCGGTGGCGTGGCGCTCAAGATAAAGACGAAACCAGACGGTGAACCGATCCGGGTGTCTCGCGGCATCGGCTGTGACGTCGGCCAGGGTTCGCCAGGCATGAGCCTCGGCCTCGGTTTCGTCCGGGTGGACGCTGCCAGTCCAGCAGCCGGTGAAAATGTGCACGAGTTCGTGCTCGATCAATCCGCCACTGACCCCAGCACGGTAGATGAGGCTGCGCTGAGCCTTCAGATCACAGGCAAACCCCATCTCCTCGTAAAGTCGGCGGTGAGCGGCTTCTGCTGTGCCTTCGCCGGGGCGCGGGTGCCCGCAGCAGGCATTGGTCCATAATCCGCCTGAGTGATACTTGTCGCGGTGGCGCTTTTGCAGCAGCAGCCGCCCGCTGCCGTCGTGGATGAGGACCGAGAACGCCCGGTGCAGTTCGCCGCTGCGATGGACGTCGAGTTTCGGCGCCGTGCCCAATGGATGATCGTCGCGGTCGACGAGGATGACGCTTTCGAGTGTGTCGATCATGGATGAGCATACTCCGTGTCGACGCCATTGCGCGCGCCGGTGCCGGTGCGACGGCCGAAGACATGGTCCAGCATCAGGCCCTTGACCTGTGCGGCGTCAATCGGGCCTTCAGGAAGCAGCGCAGGCTCGGACGACATCAGGACGGGGCTCCGTTCGGGGGGCGTGTCAGCGCGGCCATGCGATCCTCGCACAAGCGTGGCATCGAGCGGAATGACGTCCATCAAGGCGCGGAAACCCAAGGCGCGCTTGGCCAGTCGCCAGCCGATGGCGAGCTTAGGGAATTTGATTGCCGGATCGAGGAACAGCTCGGCCGGATCGTATCCGGGTTTGCGATGGATCTCGACCGTGCGGGCAAAATCCGGGGCGCGGGCGTCGTCGAGCCAATAGTAGTAGGTGAACCAGGCGGAGGGGCGGGCGATGGCAACGAGCTCGCCGGAGCGGTCGTGGTCAAGACCATTGGCGCGCTTCTCGTCGTCGCCCCAGACGGCGTCGACACCATCCAGCCGCTCCAGCAGACCACGCACACGTGGGATATCGGCGCGGTCGGCGACGTAGACGTGCGCCACCTGATGGTCGGCGACCGCGAAGGCCCGCGACTGCGGAGGATCGAGGAGTTCGCCCCCTTGTTCGTCGCGGACAGCCAGCAGCCCCGCCTCGCGCAGAGCGCGGTTGATGTGCACCGGCTTATCGACCGGAACGATGCCGTACTCAGAAACAATCATGACGCGGCGGCCACTGCGTTCGGCAGCGTCAATCAGCGAGCCGACGACAGCGTCGACTTCGGTGACATCCTTGGCGATGCCAGGGTGGTCGGGGCCGTGACGCTGCAGGCCGTAGTCGAGGTGCGGCAGGTAGACGAGCGTGAGCGTCGGGCGGCGCGTTTCCAGGATGTGAAGCGCGGCGTCGGCAATCCAGCGCGTCGCGGCGATATTGGTCGCCGGTCCCCAGAACGAGAAAAGGGGAAATGCACCCAGCTTGGCAGTGAGCTCATCGCGCAGAGCCGATGGCTGGGCGTAGCAGTCGGGAAGTTTGCGGCCGTCGGCTTTGTAGATGGGGCGTGGCGTGACGGCGTAATCGGCGCCGGAGGCCATATTGTACCACCAGAACATGTTTGCGCAGGTGAAGCCGGAATCGCGTTTCTTGGCGGCATCCCAGACGCGCTCGCCGTCGAGCAGCCGGTTCGACTGCCGCCACAACCATATCTCGTAGAGATCGCGGAACAGCCAGCCGTTGGCGATTGCTCCATGGCCGCTGGGGGGCAGTCCGGTGAGGAATGTCGCCTGCACCGAGCAGGTGACCGCTGGTGTTACGGTCTGGAGCGTGCGTAATCCTCCGAGCGCAGCAAATGCCGAGAGGTTCGGCGTGTGAGGACCGAGTAGCTCCGGCGTTAATCCGACGACGTTGAGGACGACGAGTGGATGCATGGTCATGCGTGCGGTGCGGTGCCGGTTACTTCTTCATCGAGTTGATAAAGGCGATGATCTTGAGCATCTGATCCTGAATCATGCCACGCTTGGAGAACGGACGCATGGCGCCGGCAGCACCCGAATGGATGATCTCGAATTTGCCCACGTCGGTGTTGGCGCGCGCGTTGACGAAGACGTCGTCGACTAGGTTCGGGCCCATGCCTCCCGAGCCATCAGGCTTGTGACAGACTTGGCAGTTGTCGTTGTAAAGCTTCTTCCCGTCGGCGATGGCCTCGGCGTCGCCGTTGTAGGGATCCGTACCCGTCTCGTGGAAGGCCTTCACCGCGTCGGTGAATGTCTCGCCCTTGATGGGGCTGGTATCCATCGGCGAGTCATCGAGTGCGTAACGGAATTCGACGGCTGCGATGGCAGGAATGACCAGAGCTGCCGTGAGCCCCGCGGCGAGGACGGTTCGTGAGATGCGCTTGGAGAACGACATCGAGTATATCCGTATGTTTGGTGAGATTTCTAGGCACCAACAGGGCCCCTCGCAGACGGGAGCGAGAGGCCCTGCAGCATCGTCAGACCGCGAGTGCGATCACTTCTTGGTCTTCGCGACTTCGGCGCCAGCGGGGACCTTGTCAGCCGCCACGACGCGCCACAGTGCGCCTGGAGGATTGGCCAAGGGACCCTTGTCGTCGGTGTAGAAGCAGTCGCAATTGACGGCGAGAACAGTGCCGTCTTCATCGCGATTGCCGGACGTGAACTGGAGCGAGGTCTGCAGCAGTTCCTGGATCTGCCACTTCTTGCCGTCCCAGCCGGTGCCGAAGAGGCGGCCCGAGCACCAGTCGCCGGTCAGGTAGACGCCTTCCATGCCCGCATAGTTGGCGACGCCAAGGCCCATCACCGAGCAACCCCAGCCGGTCTTGAGCTTCTCAGCGCCCGGATAGGGTTCCTGGTGCGGGTACTCGGAAACAGGCAGAGTTCCAACGTTGGGGCACTTGTCGTCAGGACCCGTCAGCGGGTGACACATAGTGCCCATGTTGAACTTCCAGCCGTAGTTCTGACCGCCCTTGCTATCGGCCGGCTGCCAGTCGATCTCTTCGAGGTGGTTCTGGCCGACGTCCGCAATGAACAGGCTGCCGGTCTTCTTGTCGAAGTCGAGCGAGTAGGGGTTACGCAGACCGTAGGCCCAGATCTCCGGGCGAGCGCCCATGTGGATCTTGGAGAAGCCCTCCTCGGTGATGCCGAATAGGGCCATCATGCGGTCCTGGTAGGCCTTGGCGAAGGGGTTGGTCGGCGGGATGGTGTAGGCCACATCGTCGGGCGTGTTGATGTCGATGCGCAGCACTTTGCCCCACAGAACCC
>JBAZYB010000071.1:0-17248 GCA_041659545.1 Hyphomicrobium sp.
CGCTCTTCCGATCTCGGCTGCCAGTTCGCCGCCTACGGCCAGCGCGATGCGAATACCGCATACCATTGGCCGGCAGAGAGCCTCGTCGACCACGCCTACATGGACCTGCCAGAGATTACCAAGGCGCAGGCCGACGCGGTCAAGGACTTCGCCATCACCTTCTTCGAGCAGCGGGGCCTCGAGCGCCGGTCGCCCGCCGGCGGCACCGACAGCGGCTACACTCACGCCTACGATCTGACGCCCGACATGGTGTTCGATGTCCACGACATGGGCGAGATGAGTGTCGCCGAGATCGGCGAGGCGCTGCGGCTGGCGCCGGAAGGCGAGGTGCTGCGCTGCAAGGTCGACGCCCTGCGACCGACCACCGGGTCCTGGGCCGGCATGATAAGCCTCGTCGACGGTGACGTCTGCATCTCCGACCATGGCACCTACACCAGCCACTTCCCGGAGGGCAGTGACGCCACCGCGGCGCTGGAAAAACTCGGCGCACTGCTGGCCGAGCGCTTCCCGCAGATCGGCATCGAGCCGGAACCGATCGTCGACTTCACCATGGACGCCGCGCGCCCGCTCGACGAGAACCTGGCCGTCGCCTTGCAACGCTACGCATGGGTGATGAACGACGGGCTGGTCTGCGACCTGGGCGCCGGCTTCATGACCCACAAGTTCCGCGACTTCCAGCACGGCATGGGTCCGTTCCGGGAGGTCAAGCGCGGGCCGCGGGGAGGGGAAGAGGTATCGCGTCTCTCCGACCTGTGGCTCGACGACCCCACCCGCATCACCGTCAACACCATGCAGATGCGCCCCGACCAGATCAGGCCGATCTTCTTCGAGGACGGGCACCGCCACATCAACACCTACCTGCCTAAAGAGCATGACGCCGCCGGCGGCGACGCCACAACCGGGTTGGAGATGCTGCGCAACCTGCTGCCGATCGAAGCCGAGCGCACCTTCTTCATGCAGTGGCTGGCCTACAAGCTGGCCAACCCGCACGTCCCGGGCCCGGCGATCATCATGGTGGCGCGCGATTCCTACGGCACCGGGCGCGGCTCGCTGATCGCGCTGATGACCGACATCTTCGGCGACAGCTATGTCACCCCGATCGACTTCGCTACGCTCACCGGGCAGGGGCACCAGAGCCAGTACAACGAATGGATGGTGGACAGCCTGATCGTCGCTGTCGACGAGGCCCAGGAGGTCAGCCAGCACGTCAACCGCTGGCAGGCGCGCACCAACGCCTACGAGCACCTGAAGGGCGTCGTCGACCCATCGGGCCGTGGCATCCACATCAAGCGCAAGACGGTGAAGAACTTCAAGGGCCACACCTACGCCTCGATCTTCATCGCCACCAACCATTCCGACGCGCTGGTGATCCCGCCCAACGACCGGCGCTTTGCCGTCTTGGAGAACGGCGCGCCGCTGAGCGGCGAGTACTGGACGCACTTCCACGCCTGGCGGGCGAGCCGGGCCAACGTTGCAGCCTTCGTTGCCGAGCTGCACAAGGTCGACCTCACCGGCTACAACCCCTATGTCGCGCCGCCGATGACCGCCTCCAAGGCGGACATGATCGACGCCGGCCTGTCCGACATAGACCGCGCCGCCGACCTGGTCATGGCGACTCTCCCCGGCGCGCTGCTGACGCGTGAGCAGTTCCTGCTGCGGATGGAAGATACCATCATCGCCGAGGGCTACGAATTTCCGGAAGACTGGCACCGCGCCGCCGAGCGCATTTACTTGCGCAAGACGCGCCGGATGATAGGCAAAGACCGTATTCGTATCGACGGAAAGCCCCGTGTCGTGCGCATGGCCAAGCAACTCTCAGTCGATATTGTACAGGACGAAGCGGCTGTGATAAACGAGGTCATGCGGAACGGACCGCTGGCGCGCCCGATCAGATCCTCGGGCTCGGTGGTGGCGTTCCCGTCACGATAGACGAGGCGTTAATGGCCGTCGACAAGCAGCATTTCTTTGACGCAGTCCGCACGTCGCTTTTCGGCGGAACCCTTACCCCCACCCAGGTTGCCGTTATGGACGGCATCATCAACAGTTTCTCTGGCCCCCATGACGAACTGGCCTACGTGCTGTCCACGCCGTACCACGAGGTCGGGCGAAGACTCGAGCCTGCTACCGAGAACCTGAACTACTCGGCCAAGCGGATGACCGAGGTCTGGCCGTCGCGCTTCAAGACGCTGGCCGCCGCCAAGCCCTACGCCAACAACCCGGAGGCGCTTGGCAATAAGGTCTACGGCGGCCGGCTGGGCAACGACCAGCCGGGAGACGGCTACAAGTACCGCGGCCGCGGGCTGAGCCAGATCACCGGCAAGGGCATGTACGCCAAGTTCGCCAGGCTCCTCAACATCGACCTGGTCGGGAACCCGGACCTGGCGCTGCGGCCCGACATCGCCGCGCGCATTCTGGTCGTGGGCATGCGCGACGGCCTGTTCACCGGCAAGAAGCTGCGCGACTACATCGGCAACGGCAAGCTCGACTACAAGGGCGCGCGCGCCATCATCAACGACGACGTGGCGAAGAACGGGGCGAAGATCGCCGGGTACGCCAACAAGTTCCGTGCCGCGCTGCGCGACCAGCCAGCCGTCTTGGCGCCGGAAGAAGTCGCCGCCGGCCACACCGAGCCGCCGGCGCCCGTGCCGCCGGTACCGCCCGTGTCCAAGGCTCCGAACAGGAACGGCGTGGCAGCACTGCTCGCCATGCTCGGCGGACTCGTTGTTGCAATTCTCAAAGCCATGGGGTGGATCGGATGAAAGTCACGCAGGCGTCGATCAACCCGACTAACAAGCTGACGGCAGCGACGCTGTCCGTCGCGCTGCTGAACGTGGTCCGCGTCATCATCGAAGGTGTGTGGCCGAACACGACCGACCAGGCGATGTGGATCGCGCTGGACCCGGTGGCCGTGTTTCTCGTCGGCTGGTTCATCAAGGACGAGGCCAACATATCGGTCCCCGTGGTGGTCGAGACGCCAGTCGCCCCGACGCCTTCCGAAGGGCAGGCCTGATGGGCGTCCTGGATTTTTTGAACCCGCTCAACGCCATCACCGGCTCGCTCGAGCGCGCCTACACGGCCAAGCTGAACGCCGGCAACGATAAGGACCGCATCGCCGCCGAGGTCGAGATCGAGAACCTCAAGGCCCGGCGTGATGTCGTCCTCTCCGCGGCGCGCGATCCGTGGTGGTCGCCGCGCACGATCATGGGCTGGTGTGTCGCCGCATTCGTGGTCAAGGTCGTATTGTGGGATACCGTACTCGGGCTCGGCGTAACACCGAATCCGGGTTCGATGGTGTGGTGGATTGTCGTCACAGTCATCGGTTTCTATTTCTTCTCCAAGAGCGCTGAGCAGATTGCCAGCACCATTGCGGGGGCCATCTCGCGGAAGTGACCACGGACTGCGCCCGCCTGCGCTGCAACGACTCATATTGAAACACGTTGTACCCACATGATGAGCGTAGCCATGGCGCATGAACTGGACGATATCAGCCGCCTCCTCGGAAACCTGGAGAGCTCTATAGGAAACCTCGGCAAGCGTTTCGACCGGCTCGAGAAGCGCATGGACGAGCGCGACGGCACTCTGGCCGATATCCAGACTGCGGCCAGCGATCTCTCCGACAATGTGCGTTTCATGAAAGAGGCCATCGACAGCGATATCCGACCGGTGGTCGACGACGTCAAACGATGGCGGCTGATGGGGATGGGCGCCATCGGGATTGTCGGCGTCGGCGGCGCTGCATTCGGGTCGTCCGTTCTCTACGTACTGAGCCAGATGCACCTCATCAAGCTACCATGATTGGGCGGTAATTCGCTTTGCGCGGGGGTTCGTCATGGCTGCTGAAAAAGTACCCCTCCTGACACACGTAAACACTCTGTTGGGCCAGATGGAGCTGCGCTACCAGCAGCGCTTCGATGCCCAGCAGACCGCCATGCAAGCGGCGCTGGCCGCTGCCGAGAAGGCCGTGCTGGCTGCGTTGGCCGCCGCCGAGAAAGCCGTGTCCAAAGCCGAGGACGCGAGCAACGACCGGTTCGAGGCGGGGAACAAGATCAAGGAAGCCATGGAGGCCCAGGGGCGGCTCATGGCTACCCGGCGCGAACTCGAGGACGTGCAGCGCCTGCTGCGCGAACTGACCGACCGCTTCAATACGAGCGCCGGGCAGTCGACCGGATCTGGCGCTGTGTGGGGATCGCTGCCGACCTTGATAGGAATCGGCATCGCCGTCGCCGGCGTGATCTATGGTTTCCTGAAATAAGGCCGTAGCCTAGCGCGTGGCCAAGCGGTAGCTCTAGTCGAGAAGCTTTTTCCTCTGGAAATACATCTTGTTGAAAGATGCCATCGCGGCGTCCTGCTGTGCGCGCAAGAACTTTTCGCGGGCACGTTTCACATCGGCGGCTAACGCCTCGTTGTTGTGCAACTCACGCAGTTGTCTGCCGAGGTCCTGCACTCTCTCCCAACTATCTTCAAAGGCCGGCAATAGCGTAGTTTCGGCGGGGTGCCGCTGGCGCGTCTGGATGACTGCCTTGATGTTCCCACTGGCCGTCCACTCCTTGATCTCCTTGGCCAGCAGAGCCATCCGCTTGGTGTTCTCGTAGTACAGTTCGGTGTTACCACGGTTGCCGAGCGTGCCAACGAAGCGGTTCAAGAACGGCACCTTGTCGGTGTCTACGTCCTCGAAGTCGCCCTGTACCCAGCGCGGCGTGATATCGAAAGCTACGTTGGCCGTCTGCGTCAGAAACGTCCCGAGTCCGCCGGTGAGATACTGCACGACGTACTGGTATTGCTCCGGTGACCAATCCGTCCCGCCCACGCCCTTACGGAATTCGTTGCCGCCGCCGATGCTGTTCAGGAACGAGGCCAGGTCTTTGTAAGGCTCGTCGGTGTTGTTCCAGTACTTCTGGCTCTCGGGAATTTCCGGCCCGAAGCTCGGCCGATCCGGCACGATGTCGTTGCCGGCGAAATCGGTGTTTGTGGTCAGGTCAACGACTGGGTCTGCGAGGGTCGGCGCCACGAAATTCAGCAGGCTGCCACCGCCGCCGATCGTGTTGAAAGCATCCAGCGTCCCGAAGAACATGTCCGCCAGCGAATTCACCGGGTTGTGCACCGGGGAGCCGCTGAACATGTTCGACAGATTTCGCCCATAGTTGGTAAAGGCGTTAAGTCCGTAGGGCATCGGGAATTTCAGGTACTTGGTGTGCTTCTTGTCCGGCTCGAGCAGCGCCATCGGGTTCATGAAAACCCAGTTCTTGCGCAGCACGTAGTCTGGAATTTCATCGTAGTCCTTGACCCCGTTGTCGTTGTCGTCGCCGGATAGAGCCCGGTTGATGATATCCATGAGGAAACCGGCGCCGATAAGCGCTCCGACCAGCTTCTGCACGCGCTTATTTTTCAGCCCGTTGAAGATGGTGGCCACGCCTTGGGTCGCTGCACCGTGGAACACGTACAGCACGCTCATCAGCGCCTTGTTCTCTCCGCCCTTGTTGAAATTGGTGGTGATGTTGCGCGCGAGATACCCCGCCTGAATTTCGGTGGCCCCGGCGCGACGGGCCTGCACATAGGCCGAGACGCGGATCATGTTCTCGGTGACTTGTCCCGCCTTCCCCATAAGCCCGACGATATCGCGGATCTTGTTGCCCGCCTGCCTCGCGGTCATCTTCAGGCCGGTGGCGCCGACGTTCTTCTGGACACGGTTCCACGCCGATTGAAGGTCATGGATGCCCAGGAATTCGGTGGTCCAGCCTTGCTTTTGCATCGTCTGGAACGCCTGGGCATACTCGCCTGTGGCGGTCCCTTTATACAGCACCTCGGCCACTCCAGCCGCTGCATCCAGGATGCCGGAGAAAACATTCCGGGTGAACTTTGGGACGTCGTATTGCGCCAGCAGGATACCGGCCTGCTGCAGATCGCGCACCGGATTGGTGAACATGAACACCGGGCTCGCCGCGGTGTTGAGAACCGCCTGGTAGCGCGTGAAGGCCCCGAGCATCTGGAGGAACGGGTGCAGCTGGGTGACATAGTCCGAGTTCATGGCTCGGGCCAGGCGCACAGCATTCGGCGCAAATTTAAGCACTACGTCCTTGCCGCTAACCTTGGCGATGAACACCAGCGGGTCGCGCTTGTAGTTCGGGTCGGTGATCTCCTTGATACGTCCGTCCGCGCCGCGGGTCCTTATCTTTGGCGCATTCGTCACGATCTCGACAGTGCCTTTCATGAGTTCCTGGTTGTCCAGGACGAAGCGCAGGAAAGCGCGCCCGGCACGCGCCTTCTCGGCTCGGATCACCGCTTCGGTGTTCTGCAGGATGGCGTGGGCGATCAGGTCACCGGCCCGGCTCTTGCGACCGGTCGGAGCCTTTTCTTTCCAGTTGGCACTGAAGCCCTTGCCGGACCTGACCTGCGCGATGTTTCCGACGGGATCGTCCGGGTCGAAGGCGTCCAGCGCATTGCGCAGGCGGGCATAGTATTTGAACGGCGACTGCGTGTCCTCCGGGATCAGGCCGCCTTCCTTGCGCGTTCCAGTGGTGCCAAGCCCTTCGCCGTTTATCCGGTCGAACAGCGCTGCGATCTCATCGAAGATGGGGCCGTTGCCGTCGAGCGCTATCTTGTCGAGGATGACATTGGCCTCGTTGTCGCTCATGCCGGACGGCGGGATGAGCTGGCCGTTCTCGTCGCGCATCTCGGCGCCTATAGAGTTCAAGTACTGATTGCGCTCCGGGGCGTGCCGGGCGTAGAGCCCGTCCTCGATCTCCTGCACACTCATGGCCGGTGCGTTGCCGCGCTTCTTGGTGGAACGGTCCATGGCCGCGAACAGCGGCTCGTAGAGTTCCTTCTCGCGCTCGGCGATGGCGTGCACCGCCCGCGGCCCGGCCGCCTGCTGCAGCACATAGAAGTTGTTCTCGTCGAGCACCTTGCCGCCGTGATCGCGCGCGTACTCGAGCATCTCCTTGATCGAGAGGAAAGCGTCCTGGTACTTCACCCGCCAGTCGAAAATGTTAGAGGCGTTGATGAGCGGCAGCTTCTCCATGAGCCCGCCGATCAGCGGCACGTCTTTCTTGGACCGGGCGATCGCCATCAGCGCCTTGCCGACATAGGTCTCCACGCGCTGGTCGATGATGTTGAAATCGTTGCGGCGCGGCTCTGGTGGGATGGCATCACCGCCATCCTCTTCCACCTTCGGCCCGACCTTGCCGCTGTACAAATCATATTGTTCGTTCTGCGGCACGCGGCTGCCGAACGGCGCGTTGAGGCTGTAGCGGATGTCGGGGTTCGCCGCGTTCCAGGTGCCTTTGTTGGCGATGGCGCTCTTGATCTGCGTCGGCTCGAAGACGAATATCTGCGAGCGGTCGTCCCCCCATGCGCCGTAAGGCGGCTTACGCAAATTGGTAGGGTCGCCCCAGATGATGCCGTCGTGCCCCTTTTCGCGCAGGTCGGCGACAAATTCCGCCGCGTCGTTCCACGCGTTGAGCCCTTCCATTTTTTCAGATCGGTCAATGAAGTACGGGTTCTCGATGTGTAGGAATACCGGGTACACACTGGCGCTGCGGTCAACATAGCCATACTGCGGGTCGGCCGAGAAAAAGAACCCGTTAATCTGCATCTTGTCGCCCCAACGCGCGGGCACGTTCTCTTTCGAAAAAGCGTTAAAATCTGCGTTTGACCCATGGTACACGACCAGCGGCGCACCATCCGGCCCAACCACCTTTGAATCTCCGAACCACTTCTTGAACTCCGGCGACCCCACTGAGTAGCGCGCACCGCGCAGGTCCGGGAAGTTCTCCTGCCGCCCTTCATGCGGCCACGGCACGCGCGAGCCGTCGGCGCCCTCGATCGCCGTTACGAGGCCTAGGTTTTCACGTTTTTTCGGGTATAGGACCACGGGGATTTCGGTGGCCCGCCCGGCAAGTGCACGCGCAGAATACGCGCCGTCATCTCCTGTGGCGCGTACGTTCCCCGCGTAGCCGTCGATGACGAGGGAGAGCATCCCTGAGAACTTGTATCCTGCCTCAACGGCTGCATCGTAGACCTCCTGCTCGGGGTTCACCGGCTCGCTGGCGAGGGCCAGGTAGTCCTCGGGCGACATGTAGATCATCGTTGCGCCGCGGTCGCCTTGGCGCACCATGCGCAGCTGCTCCTCGGCCAGCTCGCCGCCGAAGAAGGCGTTGCCGGGGCGCTCGTTGGTGAACGCCGGGCTGGGCGTGCCGGGGGCGCTCAGTGCTCCGCCGGGGCTGCGCTTCGGGTTGCCGTAGAGGCGGCCGCCGGGGAGGTTGTCGTCGAACCTGGAATAGCGCGGCGCAGTATCTTCGGTGGCCTCATCAGCCTTCTGCGCCAGCGCCCAGCCCGGATCGGCGGCCACCAGCTCGTCGGAAAGCACGAAGGCCTTCTGCTCGGCGAACTCCTTGAGCCGCGGCTCGAGATAGTCGACGTCCGTCTCGCGCGGCACCGTGCCATCACTCCGGCGCAGGTGCGGGCCGTAGTTGGCCCATGCCGACTGCGCCAGCGTCTCGGTGGCCAGCGCGCGCCGCGCCTCGGGCGACAGCAGCCGGGAGTGTTCGTGGTAGGCGTTGTACTCGCCCTGCGGGTTGCCGGCGACGAAACTGCCGTCGGTGCGCTGGACGATCTGCGTCGAGCGGAAGCCTGACTGGCCGTAGCCATAGATGTCATGCACCGCGCGCAGAAGGTCATTGTTGCTGATCGACGTGCCGTCGGTCGCCTTGACCCCCGACGGCGTGTACAGCGGGTGCCCGGGATTGTCGGCGCCCTCGCCGAACATCTCGTTGCTGAGCCGCATCTTGAGCGTGCCCGCCTGGACGTCGGCGAACATCTCGGCGGGGGTGGCGTAGGGCTGGCCGTTGCTCATCCACGACTCGACCTGCACCGGCCCGAGCGCCTGCCACATAGCGCGCGTCTCATCGATCAGCGCCCGGTAGGCCTTGGCGACATCGTTGGCCTTGGGGCTGTGTGCCGCCGCCTGCTGCGCGTCGGCGACACGCTTCATGTACTCGACGTCCTCGGGCAGCATCGTCATCAACCGGCTTTCGGTTAACCCGTGCTCGGCGCGGTACTTGTCGGCGATGGCAGCGACGGCGTCGCGGTCGGCGATCTCGCCGACGGTGTAGGCCTTGGACGGCGTGGTGCCGAGCACGGTCTTGGGCCCGGACCTGCCATAGCGGTCCTCGCGCGCCTGCGCCCGGGCGCGCAGGAACTCCCGCGACCGGACCCTGATGAGGTTCTCGTCCTGCGCCGCCTTGGCCTCGGCAACACCGACCCCTGCAGCGGCCATGGCTTCGGCAGTGCGTGCCCGCGGCATGCCGGAGCCGGGCGGGCGCAGCGCCTCCTCGACCAGCCGGCCAGTGGCGATGTCCTGGAACAGGTCCTCGGGGATGGAGTTGAGCAGGCGACGGAACCACTCGACGATCTGGCGGAACACCGTGGCGGGTTGGCCGACGACGCTGCGCTTGTCCTTGGCCCAATGGCGGAAGGCTTCGGCGATCGCCTCTTCCTCGCGCACGTCGGCACGCTCGTACCCCGGCTCATTGCCGTAGGCCTGGTTGGCCCATTCAAGGTAGGTCTGGTTGGTGCCCGGGCGCTTGGCGCGGCGCGCGTAGCGCATGATCGAGCGCCAGCCGTCGCTCTCCGGCGACAGCACGCCGGATAGACGCAGGGCATGGATCAATTCGTGATCCATAACCTGCGCCAGCTTCTCGGTGATCTCGTCGGTCGACATCGAGGCGTCGAGATGTTCGACGGTCAGGCTGATGAGTTTCTGGCTGGGCTCGTACAGACCCTCGATCGAGCGCCCATCCGGCGTCTTGACCGACGACTTGAGCGTGACCCGCGCGCCGAGCAGCGGCAACTTGCGCTCCTTGGCGTGCTTGTTCAGCCGCTTGACGATCTCGTCGACGCGGCCAGCCAGCGCAGCGGGTTCCGGGGCCCGGCGTTTCGGCGCCGGTCGCGGCTCCACCGGTTGGCCTTCGACGGCGGTTTGCGTGTAGCGCGCGCCGACGTCGGGGTTGTTCAGCTTCTCGGCAGTGTCTCGCGCGGCGGCCTCGTCGCGGTGCGTGTCGACGACCACCTGCCCGAGCAGGTTGCCCTGCTCGTCGTAGCGGTTCTCCATCACGCCGTAGGCCACATCCGCGGCTGGTTCGATAGATAGCGCGGAGGGCGTGCGCACGCCTTTCTCCGCCTCGGCCGCGCGGATCTGACTGATCCTGGAGCGCGCCTGGGTAGCCGAACCGAAGGTGCCAACTGATTTCCCGTTCTGTGTGACCCTGAGCTGCTTGACCGGCAGGCGCCGGACGACGTGTTCCTTGAAGGCGCCGGGCGGCAAATCGTCGGGCACCGCCTGCCGTTCCTCGCCGACGACGTCGTAGAGACGGAAGTCCTTGGGGCTGCGCTGCACCAATTGGCCGCGGCGCACCAGCGCATCGCGGACGGCGTGCACGTCCTTGGTGGTCTTGAGTCCGGTGGCGTCCTTGATCGCCTGTTCGGTGTAGCGCCCGGCGTTGCGCAGCGCATCGACGGCCTTGCCATACTGCTCGTCGGTGAACGGGCTCTCGTCCGCCACCGGCACGGTCACCGGCGCAGAGTGTGACGGCATCGCGGCTATCACACTTTGGAGGGCGTTAAGTTGCGCCTGGGTCATGCGCTCGACGTTGCGCTGCCCGGTCGTGCGGTAGGCGAGCTCGCGGAAGTTGGCGTCGTTCGGGATGATGTTCTTCGCATCCGCCGCGCGCATGATGTCGAGCGGCGTCAGCGCCTCGCCGGTGGTAAGCGGCCGGCGCTGGGCGATGAGCGCGTCGATCTGTGACTGTGGCACCTTGGCGCGCGCCAGTTCGGCGATGCTGACCGGCGCATCGACCGGGCGGCCGGTCTGGATGCGGAGCGTGGCGACACGCTGCGCTGCGGGTCCACCGATCTCTTCCTTAGTGAAAGTACCTAGTGGTGTTACAGTCTCGCGCGCCGTTTGCAGCAGCGCGGCGGTCTCCTGCTGCTTGGTCTTCTGCAGCGCGACGCGCGCCTGGTAGTCGGTCTCGGTGCGCGGGTCCATGGCAGAGATGCCTTCAGACACCGGTGCAGCTGGTTGGCGGCGCACGATCGGTGCCGGCGCGAACGCCTCCGGGCTCGGCAGGGCGAGCAGCGTCTCCGGTGCCGGCAGCTCGAGGCTGTCCTCGGCGGCGAGCGGCTCGGGCGGCTCCTTGGGGTCGATAACGACTTCGATGCCCGGCGTGGCCTCCTTGCCACCAAGAGCCCGAACGCCATGCATGACCGGCGCGATAGCACTACCTGCAACGGTGCCGCCAACCGTGGCGGTCTTGATCCGCGACATCGCTTCGTCGAGCGTCATGTCCTTGCCGATGACCTGCGCGTCGACCAGCACCTGGAATGCTTCTGTCGCGCCTTCGGTCAACCCCTCGACAAAGCCACTCTTGAGGATGGAGCGCACCAGGGTCTTGCCGCCTTCAACGAAGACCTTACCGGCTATGGCCTCTGTGACTGCCTCGGAAGCTGCGTAGAGCCCGGCAGCCGCTCGGGCGGCATCTGTACCGGCGCCCGCCTTGCGTGCTTCTCCGTAGCCCTGCCCAGCGCTGCGCGCGGTAAAGTACGCGACGAGCGGCCCCGGGTTCCTTATGGCGACGGACGCCAACGCAGGGGCCACCATTTCGACCGCGCTGCCGAGCCCTTGCACAACATCGGAGGCGATACCGGGTTCCATATCAAACGGACGTTTGGCCTGCTCCGCTCGTGCGGCCATGCCGCGCAACTGCTGTGCGACAGATTCTTTCGCCGCGGCCTCTCCAATGCCGCGTCGAATGTCTTCCGGGATGAGCTGCTCGACACCGGGCTGCGGAACTGTGAAGCCGGCTGGCTGGTTCAGCAGGCCCTCTATCGGTGCGCCGGGCGTTACCTGCGGCGGCGGGATATTGCCATATTGCTTCTGCGGCGCGATGACGTCGGTGATCGCCTCGGCAGCCATCTGGCCGAGGTTCGCTTTCGTCTCGGAGATCGATGCCGGGAGGTTCTGGACGATAGAAGCCAGCCCTTCGACCGGGCCCTGGTACGGTTTGGCGCCGGTATCGGCCTGCGCCTGCCGCGCAGCGTTCGGGAACTTCTTCTCGATCAACGCCCGGATCTGCGCCTTCGGCATGTCGTCGGGGAACGCGACGAGATCTCCGTTGGGCATCGTAACATTAGCCATAGGCCAGCCCTTTACACGCAGATGATTTTAACCTCGGCCTATTTCTACGCCGCGCTTTTCAAGATCGTAACCTAGCCATCCGACGTACCAAGCTTTAGCACGTTCTATCTGCGTTTCATCCGCGCCAGCGTGGCGTGTCCTACGCACTCCTTCAGCAAACTCTTGCATATGCGCTTCTACCGCTTTCTGGGTATTTCGGTTTAGATTAAGCGCCACACTTAGGTTCGCGGCAGCACCGATAGGGTCTCCGTCGGCGGCCATGTCGATAGGCTCGGATAGGTAGTTTTCGATAATCGGCCTAGCGGTCATAATAGAAAACCTTGGTTAGAAATAATCGGCGTAGCTTACCGCCTTGCCCGGCGCAGTGAAAGCCCCCGAGACCGGGGCGGCTACGCCAGTGTCTATAGCCAGCCGCTCCTGCTCGGAAATGCCGGCTTGCTGCGCATACCTAGCAGCCGCCTCTACGCCGAGGCTGTTCTTTATTCGCGCGTACGTTTCGAGCACGATACGATGGGCGTAGTCCATCTGCGCAGCAGCAACTTTTTGCGGGTCAACGCCCCCTTCCGGGGTCCACAAATCCTGCCGGGTACTTTGGACTTTAGGGGTTGCAGGGTCGGCGTCTTTCAAATCCCTGCGCACCTGGTCCTCGATAGAACTGAATTCCGCCCCCATACGATCCGGGCCAAACAAGCCAGCTTGCGCGCGCTGGGTGTCCATGTACAGCTTTTGGGTCTCGGGGTCTTGTTTGGCCAGCCATTCCGTTGTCAGCACGGCAGCGGGCGTCTTTTCGAAGGACAGCCGCGCTGCGTCGCGCGCTTCCTGAGACGTCAGCGACCGCTCACGGTACGCCTGGTCCATCCGCGCCAGTTCGTCCTGGTGCTGCAGCTGCCCGATGTCGGTGATGCCGCGCAGCAGTGCCAGCTCCTCGCTGTCGGTGGCCTTGATCGCATCCGAATAGGCGTTGATGCCCGCGCTGGCGCCGACGCCGATGTTCTGCAAGGTGTTCGAATTCCCCGCACCCATGATCCCGGCGCCGGCGGCGAGCAGCGCCATAGCCCGGGCGCGATCCTTGTCGCCGCCCAAACCCGCCAGCCGCTCATTGTAGCGCGACGCGATCTCGTCGTAGTCGATAAGCCCCCCGTCGGCGAACCCGGGAATGGGAGCCGGGCCCGCCGCTTCGATACCCGTGCCGCCCATCGGCGCTTCAGGCTGCATGGGCGGCGTCGGCGCGCCGGCAGTGAGATCCTCGACCACGGTAGTAGACGGCTTGCGGCGCGCCTGCTCGCCTTCGTAGCGCTGGCGCATATCCTTGCGCCGCCCGATCTCGGTGGCGACGAGGAACGGCGGGGCGGCGCCTGATGGCGCCTGCAATTCGGACTGCAGGCTCGCGTCGTCGAGGCCCTTGAGAATGTTCATCTGGTCGATGAGACTTGCCATCTGCCGCGCGCCCTAGTTCAGGAGGTCCCAGATGCCCGCGCCGCCGACGGCGAGGCCGAGCAGCTGCGACAGGAAGTCCGGCGCCGGTTCGGTCGTGGTGGTGGACGCCTGTGGCGTTACCGGCGCGCCAGAGAGCAGCTGCCCATACAAGGCGGTCTGCTGCGCCGGGTAGTCACGCTGCTGCACGAAGTCCTTGTAGGCGAGATCCAGCCCGGCCTGCGTGCGCTGCTGCTGCTTGGCGCCGACGCCGCTGAGCGCCTCGGCGTTGCGGAAGCCGGCGTCCTGCTTCATCTGGCCCAGCTCACCCCAGGTCTTGGCGGCGTCGAGCCCGAGCCCGGCGCCGAGGCGGCGGTTCTCTTCGTCGGTCTGGTACAGGCCGGTGGCGCGATCGTAGGCAGAGGCGAGCCCAGTTGCCTCGATGCCCTGCAGCTGCTCGTTCATGTCGCGCTGGGCGAGGCTGTCCTGCACGAAGCGACGGTTGCCGCCGAAGGCCCCCGCCGACACCGCCGCCGCGTCACGGCCAGCCTGCTGCTCTTCGAAGCTCTGGCCGAGTCGCTTCTTCTGCACATCGAGGACGTTCTCGACGTAAGGGTTCATGTACGCCGACACATCCATGCCGGGTATGCTGCCCGCCTGGTAGCCGGCGATGCCCTGCGCTGCGGTCGCCGCGCCGGTCAGGTCCGGCGTGCCGCCGGTTGCCTGCTGGCGGATCATGTCGAACGAGGCGGTGGTGTCGGGAGAAAACTCGGCGAGCCGCGGGTTGTTGTATTTCTGGTAGGGGGTGTTCGCAACCTGCTTGGATTTCTCCATCAGGTCCTTGTAATATGGAGCTGCGTATTCTGGCAGCGCGCTAGTAGTTTCGGTGGTGGTCTGGTTCCCGCCTTTGCTCACGATGGCTCTCCGTCCGCTGCGCTCACCTCTAGTACCACCATCGAAGGTTTCCAGCCATAGCGGCCGAGCATCCGGGTCCACCCGCCGCGGCCCGCCATCTCGACCCCGCCGAGTCCGGCGTCGCGGGCGTATTCGCGGAAGGTGCGCTGCACGTCATCCACCCACGCGCGCATCATCGACCCCCCGGCGAAGTCCACCGACAGCATGGTCTTGCTCGGGTATTGCGTTACCCGGGTCACGAAGGCCGCCCGGACGACTTTGTCCGGACCGTACGTCACCCAGAGCAAGCACCTTTGCCCGCTCAACTCTTTGAACAGCGCGGGCATGGTGACGCGCCCGCCACTCCGCCTTACCGCTGGGACCAGCATCGGCGCCACTATCGGCCACATCGGCTTGAGGCCTTCCAGCGGTATGGCGGTGACCGTCCATGTCAACCGGCCTTCTCCGCCGCGCCCTTGCGCATACCAGACAACCGGTCGCTCAACTCCTGCAGCGCGGCTGCGCCGCGTTCACGATCGCCGCCGCCGGCGCCTTCTACCGCGGCGGCGGGTAAAACGAATTCTCCGTCGCTCAGCGCCGCCGGCTGGTTGCCGTCGATCATCGCCGGAATGGCGTCATCGGTTGGGCCGCCGGGGCCTTCAACCATGCGCCCGCCACCGCGTCCCGGCCGGATCTTCATCCCGGCCTTGACGTTGTCGTTCAGCTGCCGGAGCGCGCCGTCGCCGAACATCTCGACGAACTTCTTGAGCGCGGCTACCGCCTGTTCATCCGGCTGCTCGCCTTCGGCGATGCTTTCAAGCGCGTCCTCGGCCTCGGCGATCACTTCCATGCGCGGGTCCTGGCCCGCCATCGGCGAGACTTCGCCGCCTTCGGCGTAGCCTTCAACCAGCCCGCCGGCGGCCATGTTCTTGCGAAAGTACAGCCACTCGTCGTCGCGCCCGGGGTCGTAGGGCGGCATGTCGGGGAACACCACCGAGCCGTAGCGGTCGTACTGGTCTGGGCTGGGGGTGCCAGTGGGCGGCGTTGGCGGAGGCGGAACATACCCCTCCAGCCGGTCATCGATGCCGTTGTGGTTAAGGTCGATGAACCCCTGCAACTGCTGGCCGTATGACGATCCATCGTCGCTGCCACTTGTGCGCGGGGTATCCTTCTGCCCTGTCGCCATCAGCCACGCATCGCTTTGCTGGGTAATGCTGTTGAGCGGCCCGTTCTTGCCTTGGGTAACGGTGCCGGAGTTGCCGAGATTCAGACCCTC
Source organism: Hyphomicrobium sp. (assembly GCA_041659545.1). Lineage (GTDB taxonomy): Bacteria > Pseudomonadota > Alphaproteobacteria > Rhizobiales > Hyphomicrobiaceae > Hyphomicrobium_A. The sequence continues at coordinate 15,774 of JBAZYB010000071.1, forward strand.
CCCGAGTCCTTTCATGGTTTCTCCGCCACCGAACCACAGGTCGGGGAACAGCGCCTTGACCGCGCCGCCCAGCGCGGTGTGCTCTAGCAGCTTGCCGCCGCCCTCTACCACCTGGTCCCATACCGTCGGCTTCGCCGCCGGCTGAGCAGGATGGTTGGCGTCGTAGAGCGCTTCGTCCGTCATCTGCGAAGGCGCTTCGGCCTGCCCAGGCAGCACCGTTGCCGCGTCCTCGATCCCGCCCATGCCAGGGTACTGGAACCAGCGGCTCAGATCCCCGCCTGCCAGCCGGCGCTTCTCGGCCTCGATGCCCGCTGCGAGGCCTTCGAGGGGGCCCATCTGTTCAGGCGCAGCAACGGTGTCTTCCTCGATGCCGAGGGGGCCTATAGTCGGCGCGGCGTCCGGGCGGTAGAACGTGCCAGGGTTGTTGGGGTCCTCGATCAGCCCGCTCTCCGGGTCAATGCCCAGCTTTATCATGGCCAGCTTCTGGTCGAGCGTCAGGCCTTCACCGGGGGCGGCCAGTTTGGAGGGCCCGCCGTAGGGCACGGTGATGTCGATCGGTCCGGGGCGTTGCCCCAGCAGATCGTATCGCAGTCCGTTCCAGTCGATGAACCCTTCGGACGGCGGGACGCCTTCGCTGGTCCGCCGTGCGCGTTCGTCGACGCCGTGCTGCACGATCTGGTCCCACCAACTGCGACTGTCTGGGGCAGTGTCAGCAGTAGGCTGGCCAGGTTTTAGCGCCTGCAAGGCGAGCAGTTCTTCCAGCGTCGCGCCTTTACCGACATCGCTGGCGTTCTTTCCGAAGGCCAGCGTGGAGTACAAACCAGGCTGGTTGATCTCCGGATCGCCGTTAAAATTATCCTCCCGCCCAGCGAGTACCGGGCGTGTGGCGTAGTCACCCGTGCCCCGCAGAGACCGGAAAGAGTCGAGGTCGCCTAGCGTAGTTTTTTTCGCTTTGCTGACCATACCGGAAGATCCGCCATCCGACCCGGCGGACTTCGAGGTGTTGGATGTTTTGGACGCCGACTTGCTGCCGCTGCTCGACGGCCCGCTGTCCTTCGATTCCCAGCTGCTGTCGAAGGAACTGCTGGCCGGGTTCTTGGAGGACGGCTTCGATCTGCCCGAAGACGAAGATAGTTTCGATGGCCCCCCAGCCGTAGAGGTGGCCGGCTTGGACGAGCCTACATTCTTCGAAGCGCTGCTCCCACCGCTGCTGGTGCTCTTCGAGGAGCTGGAGGTTTTCGAAGACCCGCTCGACGTCGAGGGGTTCTTCGACGCGCTTTTGTCGGAGGAGCTGGAGGTCTTGTCGAGAGAAGCCATTTCGTCCTCAAACGCTGACGGTCAGGGTACCCACGGAACCCGTGCTGGATACCGACCCGACCCAGATTTCATTCTCGCGCACCACGGTCAGTATACCAGCATTCGCAAAAACTTCACCCGGCTTTAGGCCGTAGCCACCGGTCTGGAAATCCGTGCCC
>JBAZYB010000072.1:0-17178 GCA_041659545.1 Hyphomicrobium sp.
CCACAGCAGCCCTCAAGCAGCGTCGCGGAAGGCGACGACGTTGACCATGCCGCCATGGGGCATGGTCCCACCGACATTGGTGTCGGCACCAAGGGCTTGGCGCTTCCGCTCAATACGACGCGGATGAACCAGTCGACGATCCAGTCGCAGCTGCCATCGACGAGCGACACGGCGCAGATTATGAACCGCGCCCCGGGCGTAAGCATCTTCTCAGCCGGCGGCGTCTCCGGGCTGCCCGCCATCAACGGTCTCAATAACGACCGCGTAAAGGTGCTTCTCAACGGAATGGTGGTGACGTCCGCCTGCTCCAACCAGATGAATCCGCCGCTGTCCTACATCGATCCCTCGCAGGTCGCCGCCGCCGATGTCATCGCCGGCGTGACGCCGGTGAGCAAGGGCGGTGACAGTATCGGTGGTACCATTGTCGTCGAGTCCGCGGTGCCACGGTTTGCCACTGGCGAAGGCGTACAGACTTCGGGCAGCATCTCGGCCTTCTACCACAGCAACGGGGACAAGGTCGGCACGGCCGCAACGGCAACCGCTGCGATTGGCAACATCAGCATCGGCTACGCGGGCGCCTGGACGAAGGCCGACGATTACGAGCGCGGCGACGGCGGCACGGAAGTGCTCTCGACCCTGTACCAGTCATACAACCACTCGCTCACCTTCGCCGCCAAGGACGCCGATAATCTCCTTGTCGTGCAGGGAACGTACGCCGCCATTCCCTACCAGGGCTTCGTCAACCAGCGGATGGACATGGTGGACAATGAGGCCTGGCTCCTGAACGCCCGCTACGTCGGACGCTTCGACTGGGGTCTCTTAGAGGCGCGCGCCTTCTATCATCATACTAAGCACGAGATGGACATCCTCGAAGACAAGCAGCCGGGCGCAATGCCGATGCTCACTGACGGAACGGATGCCGGTTACTCGATCAAGGCCGAGATCCCGCTTTCCGGTGTCGACCTGGTCCGCATCGGTAGCGAATTCCATCACCAGGGCCTCGACGACTGGTGGCCACCGCTCGCCGGCAGCATGATGATGGGACCGGATACCTACTGGAACATCAACGGCGGCCGCCGCGACCGGCTCGGCACGTTCGTCGAGTGGGAGCACCGTTGGGACCGCTCATGGACCACAATGCTCGGCGCCCGCAACGACGTCGTCTGGATGGATACGGGTAAGGTCCAGCCTTACAGCACAGACAGCTGCCTTATGATGATGGGCATGATGTGCATGATGTCCAACCCCGACGCTGCCGCGGCTACCGCCTTCAACGCCCAGGATCATGCGCGCACCGACGTGAACTTCGATATCACGGCGATGGCGCGCTACGAGCCGTCCGCGAATGAGACATACGAGTTCGGTTATGCCCGCAAGACGCGTTCACCCAACCTGTACGAGCGCTATGCTTGGGGCGTCGGCGGCATGGCGACGACCATGATCGGCTGGTATGGCGACGGCAACGGTTACACCGGCAATCCAGATCTCGATCCCGAAGTCGGCCACACACTGAGCTTCACTACCGGTTGGCACGATCGCGACCGCAGCACTTGGGGGCTGAAAGTCACGCCGTACTACACCTACGTCGAGGACTACATTGACGCTGATTATGTAGCTGCGCAGTCGGACGCGAACTTCGTCTCACTACGCTTTGCCAACCACGATGCGCGTCTCTACGGCGTCAACGTGTCGGGCACGACCCTGCTGTGGGAGAGCAAGGGAGTGGGACGCTTCGATCTGTCGGGTGTGCTCGGATACGTCAACGGCGAGAACCTCGACAGCGGCGATACTCTCTATCACATGATGCCGTTCAACGCCCGTATCGCCCTCCAGCATCGCCTCGGCAACTGGTCGAGCGCACTCGAGATGGTGGCTGTCAACCGCAAGTCGGACCTGAATGATCTGCGCAACGAGCCGGTGACGCCCGGCTATGCGCTGATCAACATGCGCACCAGCTACGAGTGGCAGAATTTCCGCGTCGACCTCGGTGTCGATAACGTCTTCGACCAGCTCTACTACCCGCCGCTCGGCGGTGTTGACTGGGCGGGCTACAAGGCAGGCGGACAGGTTGGACCCATCGACGCGGTGGCGGGCGAAGGTCGTTCGTTCAACGCCGGCGTCACGGTGAAGTTCTAGAAACGGTGGCGGGGCGGCCTGATTGGCTGCCCCGCGCCATTCCTCAGACCTGCCGCGCCGCCATCGCCTGCTTCAGCACGCGGGCGAAGTTGCCGATGGCGATCTTGCGGATGCTCTCGTCCGGGAAGCCAGCTTCCTGCCAGAAGCCGATGACCTTCTGCAGATCGCCGTAGTTGGCGATAGCGGGCCGCGAGATGGCATTCATGTCGGTTCCGAACCCGGCATGATCATCACCGAGCCACTCGGCCATCTCCCAGAGTCGCTGCGCATAGGCTTCCGGCGTGGCGCCCACGTCCGAGCGCATCGGCCATAGCCCCACGACGCCGCCTTGCTTGGCGAGCTTCTCCGCCGTTTCGAGCTTGAGCTGCCGCGCCTGCCACACCGGCATCTTCCAGTTGGGCACGCGCGTGCGCGTCACCGAGCTGTGCGACCAGACAACCGGCTGGGTCGAAATATCCAACGCCTGGCGCACTGCCGTATCGGTGCAATGGGCAAGGTCCACGAGTATGCCGAGGCGATTGCACTCGCGCACGACCTGCAGGCCGAGGTCGGTCAAGCCGTCGTACATCGGCGCCGCGGTCTGGAAGTCGCCAATGGGGTTCTCGATGTAGTGCACCAGCTGCACGCTGCGCACGCCGAGTTCGTAGGCATGAGCGAGCGGGGCGGGATCGTCCTCGACGAAAGTTGCGCCCTCGACCGTCAGAACCACGTGCGGCTCGCCGGCAACGGCCTTGTCGATGTCGTCCGGTGTCAGCGCGAGCTTCAGCTTCTGTTCGGCGAGGTGCTGCTTGATGCGCGCAAGATCGCTCTCGAACCAGGCGGCCGGCTCGCCCCGCTTGGGCTGGCCTTTCTGCTTGATGCCCTTGCCGGTGACGCGCAGCCACGGCACGTCGCCGACCAGCGACCATGCCACCAGCGTGGCGTTGCCCGCCGCCATGGCAGGGCGCAGCGGCGACTTCTCCGGCGACTTGCCCATGCCGAAGAAGAACAGGTGCGAATGCATGTCGCCGACGTAGATCGGCTTCGTATCGCCGGCATTTGCAGGATGCGCCAGCGTGCACGAGGCGGCCAGCGCCCCCTGCACGAATAGCCGTCGATCGATCTCCATGAACCCGCCGCTTGCCTTCTGCCGCTACTGGATCACCACCGTCGCCACGTAATCCATGCTGCGATTGTTATTGTTGGCAGGCAGTAGCGTGTTGATGAGGTAGGAGGTCGGCGAGTAGTTCTCGGCGATGCCGGCCCAGTTGAACCCGGTGCCGATGAGCCGCGCCCGCCAGTTCTGCCACATGCGGCCGGTCATGCCGGTATAGTAGCTTTTCAGGCGCGCGAAGCGCGGCTGCATTTCTTCGGCGACCTTGCGATGTCCGACCGACATCTTCGACATGCCGGCGGGGTTCTCCGCAAAGATGCTCTCGAGCAGCGGTTTGCGCTGATCGTCGGGTAAGTCCATCTGATCAATGACCAGCAACGGCCCGTCGGCCAGGCCCGAATACGTGTTGCGGCCATGCGTCGGCAGCACGTTGCCGGTCGCCTTCATCGGCTCCATCGGCTCCTTGATGCACGACGGCACGCGACTGCCCTTGAAGTCCGCCTCGCTCTTGGCCGGGTCGCAATTGCGCAGCGACAGCAGCGACCACACGTACTCCGAGCAGTACATGTCGAGCGGCTTGCCCGTGTGGCCCTGTCCGAGAGCGATCTGGCCGAACTGCTTGACGAAGTCGAGCTTCGAGCCGGGCTTGTACTTTGGCGCGTTGTAGTCCTGGTTGAAGCTGATCTGGCTCGGATAGATCTTGCTCTGATTGGCGTTGAGACGCGTTGCCCAGCCGACCAGATTCGCCTTCTGCGCATCGGTGAGATTGCGCGGGCGGATGACGTGCAGATAGTCGAGCGTGCGATAGTGCTCGCTCGTCAGATCTCCGCGTCCGACATACTCGTTATCGAGCGGGTTATCGAGATTGCGCACCACACCGTTCTTGTCGACGTACGCAAAGCCCGTGTGGCTGATGCCCATCTGGATGTTGGGATAAGCGCCGGCGCCGCCCCACTCGCTGCGGAACGTGAGCAAGATGTCGCCGGTCTGCACCAGCCCGCTCTTGCCGAGCCGCTGCGCCAAGCCTGAACGCTTGGCAACGATCAGGCGCAGGCCGACATCACCCTTCGCCTTCATGGCGTCGGGATGCTTGAATTCGACCAGCTTGTCGGTTGTCGAGATGCTCTTTGGCAGCTCCGCCCAGGCGCTCTTTGGCACCGAAAAGAAAACCGGGATACTCAGCTTCTTTGCCAGATCCGCGTTGGTCTTTTCATTGAAGGTGAATTCAGCGGCTGTGGCGGGTAGCAGACCGGCCCAGGCAAGAGCTGCGGCGCACCCGGCGGCAACGGCCGCGGCCTTCACGTTCAAAGACATCTGGGCTTCTCCCCCGAACGAAATTTCTTCAGATCGGCTTAGCATGGCGACGATCTAGCCCAAACCCAATCGTCCGATTGAGGCACGGGCCAGATACAATCCGTTAAGGTTGTCGCGCATAGGGTCAGGGAGCGTCGAAAACAGGGCGAACGAACTTCGTTCCGCGCCTGCAACCGGAGCTCGGTGATGAAGTTGACCACCCTAGCCGCCGCACTTTTCGGCATCAATCTGGTTCTGGCTCTGCCGACCTTTGCCCAGGACACGACCGAGAACATTCGTGGCGCCTCCACCGGACCGACCACCGCCCCAGGCTTCAGCCACCCCGACCAGTACATCCACCTCCAGGATGTGAAGCCGGCCGACAACATGTACCCGGTGGTTCCCCATCCCGACCAGGACAAAGCGGTCCGCGAGAAGCTCGCAGCGCTGCAGGCAAAGACCGGCAAGAAGCCCAACATCCTGTTGTTCCTCATGGATGACGTTGGCTGGATGGATCCCGGCTTTAACGGCGGCGGCACTGCCGTCGGCAATCCCACGCCGGTTATGGACAAGCTGGCGGCCGAGGGACTGCTGCTGACGTCGGCCTATTCGACACCCTCATGCTCCCCGTCGCGCGCGACGATCCACACCGGGCAGAACCCTCTCCATCACGGCATTCTGCGCCCGCCGATGTACGGCGAGGCCGGCGGCCTCGACGGCGCCATCACCTTGCCGCTCCTCTTGAAGCAGCACGGTTACGTCACCCAGGGCGTCGGCAAATGGCACATGGGCGAGAACGAGGGTTCGCTGCCACAGAATGTCGGCTACGACGATTTCGTCGGCTTCCTCGGCGTCTCCGACATGTACACCGAGTGGCGCGACGTCTACTTCAATCCCGAGGTCGCCCTCTCCCCCGAACGCTTCAAGATGGTCGAGAACGATGCGTTCAATCACTATGAGGTGCATTGCACGTCGGGCGACAAGCAGAAGTGCCAGAATGGCAAGCTGATCGAGCTGAACTACATCAAGGAGCTCGACAAGCACTGGCTCGAAGTATCGACGGACTTCCTGCGCAAGATGCAGGGATCGAAACAGCCGTTCTTCCTCTATCACGCCACGCGCGGCTGCCACTTCGACAATTATCCCTCCGACGAATGGGCCGGCAAGTCACTGTCGCGTACGAGCTACGGCGACTGCATGGTCCAGATGGACTACACCATCGGCAAGCTCGTCGCGCAGCTTGATGAGATCGGCGAACTTGAAAATACCCTCATCATCCTGTCATCGGACAACGGACCCGAGTGCGAGATCCCACCCCACGGCCGCACGCCCTTCCGCGGTTGCAAGGGCTCGAGTTGGGAAGGCGGCGTGCGCGTGCCGACGTTTGTCTACTGGAAGGGGATGATCGAGCCGCGCAAGTCCGATGGTCTGTTCGACTTCGCCGACATCCTGCCGACCGCATTGTCGCTGGCCGGAGTGCCCGGCGCCGGTCTTTCCAAGCTCTTCCCCGCAACGACCTACATCGACGGCATTGATCAGTCCGGCTTCCTCGTTGCGGATGGCGGTCTCTCCGCCCGCCGCAGCCGGCCGTACACGCTCAACCAGTACTTCTCGTCGATGCGCATCGACGAGTTCAAAGGCGTGATGACCGGCGAGATAGAGAACGGCGTTGTCCAGAAGGGTAGCTGGGGCGGCTTCTCGGGTCCGATCTTCACCGACAGCGGCGGCGCCATCACCTTCAATCTCTACACCAACCCCCAGGAGGACGTGAGCATTGGTATCCGCCACATCCCCATGGGAGTGCCGATCATGTCGGCGTCGGCTTTCTACCTGAAGGAGCTGATCAAGTACCCGCCGCAGTTCAAGATCGGCTTCATGTCGAACAACCCGCCCATCTATGACCTCCTGCCGAAGATGCAGGAGATGCGGAAAGAGCAGTTCGAGAAGAACGGCGTCGGGCGACCGACACCCTAGGAGACTGCGATGCGTGCATGGCCTGGCATCGGTGCAGGCATTGGGTTGATGTTGGCGATGGCCGGAATGGCCCACGCCGCGCAGCCTGAAACGCTGTGCCGAGCATACTCGGGGCTGCCGGACGGAAGCGGCCCGACCGCCGGCATGGTCCAGATACCCGGCGGCGCCTTCGTCATGGGTTCCGACCAACGTGAGCCCGAGGAGCGCTCGACGCATCTCGTGCGCGTCGACGGCTTCTATATGGACTCCCACGAGGTCACCAACGCGCAGTTCGAGCGCTTTGTCGACGCCACCGGTTACGTGACACGCGCTGAGCGCGGGCCCGATGCGTCACAGCACAAGGGTCTGCCTGACGATGTCATGGGAGCCGGATCGGTTGTCTTCACGCCGCCGACGAAGGACGGCGATATCACGCGTTGGTGGAAATACGTCAAAGGCACGAGCTGGCGTGCGCCGGAAGGCCCTGGTTCCACGATAAAGGGACGGCAGAACGAGCCCGTCGTCCACGTCGCCTACGAGGATGCGCAAGCCTATGCAGAGTGGCTCGGACGCGAGTTGCCAACCGAAGCGCAATGGGAATATGCGGCCCGCGGCGGTCGCGACGACGCGACCGAAATCGTCGGCGCCTTCGACGCCGATGGCAAGCCGGCAGCCAATACCTGGCAGGGCATCTTCCCCGTCATCAATACGGTCGACGACGGTTACGTCGGCCGTGCGCCGGTCGGCTGCTTCAAGCCCAACCCGTTCGGCCTCTACGACATGATCGGCAACGCGTGGGAGTGGACGAGCGACTGGTATGCATCGGGCCATCAGCGCGCGCCGGCATCCAATCCGCTCGGCCCCAACCTCCTGCAAGTGCGCCTTGCCGCCGGCGCGACACCCGTGAAGGTGATCAAAGGCGGCTCGTATCTATGCTCGAATAATTTCTGCACGCGCTACCGAGCCAGCGCCCGCCAACCCCAGGAGATCGATCTCGGCACCAGCCACATCGGTTTCCGCACGGTCCTCAATCGCAACCCCTGATCGAGGCCGGTCTGCTTGGCGCATTGCGCCGACGTGTTGTTAGGGCGCTGGCGATCACGCAAGCCTCGTCCCTAGGTGGGGTGTCAATTTCATTTCCTGTCCTTAAAGTAGTTCCTCAACTGAGAGGGAACCGCTTCGAGGCATGCCGCACGACACACCTTTGATCACCACCATCGTCTTGGGCCTTTGCTTGGCGTTCGTTTTCGGAGCGATCGCTCAGCGTATCCGGGTCTCCCCGCTCGTAGGATATCTGCTCGCAGGCGTCCTCCTCGGCCCCCACACCCCCGGATTTGTCGCTGACCAATCGCTGGCTGGCGAACTCGCCGAGATCGGCGTCATCCTGCTCATGTTCGGCGTCGGCCTGCATTTCTCCTTGAAAGACCTCTGGTCGGTGCGGGCGATAGCCATTCCTGGCGCCATCGCGCAGATCGCCGTAGCGACGATTTTCGGCATGGGACTGGCTCATCTGATGGGCTGGTCGCTCGGCGCCGGCGTGACGTTCGGCCTGGCGCTATCCGTCGCCAGTACGGTGGTGTTGTTGCGTGCTTTGCAGGAACGTCGGCTGATCAACACGGAACGCGGACGCATCGCGGTTGGCTGGTTGATCGTCGAGGACATCGTCATGGTCCTGACGCTCGTCCTCCTGCCGGCGCTCGTGCCCCTGCTTGACGGAAGTCTCGAGCATGCCTCGGCGTTCGGCGTGCAGAACATTATCGAGACACTGCTGCTGACCATCGCCAAGGTTGTGGCCTTCGTCGTCATCATGCTGGTCGTAGGACGCAGGGTTATCCCGTGGGTGCTGCACTACGTGGCGCACGGCGGCTCCCGCGAACTGTTTCGACTTGCGGTGCTCTCCATCGCGCTGGGTTGCGCCTATGGCGCGACGGAACTCTTTGACGTCTCCTTCGCCCTCGGCGCCTTCTTCGCCGGCATGATCCTGTCGGAATCGGCATTGAGCCAACAGGCGGCCTCCGAGACGCTCCCGCTGCGCGACGCGTTCGCGGTCCTATTCTTCATCTCCGTCGGCATGCTGTTCGACCCCAGCATTCTGATCACCGCGCCGCTTTGGTACTCGCGACGGTGGCTATCGTCATCGTTGCCAAGTCGGTGGCGGCACTCGCCATCGTGCGCCTTTTCGGGCGTCCGCTCGGTACGGCCGCAACCATCGCCGCCAGCCTTGCCCAGATCGGCGAGTTTTCCTTCATCCTCGCCGGGCTCGGCGTTTCACTCGGGCTGATGCCGCAGCTCGGCCGCGAACTCATCCTCGCCGGCGCCATCATTAGCATCCTCCTCAACCCGATGCTGTTCATGGCCCTCGATCGGTTGAAGCCGTGGCTCGACGCGCGCGATGGCACATCCCAGCAGTCCAATGCTGCACCGGCGCCGATTGCCGCTCCAGCAGCGGCCGTCGCCAAACCGGTCAGCGATGATCTCGAAGCCACGAGCCAAGAGGGGCACACGGTTCTCATCGGCTACGGCAGCATAGGTAGGTGGATCGGAGAGACACTGGCGGCGTCGGGCGTCCCGCTGCTCGTCATCGAGGAGAAAGATGCGATCGTCGACAAGTTGAAGGCCAGCGGGATTGAGGCATTGGCAGGCAGTGCGCCCTCGGCTCTCGTCGCCGCCAATCTTGCCAAGGCGCGCGCGTTGCTCATCGCCGTGCCCGCAGCATTCGAGGCGGGACAGATTGTCGCTCAAGCGCGCGGCGCCAACCCATCACTGTACATCGTCGCGCACGCCCATTCGGAGAGCGAGACAGAGTATCTCTCCAAGCTTGGCGCCAATGTTGTCGTAGAAGGCGCGCGCGAGATCGCCGCCACGATGGTCGATCGACTGGAGGGCGCACCGGGTCCGGTGCCTTATCGCCCCAGCTAACATATTGGCCGCATTTCATACTTCCGACGATTTTGCCCTGCAGCAAAAGTTACGAATCGCGGTAGTTGCGTTGAGGGCTATGAAAATGTCGAGCCGATACCCGGGCCTTCTGGCCGTCATCGCCACGATCGCGGCGATCCAGCTGCACACGGCTGGGTTGGCGATGGCCGCGGACGGGTGCGTAGCCGCAAATCGCGGCGCGCTCGATGCCGGCGTCGCAGCCGGCTCCGCCGTCAGTCGGCCGATCGAACTCAACGCCGGCGATCTTATCACCTTCACCACCAGTGGCGCCTCTATCGCGTTGACGGGCGGCCTCGGCGCACCTGCGACGCTGGTCGGCGGTCAAGCCGCGGCGCAGAGCTCTTTCAAGGCCCCCACCGGTGGCGTCTATGTGTTTCGCTTCGCCGCCACAGCTGATGTCGCCGGCAAAGTTCGCGCCGTCTGCCTCTCTACGCAGACCGAAGCCGCCAACGCTGCCTTCCTGCAACGGCGCCAAGCTGTGCTCAACGAGCGCGATCCAGACCGGCTGCGCATCGATCGCGCTCCGACACCGATCGCCAATCCCGACAAGCCACTCTCCAGCAATGTCTCCGTCGGTGACGACGGACGCGCCAAGGGTGTGGAGTTTTCCGTCAGCCTGTCGGAGATCACGGCAGCGGCACAGGGAAACAAGAAAGTCGATCCCGGGATTATGGATTTCTGGCTCGAAGGCCGGATGCAGAACTACGAAAGCGGCGGGCTCGACTCTGGCGGCAACCTCGGCGTCCTTTATCTCGGCACGCGGTCAATGCTCAGTCCCAGTTCGACCGTGGCATCGAGAGCGCGAGCTACGACGCCCCGGAGATGGCGGCGCGCGGTTGGATGCTCGGCCCATACATGAGCATGAAGCTCGGTTCGGGCGTCGTGTTCGATGGACGCGCCGCTTGGGGTGAAACCGACAATGCCGTCGCCAGCGCGGCGATTGACGATAGCCAGACGGAGCGGCGGCTTCTGCGCGGCAAGCTGACGGGGACGCGCGAGTTTGGCGGCTGGAAGGTCGCGCCCAGTGTGGGGCTTAGCTACGTTGAAGACGCTCTACGCGATTCATCCTCCGGTGAGACGAAGGCAGCCGGAACCGGCAAAGTCGAAGTTCTCCCTGAGATATCGAAGCGTTTTGCGCTCGATCAGGAAACTTACATCGAGCCGCGTGCAGCGGTTGGCGCCTTCGTCGGCTTCGACAATCTGCAGGCACTCAATCCCGTCGATACGACCGTGCGGCCCACCGACGTGCAATTGAAAGCCGAAGCTGGTGTCGCGGTTGGCGTGAAGGATGGCACCAGTCTGAAGGCAACCGGTGGCGTCGAAAGCGGTTCGGCAACAGCGTCGGACAATTGGTTGGGCCGTTTGCAGCTCAACGTTCCGCTTGGCAAGTAATGCCACTTCGCACCGCAGCATTCCCGCAATTTTGTCAACATTCTTCTTACGCCTATGCAATGGAAAGTTATTTCGCGTGTCACACAGGTCACGTATAGTGATTGTTGTAGGTGATCAGTATTGGCTGCGGGTAACTGCCGAATTGGCAGACTAAAGCTCCCCCGAACCGCCTTTCCGTGGCGCTGATCTCCTGCGATGGAGGTGAAGCATGGCATGTCCGAAAATCGAGGTCCGCGGCAAGAGAGTGATCATTCTCAGCGGATTTCAAGATATGGTCAAAGCTGCACGCCCCGTAATGCTGGGTGACGCCGACGTTAAAGAGGTCGATGAGCTGCGCCAGTCTGCGCGGCTGCACCCCGATGCTGTAGCCTTTGGCTACGTTGCCGGCCGCTGGGTTCCAGCTGCCTGACCGGAGACCGGGATCCCCTTCCCCGCCTCGACACAATTTGTAGATCCCCGGACCGGCAGGCCCGGGGATTTGCCGTTTCAGGGGGGCATCGTTAGATAGGTGGCATCTCTTTCGCTCGGATCATCATGTCGCTAGCTCTCGATATCCAGCCCGCGGTCTGTTCCGCCGCTACTGTTAAGCCGTCGCTGGCTGGTCTCGGCCGCGAAGGGCTGAAAGCCGCGCTCGCCGATGCCGGGGTGCCCGACAAGCAATTGCGCATGCGCGTCAACCAGCTCTGGAGCTGGCTCTACGTGCGCGGCGTCGATGAATTCTCCGCCATGACGGATGTCGCCAAGGAACTCCGCGCCGCACTCGCCGAGCGCTACAGCCTGGTGCGCCCTCAGATCGTCTCGGAGCAGGTGTCGGTCGATGGGACGCGCAAATGGCTGCTGCGCTTGGCTCCGCAGTCACGCGACGGCAAGCCACCCGAAGTCGAGACGGTCTACATCCCCGAAGCCGAGCGCGGGACGCTGTGCATCTCCAGCCAGGTCGGCTGCACGCTCAACTGCACGTTCTGCCATACCGGCACGCAGCGTCTTGTGCGCAACCTCACCGCCCAGGAGATCGTTGGTCAGATCATGCTGGCGCGCGACCGCATCGGCGACTGGCCAGGCGCCCCGCCGCCGGGCGACGGGCGTCTGCTCCCCGCTTCGGAGCGCAAGATCACCAACATCGTGCTCATGGGCATGGGAGAGCCGCTCTACAACTTCGACAACGTCAAAGCAGCGATGCAAGTCGCCGCTGACGGCGAAGGACTGTCGGTCTCCAAGCGCCGCATCACGTTGTCCACCTCGGGCGTCGTGCCTGAGATCGCGCGCTGGGGTGGCGAAACGAGCACCATGCTCGCCATCTCGCTGCACGCGGTGCGCGACGAACTGCGCGACGAACTCGTGCCGATCAACCGCAAATACCCGATAGCCAAGCTGCTAGAGGCTTGCCGCAACTACCCAGGGCTGTCCAACGCCCGGCGCATCACGTTCGAATATGTGATGCTGAAGGGCGTCAACGACAGCTTGGCCGAGGCCCGCGAGCTCGTCCGACTGCTGGCCGGCATCCCTGCCAAGATCAACCTCATCCCCTTCAATCCTTGGCCCGGCGCCCCGTACGAGTGCTCCGACTGGGAGCAGATCGAGCGCTTTGCCGAGGTGGTCAATCGCGCTGGTTATGCGAGCCCCGTGCGCACGCCGCGCGGACGCGATATCTTTGCCGCCTGCGGACAGCTCCGCTCGGAGAGTGTCAAGCAGCGCGCCAGTGCGCATCAGCCGGCCATCGATGCGGCCGAGACCAGCGGAGCCTGATACTCGTGTTCTGGAAGACCGCAGGCCGCGTCCTCATCGTCATCCCGTTCGCCATGCTCGTGGCGATGATCGCCAGCATCTTTGTGCTGATGACTCTCGGTCTCGAACGCGTCACCACCTTCCTGCACGTCAATCCGGTCATCGACGAGGATCCCGACCGGATCTTCGCCATGCTCGACCAGAGCCTGATGATCGCCGCAAGCATCACACTGCTGCCGGCGCTGCTGGTGGTCATCGTCGGCGAGATCGCCCGCATCCGCTCGCTCGTCTATTACGTTGTCGGCGGTGGGCTATCTCTGGCGGCTATCCCCTTGCTTGCCAGTTTCGGGCAAAGCGGAACGCTCGATCCCTCGCAGGCCATCGTCTGGCAGGTGTTCGCCACGGCCGGATTCGCTGGCGGCCTCGCCTATTGGCTAATTGCCGGACGCAACGCCTAATCGCTCGGCGGCCGGCTCCCCGTAGGGGAGTCGCCGAGCGCAATCGAAGCATATCGGCGGCGGGCTCGACTCTGGGGAAGTTATCTGCCCGAACAGAGCAAGCCTATGACGTTAGGCAGATGGGGCGTTTTGAGTTGAGCCGGGTGATCCGCCGCCTGTAAGCTGCGCCACCGGGGGAAACACCAGTGAGATGACCCATGTTGACGCTGCTGCGTGTACTTTTTGGCTTCACAATCGCCTGCCTCGTTGCCGGCGCAGCGACCGTGGCTTTCGTCGTCACTCCGGCTGATATCGCCGGACTACCGGCCGCGGTGCAGCCCGAACAGCTGGGCAATGCTGGCCTTCTGGCGCTGCTCGCTGCCACCCATTCGGCGATCTTCTCCTTCCCGTTCGCGCTCATGGCCATCGGCGTCGCCGAGATGTGGAGGGTGCGCTCGTGGCTCTATTACGCGCTCGCTGGCGTCGCCATCTCGATGGGCGGCCTTGCCGCCGTGTATCTGAACGAGGTGCCGGGGCAACCTTCCATCCTGAATAACTATGCCATCGCCACCTTCCTGACTGTCGGCGTCCTCGCCGGCTTGGCCTACTGGCTCCTCGCCGGGCGCTGTGCCGGTGGCAGGCGCTCCACGGCCGCTGAGCCCCCCGCGTCTTCTCCGACCTCGAATGACGAGCCGGCCGCTCAGCCGACCTGAAACCCGCGAATTGTGGTGTTTCACGCGCAATTGTGTTGTTGCGCTGCAGCGATACGTTTAATCTGATTTGCATTGGTGCTTGCGGGGGCAAGGAAGGTCACGCCGCATGCTCGACCCTGAACTTCAGCAACGTTTCATGCGCCACTGCACCGAGGCAGCGTTCGGCTATTCGAACGCCAGCACGGCGGCATACGCGGCTTTTTCCGAGCAGGTCGTGAATTTCTGGACGGCGGTCCTTCAGCCGACGCCGCCCAAGCGCGAGCCGGAGCTTTGGCGCTGGCCGGTTCCGCTCAGCCCGCCCGCTCCTGCTCCGCAGCCGAGTGCCCTGGCCAATCCATTCTTCAATCCGTTCGCCTGGGCCATTCCCCAGCCGCCGGCCCCCAAGCCTCCTGCGCCCAAACCGGCGACCTTCCCGGTGACCCCGTGGGACGCCATGGCCCAGTTCGCCGAGGCAATGAGTGGCGCACTGACCAAGATGAGCGCGACGCCCGTCAAGACCGTCGCCACACCGGCCAATCCGATGACGGCCTGGCTCACGATGTTCCCCTTTGCCGCGCCCACGCAGGCCTGGCCGATGGCTTTCATGATGATGTCGTCGGGCGTCCCGCACGCCATTGCCTGGCCGACCGCCGAGGCAAACGTCGCTGTGCTCGACGCCGCCGATGTGGCCCGCAGGTCGATCAAGCAGGCTTTCGCCAGCTATCAGTCGGAGGGTGGCCACGCGACCTCGGCCAACGCCTGGCCGCACATGGACATGCTGACGCTCATGACAGCCGTGCCGCTCAACGTCGGCACGATGCTTGCTGCCATGCGGCTCCACTAAAACCCCTGCCGGCACAAAGCCTTATCAGGTAGGCTTTTTGACCGCCGTGCTGCGCGTTGGCTTTTTGTGGCAATGCGCGCGGCGCTTCTTGCCGTTCTTCATCGTGATCTCTTTATACCAGCTGCACTGGGCCTTGGTGGCACAGGCGGCGGTATCGAGACCGGCGCATTCCGACGGCGGCTTCTTTTCGGATTTCTTCTTCTCGTCCGCGGCCTGAGCCGTGGCGACGAATGAAAAGCACGCGGCCAATACCAGCCCGCACCAGGAAATTTTACGCATCGAACCAGCTTCCCCCGAAGTTAATGGGGGAGAATATAACATGAACTTTTGCGGAATCGATAGATCCGACTGAACGGATGTCAGGATCGCTCGATGGATGATGCGCACCGACCACAGCGGCTTCTGTCGCTATTGCGCGACCGCTAATTGCATCCAGAGCGCGGATGCCTATGGAAACTGCGGGCGGAATTTCGTAGACGCAGGGCGTCCACCCTTCCCCATGAGAATCCCATGACCTCCAAGTCCAAGCCGATCAAAAAGGTCGTGCTCGCTTATTCCGGCGGCCTTGATACCTCGATCATCCTCAAGTGGCTGCAGCAGACCTACGGCGCCGAGGTCGTGACCTTCACCGCCGACCTCGGTCAAGGCGGCGAGCTGGACCCGGCGCGCGAGAAGGCGCTGATGCTCGGTATCCAGCCGCAGAACATCTACGTCGAGGACCTGCGCGAAGAATTCGTGCGCGACTACGTCTTCCCGATGTTCCGCGCTAACGCGCTCTATGAGGGCGTGTACCTGCTTGGCACGTCGATCGCACGGCCGCTGATTGCCAAGAAGCAGATCGACATTGCGCGCGCCACCGGCGCCGACGCGGTTTGCCATGGCGCGACCGGCAAGGGCAATGACCAGGTGCGCTTCGAATTGAGCTACTACGCGCTCGAGCCGTCGATCCGCATTATCGCACCGTGGCGCGATTGGGAGTTCAAGAGCCGCGAAGATCTCATCGCCTTCGCCGAGCAGAATCAGATCCCCATCGCCAAGGACAAGCGCGGTGAGTCCCCGTTCTCGGTCGACGCCAACCTTCTGCACTCGTCGTCGGAAGGCAAGGTGCTGGAGGACCCGGCCGTCGAGCCGCCGCCCTACGTCTATCAGCGCACCATTTCGCCCGAGGAAGCCCCTGACAAGCCGACCGTCATCACCGTCGGCTTCAAGAAGGGTGACGCGGTTTCGGTCAACGGCAATCCGCTCAGCCCGGCGAACCTCCTGGCGACCCTCAACGACTACGGCCGCGACAACGGCATCGGCCGCCTCGACCTCGTCGAGAACCGCTTCGTCGGCATGAAGTCGCGCGGCGTCTACGAAACGCCCGGCGGCACCATCCTGCTCGCCGCCCACCGCGCCATGGAATCGATCACCCTCGACCGCGGCGCCATGCACCTCAAAGACGAGTTGATGCCGCGTTATGCCGAACTCATCTATTTCGGCTTCTGGTTCTCGCCCGAGCGCGAGATGCTGCAGGCGGCAATCGACAAGAGCCAGGAGCACGTCGAGGGCGAGGTGACGCTGAAGCTCTATAAGGGCAACGTCATAGTCATCGGCCGCGAAAGCCCCAAGTCGCTGTACTCGGCAACCCTCGTCACCTTCGAGGACGACAAGGGCGCCTACGATCAGAAGGACGCCGCCGGCTTCATCAAGCTCAATGCTCTGCGCCTGCGCACCCTGGGCCTGCGCGACCGCAAGCGCTAAACGGTCGAGCCTTGCGGCAGAACCTCAATGCAGTCCCGCCGCAGGGCGGGACTGGCCACAATGATCCCGCGCTGATGCTATGCACTACGTCCTGTTCTACGAATACGTTCCCGACTACCTAGAGCGGCGTGAGCCGTTGCGCGCGGCGCACATGGCGTTGGCCAAGCCATTGATCGAGCGCGGCGAGCTCTTCATTGGTGGCGCGTTCGCAAATCCTGCTGACGGAGCCATGATCGTATTCTCTGCGGACTCTCCGGCTGTCGCAGTGGCTTTCGCCACGGCAGATCCTTACGTCAGCCACGGCTTAGTCGCCCGCTGGTGGGTGCGCGAATGGGTGACGGTTGTCGGCAAGGACGCCGCCCAGCCAGTCAGACTACCGGACTAAGCGTAGCCGCAGCTCCGCGCGTCAGTGCGCTTTACGCCGCCGCCGGAGGCAGGGACGGCCGATCGACTTCGGGGCGCGGCCACTGGTCGGGCAGTTCGCACAGTCCCCCGCCCAGGTACAGATGATGCCACAGCTGCGTGGACAGAACGCCGGTCAAGCCCATCTTCAAGAACACGTTGATGTCCTTGCCCTGGCCACTGGCGATGGCATCGTAGTCTCGACGCACTACCACCGGATCGAAGTAGCCGGTGCGCGCCAGCGCTTCCGGGCTCATCAGATCGCGCACATAGCGCGGCGGATTGATGAAGAAGCTCTCGGCGAGTGGCGCTCGGAACATACCCTTTTTACGGAAGGCAGATTCCTTCGGCAGCAATCGCGATGCGGCCAGTCGGAGCAAATACTTGTCGCGCATCAGACCGCGCAGTTTCCAGCGCGGGTTGAGCTTGGAGACATACGAGATGACGTCCTCGTCGAGGAACGGGTAGCGGGTCTCGACGCTGTTGGCCATGGCGACGCGGTCGCCCTTATGGTTCAGCAGCAGGCCC
>JBAZYB010000073.1:0-17041 GCA_041659545.1 Hyphomicrobium sp.
ATGCGCGTGGCCGCGTGCAACTTTTGGTTGCATAAAGCATGAAAGCTCGCCGCCCGCGTAAGCCACAGACTGTGCTGCCGGTGTCGAGAGACGCCATGGCAGACCGGTCCGCAGCGAGCAGCAATCAGCAATATCTTCGCATGGCAGCGTCTGTTATCGGCCGCCGACGGCTGATTGCGGCGGCGGCGTACACCGCCGCGATCAATGGGCTCGCACTCACAGGCCCGGCCTACACGTTCCTGATTTTCGACCGCGTGCTGCCGTCCGGAAGCTATGGCCGACTGTTTGCGGCAAGCGCCATCATGCTCGGGTTGTATGCGCTCAGTGCGGGCGTCGATTTTGCGCGCCAGAGCCTACTGGCGAACCAAGCCAGCCATACGGATCGATGGCTCAGGGCCATGGCGGCGCGGCGTCTGGCGTCTCTGCCGGCCCGCGAGATCGACGACGTGCGCGCCATGCTCTGCGGTCCTGCAGCGTCGGCAATGTGCGACCTGCCGTGGACGCCACTCTGTTTCGGTATGCTTGCGCTGCTGCATCCATTGTTCGCGGCCTTGGCGATCGCCGGATGCGTCGCGATTGCCGGAGGCGTGCTGCTGGTCGAGAAGATTGCCGGCGCGTCGGAGACGGCTGGGGGGCACGCAGGCGGGCGGAACGCTGCCGCCATGGTGCCGCGTGCGCCGCGAAGGGCTTGGCTGGTCGCCAGCGCACAGAGACGCGCTGACCACGAAGCGACGGCGCGCAAATCGACGCTCATGACCGTTATGCTGCGCGCGATGCGTCCGTTGCTTCAATCCGCGACCTTGGGGCTTGGCGCCTACCTTGTCATGGAAGGCGCGTGCCACGCGCCGAGCATCCTTGCCGCGACGATCCTGCTGGCGCGTCTCGTCGGCCCCGTCGAAACGATCGCAGCGCATTGGCGGACCATTGGCGCGGCGTGGGCCAGCGTGGTGCGGCTTACATCCTTGTTCGACGCAGCGGCGGCGCACGGCGGGGGCGAGACGTCTCGTGCGCGACGTCGCCCTGCACCCGGGGAGATTAGGATCATTCTGCGTCGCAGCGACAGCTACGCGCGCAACGCCACGCGCGGGGTCGCAAGGTCGGCATCCTCGGGCTTGCGGCCAACGGCCCAGTAACGGAAGCCGGCAGCGTGCGCGAGACCAGGGGCGTAGACGTTACGCAAATCGACGAGCACGTCGCCGCGCATAATCGACTTCGCGGCCGCGAGGTCGAGACCGCGAAACTCGTTCCACTCGGTAACGGTGACGAGCACGTCGGCGCCGGTCGCGGCCTCTAGAGCGTTGTCGCACCAGACCACGCCCGGCAGCAATGGCTCGGCCTGGCGGCGTCCCTGTGGATCAACGGCGCGAACGACGGCGCCGCGCTCCTGCAGCATCGGGACAATGACGAGACTTGGTGCGTCGCGCATGTCGTCGGTGTTGGGCTTAAAGGTGACCCCGAGGATGGCGACCGTCTTGCCGCGCACGGAGCCACCAGCTGCCTCTTCGATACGGTGCGCCATGGCAATCTTGCGCTCGTCGTTGACGCGCTGCACCTGCTCGATGATCGACACCGGGGACTTGTGCTCGCGCGCGGTGCGGATCAGCGCCGACACGTCCTTGGGGAAGCAGGAGCCGCCGTAGCCGGGCCCCGGATGCAGGAACTTATCGCCGATGCGACGATCCTTGCCGATTGCCGAGGCGACTTCCTGCACGCTGGCACCGACTTGCTCGCACAGGTCGGCGACCTCGTTGATGAAGCTGATCTTCAGGGCGAGGAAGGCGTTGGCCGCATACTTGGCGAGCTCCGCCGATTCACGGCCGACGAACATCACGGGCGCGTTGCGCAGTGCCAGCGGCTTATACAGGTGCCCCATGACTTCCTCGGCGCGCTCATCGTCCGTGCCGACAAGAACGCGATCGGGGTGCATGAAATCGCCAATGGCGGAGCCTTCGCGCAGGAATTCGGGATTGGAGCAGACGGCGAATTCGGCATCAGGGCGGACGGCGCGGAGACGGCGCTCGATCTCGCGGCTCGTGCCGACTGGGACTGTTGACTTGGTGACGATGACGGTGAAGCCGTTGATGTGGGGAGCGATCTCGTCGACGGCGGCGTAGACGTAAGAGAGGTCCGCGTAGCCATCGCCGCGGCGCATCGGCGTGCCGACGGCGAGCAAGATGACATCGGCGTCCTTGGCGGCGCTTCCGAGATCGTCGGAGAAGACCAGCCGGCCAGCCTGCATGTTCCGCTGCAGGAGATCATCGAGCCCGGGCTCGTAAATGGGGGATTTGCCGGCGTTCAGCTCCGCCAGCCGCTGCGGGTCCTTGTCGACGCAGGTGACCATCCATCCGAACTCGGAAAAGCAGGCCGCAGACACGAGCCCGACATAACCGGCGCCAACCATGCAGATGTTCACGTCAACCTCCCAGCGTCCGCGCGCTTTTCCCCAGCATTCCAAACGGATCAGCCGTCGCCAGGGGGTAACGCGCCAATGTGACGACCGCTATGCGGCAATTGCGGCGCAATCATACCCCGCCGCGCGCATTTACCCAGACGCTCGCCTAAACGTTAAATTCCTCGATCTTCGTGAAGGCCTCGCGCAGCGCCTCGGACCAGGCCGCGGAGAGGTTCTTGAAGTATTCGTCGTCCTGGTGGATGCGAGCTTCGCGGCGCAATTCGAGGCTATCGCGCTCGTAGAGCACGATGTCGATGGGCATGCCCACGGAGAGGTTGGAGCGCAGCGTGGAATCGAAGCTGAGCAGGATCAGTTTTGCAGCTTGACCCAACCGCATCGTCGGCTGGGCGACGCGGTCGAGAATGGGCTTGCCGTACTTGTGCTCGCCGATCTGGAAGAACGGCGTCTCATCGGTTGCCTCGATGAAGTTGCCTTCCGAGTAAATCTGGAAAAGACGCGGCTGTTCGGTGCCGATCTGGCCGCCGAGTATGAATGAAGCCGAGAACCCGGCTTTGGTTGCTTCGAGGGCGGGCCCGTCGATAGCACGTATGGCGCGGACCGCATCGCCGATGAGCCGGGCGGCTCGATACATGGACGGAACGTTGTAGAGGGTCGGCAACTCCTCTTCCGCGTCGCTATCGGCGATCTGCTCGTTGAGCAGGCTGACGACGGACTGGGTCAGAGACAGGTTGCCGGCGGTGAGGAGCACGAAAACGCGCTCTCCAGGTCTCACCCAGGTGTGGATCTTGCGGAACTGCGCAACGTTGTCGACGCCAGCGTTGGTGCGGGTGTCGGCCGCGAACACCAGCCCGCGGTTCAGCCGCAATGCCACGCAGTAGGTCATCTGCAAGTCCCCGTCAGTTCTCAAGGCGCCAGCCGCGCCCCGAAAGACGGGATCATTGCTGCTGGGCGCTGCTTTGCTGCTGGACTTCAACGAAGACGTCAAGGACCTCGTCGATCCCGCCGCGGCGGCTGCCGGTTATGGGCGCGGCAGATGCTGCGTCCAATCCGCATGCCAGCCTTATATACCGATCTGTCGGGCAAAGTTGGTTAGCGGGATCAAACCCGAGCCAGCCGAGCCCATCGACGTAGGTTTCGGCCCAAGCGTGCTGGGCTTCGGAAGCCGCGTCACCCCCGGTAACGAAATAGCCGCTGACGTAGCGTGCCGGCAGCCCCATCAGGCGAGCCGCCGATATGAAGACGTGGGCGTGATCCTGGCAAACGCCGCGTCCCTCTTTGAGGGCCTCGATGGCGCTGGTGTGGGCGTTCGTCGCACCTACCACGTACTCTACCCGTTCGCCGATGACTTCCATCAGTTCGTGCAGCCGGTCGATGCCGTCCTCGGCTTTGAGACCGGCGACCATCTCGCGGATGGTGTCATCGGGCTCTGTCTTCGGAGTCTGGCGGCGGAAGATGCGCGTCGGCGCCACTTCTGCCAAGCCGCGCACGAAGCCGGCCTTGTCCTGCACCTCGACGCTGCCGCGCGCGATGATGGTAACCTCGGAGTGGGGGCGCGGACTCGACACGAGGTGGCAGACGTTGCCGAACGCATCGCGGTAGCGGATGGCGCTTTCGATAGCAGGCATCTCGACACGCCAGCTGAGGACGCGCTGCCCTTCGAAGCTGGGCGGCGTCAAGCGCAGGGTGTGTATGCTGTAGACTGCCTCCGTCGCGTACTTATAGCGCGTGACGTGTCCAATAGAGACGAGCACTGCCTTGAACCCCTCATCAGCCGTTGAAGTGGTAGGCTTCCGCGACCTCGCTCCCCAACCGGTTGTTGCGAACGATAAAGTCCTCGATGAACTCGTGCAGTCCGGACTGGAAGATCTCGTCAATGTCGCCGTTCGCCAAGAGCGCTCGCGTCGCAGCTGCCGTATCGTGGCAGGCCACACGCGCGCCATAGAGACCGGCGAGGTCGCCCAGCGAGGAATTGATCTCGTCGTAGCACGAGCGTAGCGAGCGCGGCATGGCGCTATTCAAGATCAGGTACTGAGCGATACGCCAGGGCCGATAGTTTTCTTTGTAAACCCATCGGTAGCTGCGGTGCGCCGATACGGAGCGGAGAATGGCGCCCCACTGGACGTTGTCGACGCCGCCTCCAACCATCTCGATCTGCGGCAGCAGCACGTAGTACTTCACGTCGAGAATTCTTGCCGTGTTGTCGGCGCGCTCGAGAAACGTGCCCAGCTGGCTGAAGTAGAACGTGTCGTTCCTGAGGATGGTGTTGAGCAGAGCGCCGCGATAGAGGGCGGAACGCGAGCGCACCCAATCGAGGACGCGCGGCAGCTCATCGGCCGTGATGCGTTCCGGATCCAGCTTGGAAAATTCGATCCAGGACGAGTTGAGGCTCTCCCACATATCGCGTGTGAGCGAGGTGCGCTGCGCACGACCGTTGCGGCGCGCGGCGGCGAGACACGATTTGACGCTCGACGAGTTGGAGAAGTCGAAGAGCAGATAATTGATGACGTCGCGCGTGTTGAGGGTCTCGAACTTGGAAAAGTATCCTTGGGCGCAGCCGGCACTGGCGAGGGTCGAACGCCACTCCTCGTGCGTTCCATCGCCATCGCGCGGCAATAACACGATGCGGTAGCCCACCTCGATGAGGCGAGCCATGTTTTCTGCGCGCTCCACGTAGCGCGCCAACCAGTAAAGGTCGTTGGCCGTCCGTCCTAGCATGAGGTGTGCTGTGCTCGTCTCTTGCGTGTTTCAGTCCTGAAGAACCCAGGTGTCCTTCGTGCCGCCGCCCTGGCTCGAATTGACCACGAGCGAACCGGCCTGCAGCGCAACGCGCGTCAGACCTCCCGCACTGAGGCGCACTTCGTCGCCGAACAACACAAAGGGGCGGAGATCGAGGTGCCGAGGCGCGACGCCAGCGTCGACAAGTGTAGGGCATGTCGACAGCGCCAGCGTGGGCTGGGCGATGTAGTTGTCGGCTCTCGCTTGGAGCTTGGCGCGGAAGGCTTCGATCTCGGCCTTCGAGGCGGTCGGACCGACGAGCATGCCGTAGCCGCCAGAACCATGCACTTCCTTCACTACCAGCTCCGGCAGGTGCTCGAGGACGTACTTGAGATCATCTGGCTTGCGGCAATTGTAGGTCGGCACGTTCTGCAAGATCGGCGCGCGACCGGTATAGAACTTTATGATCTCGGGGATGTAGCTGTAGATCGCCTTGTCGTCGGCGATGCCGCCACCCGGAGCGTTGACGATCGCGACGCGCCCGGCGCGGTAAAGATCAAAGAGCCCCGGCACGCCGAGCACCGAGTCAGGACGAAACACCAACGGATCGAGAAAATCGTCGTCGATGCGCCGATACAGGACGTCGACCTGTCGCGGTCCCTGCGTGGTCTTCATCTGCAGGTAGCCGTCCAGCACGACGAGGTCGTGCCCCTCGACGAGTTCCACGCCCATCTGGTCGGCCAGGAACGAGTGCTCGAAATAGGCGCTGTTGTATTGGCCTGGCGTCAACAGGGCGATCGTCGGCTCGCCTTCGAGGGCGCGCGGGGCAACACTCGCCAGGGTCTTGAGGAGGTTCTCGGGATAGTCGTCGACGGGCGCCACGCGGTTGCGGGCGAAAAGGTCGGGGAACATGTGCATCATCGTTTCCCGGTTCTCGAGCATGTACGAGACACCGGACGGCGTGCGCGTGTTGTCCTCCAGGACGTAGAAATCGTTCTCACTGGTGCGGACGATATCGACGCCGATGATGTGGCTATAGATGCCGAGCGGCGGTTCGACCCCCATCATCTCGGGCACGAAGGCCGAATTGCCGACCACCAGCTCTTCAGGAACCTTGCCCGCCTTGATGATCTCTTGGCGGTGGTAGATGTCGTACATGAAGGCATTGAGGGCGCGGACGCGCTGCTCGATGCCGGTGGTCAAACGGCGCCACTCCGCCGCCGATATGATCCGCGGGATGATATCGAAGGGAATGAGGCGCTCCGCCGCCTCTTCCTTGCCGTAGACCGCGAAGGTGATGCCGGTGCGGCGGAACATTGTCTCCGCCTCGCCCAGCTTTTGCTTGAGGTCCTCAAGCTTCTGGGCTCCGAGCCACTCCGAAACAGCCTCATACGGGGGACGGACACCACCTCCGGTGCCGTTCATTTCGTCGAAGGCCTTGCGTAGCGCCGCGACCTTAGTCGACTGCTGTTGGTCCTGCTGCAACTTCCGCCCCGATTGCCAATCCAAACTGCATCATGCCCGCAATCTGGGAAAAGTGGCGGCAAATCGTACACGGATTGCTGCCTGAACTGCGTGCATTTGCCCTGAGAATCGGCAGCCGGAACGGCGTGCCTTGCAGAATGCCCCTAAAAGAGGCCCTCGATCTGACCGTCCGCATTGAGGCGTATTGCCTCGGAAGCGGGGACGCGCGGCAGACCCGGCATCGTCATGATCTCGCCCGTGACCACGACCACGAACTCGGCGCCTGCCGACAGGCGCAACTCGCGGATCGGAACGATGTGTCCGGTCGGCGCGCCGCGCTTGTTGGGATCGGTTGAGAACGAGTACTGCGTCTTGGCCATGCACACCGGCAGATTGCCGAAGCCGCCGGCCTCGAGATCCTTGAACGCGGTTTCCACCGATGCGTCGCAGGCAATGTCGGAAGCGCGGTAGATCTCGGTGGCGATCGTCTTGACCTTGTCGCGCAGCGACAGGCTGTCGGCATAGAGAGGCTTGAAGTTCGACGGCGTCGACTCCGTCAGCTCGACGATGTGGCGCGCGAGCGGCTCGGTGCCTGCACCGCCATCCGCCCAGTGGGTGCAGATGAATGCCTTGGCGCCGAGGCTCTCGGCGGCCTTCTTCACTTCCTCCAGCTCCGCGTCGCTATCGGTGATGAACTTATTGATGGCAACAGCGACCGGCACGCCGAACTTCGCCATGTTCTCAAGGTGGCGCTTGAGGTTCTCGCAGCCCTTGTTGACCGCCATGACGTTCTCGTTCTTGAGGTTGTCCTTGGAAACCCCGCCGTGCATCTTGAGCGCGCGCACGGTTGCAACCACAACGGCCGCGGCCGGCGCCAGCCCAGCCTTGCGGCACTTGATGTCGAAGAACTTCTCAGCGCCGAGATCCGCGCCGAAGCCGGCCTCGGTGACGACGTAGTCGGCTAGCTTCAGCGCCGATTTCGTGGCCAGCACCGAGTTGCACCCGTGGGCGATGTTGGCGAAGGGACCACCGTGAATGAAGACGGGATTGTTCTCCAGCGTCTGAACGAGGTTGGGCATCAGCGCGTCCTTGAGCAGAACCGTCATCGCGCCGTCGGCCTTGAGCTCACGGGCGCGGATCGGGGTCTTGTCGCGCGTGTAGCCGATGATGATGTTGCCGAGACGACGCTCGAGATCCTTGAGGTCGAGCGCGAGACAGAGAATGGCCATCACTTCCGAGGCGACGGTGATGTCGAAACCATCCTGGCGCGGGAAGCCGTTGGCGACGCCGCCGAGCGAATTGACGATGGAACGCAGGGCGCGGTCGTTCATGTCGAGGACACGCTTCCAGGCGATGCGGCGCGTGTCGAAGCCGAGGCTGTTGCCCCAGTAGATGTGGTTGTCGATCATCGCCGACAGGAGATTGTGCGCCGACGTGATGGCGTGGAAGTCGCCGGTGAAGTGGAGGTTGATGTCCTCCATCGGCACGACCTGCGCGTAGCCACCGCCGGCTGCACCACCCTTGACGCCGAAACACGGACCCAGTGACGGCTCGCGCAGGCACATCATCGCCTTCTTGCCGATGCGGTTGAGGCCGTCGCCGAGACCGACGGTCGTCGTGGTCTTGCCTTCACCTGCGGGCGTGGGGCTGATCGCCGTGACGAGGATCAGCTTGCCGTCCTTGGCATCCTTCAAGCTGTCGATATGCTTGAAGCTGACCTTTGCCTTCGTGTGACCGTACGGGACGAGCGCGTCGGCGGGGATGGCGATCTTGGCCGCCACCTCGGTGATCGGCTTCATGGTCGCGGCGCGTGCGATCTCGATGTCAGACTTGACGGTCACAGTCTCATTCCTCCCAGGTGCGCTTCTCGGTTGGCCGGCCCGCGGCCCGCGCCGAGGTACGACTGAAAAATTCCCGCGCCGATATTGTCGGTTCAAGCCACGCGCGCAAGAGCATCGGCAGCGTGGAAGGGTCACATCGGGCTATTCGGCGGCGGCAGGATGCGCTCGTTGCCCCCTTGTTGTTCCTGGTGGGAAAGATTCTTTCTTGCCAGCTTCGCCTCGCGGTGGGTGACGAGGGCGGAAGCGGCAAAAATGACAATGGCGCCGACCCAGGTCCAGCCGTCGATCAACTCGCCGAAGACTAGGTAGCCGACGAGCACCGAGAAGGGCAGCCGGCTAAAATTGAACGTCATGGCGAGGGAGGCATCGGAAATGGCGAAGCCGCGCACGAGGGTCATGTGACCGAGAACGGCGAATACCCCGAGCAGGATGAGTTGCGGCCAGACTTGCATCGGAGGCCACGACCAAACGAACAGGGCCGGAACGAGCGCAATCGGTACCGAGGCGAGGTTGGTGATGAAGACGATCCGGTCAGCATCGTCCGACTGCGTCAGCTGCTTGATCAGCGGCCCGATGAGCCCCATGGCCAAAGCCCA
The DNA here is from genome assembly GCA_041659545.1 of Hyphomicrobium sp. Lineage (GTDB taxonomy): Bacteria > Pseudomonadota > Alphaproteobacteria > Rhizobiales > Hyphomicrobiaceae > Hyphomicrobium_A. The sequence continues at coordinate 9,030 of JBAZYB010000073.1, forward strand.
CAGAAGGGCCGAAATCTGGCCGATGCCGAACGCGGCGCCCGTCGGGCGCAACATGATCATGGCGCCGACGAAGCCCGCCAGGAGTGCGGCCCAGCGGTCAAGCCCGACGCGCTCGCCCAACAAAAATATAGCGAAGAGAGCGCCAAGCAGCGGCGCTAGAAATCCTATTGCTGTCACCTCGGCCATCGGCAGAAGGGCAAGCGCTTCGAAATAGGCCAGCATGGCCACGAAGCTGACGGCGATGCGAAAGCTGTAAAGCCGCGGCTGCTCGGTGCGCACCAGAGACCATCCGCGTCGATAGAGGAGCGGCAGCATCAGCACGACGCAGAAGAAATTGCGGAAAAACATCATCTGCAGCGGGTCGACGCCGGCGAGGGCGGCGCTGCGCGCCGCGGCGGCGATGCCGACCAGCAGTGCCATGGACGCGGTGACGAGCAGCATGGCTGCAACCGGATGGTTGCGACTGCCGGGATCGCCGCTGTTGCGCAGGGCCGTGACGAGGGAGCGCAGGCTGTCGCGCGTGCTCGGGGACAATATGCGTCTCGCTTCACTCGTTGGGAGCATTGCCGCGGATCAAGTCAACCGGCAGCTCGGTAGCGGACCTCTTTGCCTGAGACGCACCCTAGTTGCTGCCGGACAAATTGCCCCGCACGTCCCGGTGCTATAGTCGGTGCAGAGGAGCAAACGCATGGGACACGGCCATAGTCACGGTCCGGGCGGTGGGCATAGCCACAGCCACGGCGATGGGACGCGCAGCGCAAGCAATGAGCGGCGGCTGCTGCTCGCGGCTCTGCTAACAACGGTTACCTTGGTGGCCGAGGCTGCCGGCGGCATCATTTCCGGATCGCTCGCGCTGCTTGCCGACGCGGGGCACATGCTTACGGACGCCGCGGCGCTCATTCTTGCCTGGCTCGCCGTGCGCTTTGCGCGCCATCCGGCGGACTGGAAACGTACCTACGGGTTCGACCGCTTCGAGGTCCTTGCCGCCTTTGCCAATGGGCTGGCCCTATTCTTTATCTCGGCGATGATCTGCTACGAGGCCATTGAGCGCATCTTCAGCCCCGTCGAGGTTCTGGGCGGGACAATGCTCGTCATCGCCGCCATCGGCCTCGTGGTTAACGTTGTGACGCTGCTCATCCTGAGGCATGGCGGCGGAGCCAATCTCAACGTACGGGCGGCACTGCTGCACGTCATCAGTGACTTGCTGGGCTCGGTTGCAGCCATCGGCGCGGCACTCATCATTCTATGGACGGGCTGGACGCCGATCGATCCGATCCTGTCGATCGTCATTACGTTGCTGATCGTGCGCAGCGCGTGGCTGATCACCAAGGACGCCGGGCATATTCTGCTGGAAGGCGCACCGGGCGGCCTCGACGTGCGTGAGGTGCAGAAGGATCTGGAAGCGACCATCCCCGATGTGCAGAGCATTCATCATGTTCATGCCTGGTCGCTCAGCGAGGATCGGCGCGTGATGACGCTGCACGCGCTTACCTGCGATAACGTACCACCGGAAAAAGTTGCAGCGGCCATCAAGGCGCGTCTCCGAGAGGTGTTCGGGGTCGTTCACGCCACCGTCGAGGTCGAGCACCGCGAGTGCGCCGACGCCCCGAACTCCTCGGTCGCGGGCTGCGGCAAGGTGTAGGCGCAACGACATCCTGCTCTTGACTGAATCCTTCAGGTTCGCTGCTACCAATCCCGAATGGCAGAATCATTGCTCCCAGCGCCGCAGGGCGAGACCCGCACCAAGGTCGCGATCGCCGACAAAAGCCCGGTCGTGCGCTCGGGCCTGCGCGACTTCATCTCGCGTGATGAGCGCTTCGAGGTCGTGGGTGCGTATGCGACGGGTACCGAATTCATCGCGGCGCAAGAGCTGAGCCCGAGCGACATCGCCATCATCGGCTGGTCATTCCCCGATATGAAGGGCGCCGACATATTGGCGGCCAGCAAGCGGCGTCATCTGCCGACACGCTTTGTCGTCTACACTGGCGAGCCAGGCAAAGAAGTGCTGCGTCAGGCGATCCGTCTCGGCGCGTGGAGCTTCATCTCCAAGAGCGACGAACCAGCTGTGCTCGTCGAGAGTATCGCTGCTGTCGCGCGGGGGCGGATGTCGCTCCCCTATATGGACCTGCAAGCGCTCACCACCGATCCGTTTGCTGAACTGACGGCGCGCGAGCGCGAACTGCTCACGGCGCTGGCTAACGGCTGGACGAATTTACAGATCGCATCGCGCATCGGCATCTCACGCAACACCGTCAAATATCACCTCAAGAACCTCTACGATAAGCTCGGCGTTTCCAACCGCGCGATGGCGGTTGCGCTCTACATGCAGTCGACAATGGATCAGCGCTAAACGCGCCTGCAGAATTGACGCGCTGCACAATAGATACGCGCGCTTTTGCACGTTGCTTCAGCTTCACGAATAGATAATGTTTCCGCGGGTTAGCGGAACGACGAAGCGTGCGCGAGCACCAGTGGGAATCGACTGGAGATCGCGTCCGAAGGGTGGGTAGGAATGGCTACCCTCCGGCATAGTCGAGCCACTACCCAATCGCGCCCAATGGCTGCCCGATCGGGTGTTGCGAAGGCATCGGTGTCATTAGATGCTCCCGACCCAGCCGCAAGCAACAGACAACGGCGCCATCTCTGGTCGCGATGGGGCCCGCGCATAAGCGCAAATACAGACGCTCGCCAACTCATACGGCTACTCGGAGGAAATACATCATGCTCGTTACGCCGCATCTCTTCATTCCTGGTCCGACGAATGTCCCCGAGGCGGTGCGCCGGGCGATGGACATCCGCCAGGAAGATATGCGCTCGCCAGAATTTCCGAAGTTCACGCTGCCGCTGTTCGAAGATCTGAAGAAGGCCTTCAAGCTCACCAACGGCCGCGTCTTCATCTATCCGGCGTCGGGCACGGGCGCCTGGGAATCGGCGATCACCAACACGCTGAACACCGGCGACAAGGTTCTGATGAGCCGCTTCGGCCAGTTCTCGCTGCTGTGGGTCGACATGGCGCAGCGCCTCGGACTCAACGTGCAGGTTCTCGACGAAGAGTGGGGCACGGGCGTGCCGGTCGAGAAGTATGCCGAGATCCTCGCCGCCGATAAGGGCCACGAGATCAAGGCTGTCTTCGTGACGCAGAACGAGACCGCGACCGGCGTGACGAGCGACGTTGCCGGCGTTCGCAAGGCGCTGAACGATGCCAAGCATCCGGCGCTGCTGTTCGTCGACGGCGTGAGCTCGGTCGGCTCGATCGACATGCGCATGGAAGAGTGGGGCGTCGACTGCTGCGTATCGGGTTCGCAGAAGGGCTTCATGCTGCCGACCGGTCTCGGCATCCTCGCCGTGTCCAACAAGGCGCTGGAAGCCAACAAGTCCGGCAAGATGGCGCGCTGCTTCTTCTCGTTCGAGGACATGATCAAGAACAACGATCTCGGCTACTTCCCCTACACCCCGCCGACGCCGCACCTGCGTGGTCTGCGTGCAGCGCTCGACATGCTGTCCGCCGAGGGTCTCGAAAACGTGTTCGCACGTCATCACCGCCTTGCCGAGGGCGTGCGTCGCGCCGTCGCCGGCTGGGGTCTGAAAGTGTGTGCCAAGGAGCCGAAGTGGTACTCCGACACGGTGAGCGCCATCCTGGTTCCGGAAGGCGTCGACAGCGCGCAGGTCGTGAAGACGGCCTACTATCGCTACAACACCTCGTTCGGCGTTGGCCTCAACAAGGTCGCCGGCAAGGTCTTCCGCATCGGCCACCTCGGTGCGCTGGATGAAGTGATGGTCGGCGGCGCTCTGTTCGCCGCTGAGATGGCACTCCGCGATTGCGGCGTGGACATCGTCCCCGGCTCGGGCACCGGCGCTGCTGCGGAATACTTCCGCGAGACGACCAAGGCTTCGGCCACGAGCCGCCCGGAGCTGAAGCTGGCAAGCTGATCTGACAGAAGCGGCGCCCCCAAAAAGGCGCCGCTTCGTTGTCTGCGACGCGAGGAACGCCTGGCGCCTGCTACGAGCGCCAAGCCAACATCATCCCAATCAAAAGCCGCTCAGAGGAACGCCCCAAGATGAGCTACACCCTTTTCCCCCTCCGCCAGTCCCGCCTGCAGCGCAGCGAGCTCGCTGTTCCGGGCTCCAATCCGACCATGATCGAGAAGGCGCTCGCCAGCGCCGCCGACTACGTGTTCCTCGATTGCGAGGACGCCGTGGCTCCGCCGGACAAGGAGCAGGCGCGCAAGAACATCATCCAGGCGCTCAACGACCTCGACTGGCGCGGCGCCGGCAAGACCGTCTCGGTGCGCATCAACGGCCTCGACACGCACTACATGTATCGTGACGTCGTCGACATCATGGAGCAGGCCGGCTCGAAGCTCGACACCATCCTCATCCCGAAGGTCGGCGTCCCCGCCGACGTCTATACGGTCGAGTGCATCGTCAGCCAGATCGAAGTCGCCAAGGGCCTCACCAACAAGGTGGCGACCGAAGCGCTCATCGAAACGCCGCTCGGCATGGCCAACGTCGAAGCTATCGCCGCCGCTCCGAGCCGTCTTGAAGCCATGCACTTCGGCGTTGCCGACTATGCCGCGTTCAACAAGGCGCGCACCGTCGTCATCGGCGGTCTCAACCCTGACTACCCCGGCGACCAGTGGCACTTCGCACTGTCGCGCATGACGGTTGCCTGCCGCGCCTACGGTCTGCGTCCCATCGACGGCCCGTTCGGCGACTTCTCCGATCCGGCTGGCTACACCGCCGGTGCCAAGCGCGCCGCCGCTCTCGGCATCGAGGGCAAGTGGGCCATCCATCCTTCGCAGATCGAGCTCGCCAACGAGGTGTTCTCGCCGACCGCGAAGGAAGTCGAGCGCGCCGAGCGCATTCTCGTGGCACTCAAGGAAGCCGAGGCCCAGGGCAAGGGTGCTGCTTCGCTCGACGGCAAGATGATCGACGCTGCTTCCGAGAAGATGGCGAACAACCTTCTTGCCACGGCAGCCGCGATCAAGAAGGGCGAAGAAGCCCGCGCCAAGGCCGCCGCCTAATCAGGATCGCTAGGGAGCCATAAAAATGGACATTCACGAATACCAAGCCAAGGAGCTTCTTTCGAAGTTCGGCGTGCCGATCCCGCGCGGTGGCCTCGCCTATAGCCCGGAGCAAGCTACCTATCGCGCTACCGAGATCGGCGGCAGCAAGTGGGTCGTCAAGGCGCAGATCCACTCCGGCGCCCGCGGCAAGGCCGGCGGCATCAAGGTGTGCTCTACCGATCGTGAGATCGAGCAGGCCGCCGAAGCGCTGCTCGGCAAGAAGCTGGCAACGCACCAGACGGGACCCAACGGCAAGCTCGTATCGCGCCTCTACATCGAGGAAGCGACTGACATTGCCAAGGAGATCTACCTCGCCCTGGTGATGGACCGCGCCTCCGAACGCATCATGGTCGTCGCGTCGGCTGCCGGTGGCATGGAGATCGAAGAGATCTCGGCCAAGCAGCCCGATACGATCATCCGTGTGGTCGTAGATCCGGCCGTCGGCATGCAGCAGTTCCAGGCACGCGAAGTCGCCTACGGCCTCGGCGTCGATCCGGAGATCATCAATAAGCTGGTCCCCACGATCCTTGCCTGCTACCGCGCCTTCCGCGACCTCGACGCCACGATGGTGGAGATCAACCCGCTGGTCATCACCAAGGACAAGCACCTCCTGGCGCTCGACGCCAAGATGAGCTTCGACGACAACGCTCTGTTCCGCCGCCCGCACATTGCCGAGCTGCGCGACAAGAGCCAGGAGGATCCGCGCGAGACGTATGCCTCCGACCGCGGCCTCGCCTACGTCGGCCTCGACGGCGACATCGGTTGCGTCGTCAACGGCGCCGGCCTCGCCATGGCCACGCTCGACATGATCAAGCTGGCCGGCGGCGAGCCTGCCAACTTCCTCGACATCGGTGGTGGTGCAAGCCCCGAGCGCGTCGCCAAGTCGTTCAAGGCGGTGCTCAAGGACAAGAAGGTGAAGGCGCTGCTGCTGAACGTCTTTGCCGGCATCAACCGTTGCGACTGGGTCGCCAAGGGTGTCGTCGATGCCGTCCACGACCTGCAGATCAAGATGCCGGTCGTCGTTCGCCTTGCCGGCACCAATGTCGAAGAAGGACGCCGCATCCTCGATGAGAGCGGGCTGACGGTGATTACTGCGGAAACGCTAGCGGAAGCTGCCCAAAAGGCCGTCGCCGCTGCCAAAAGCGCCGCTTAAGGGAGATCGCTCAAATGGCAATTTTCATCAACGAGAATACGCCGGTCCTGATCCAGGGGTTCACCGGTCGCATCGGCACCTTCCACGCCCAGGAAATGATCGACTACGGCACCAACGTCGTCGGCGGCGTTACCCCGGGCAAGGGCGGCACCACCCATCTCGGCCGTCCGGTGTTCAACACCATGAAGGGCGCCGTCGAGGAGACGAAGGCGGAAGCGAGCATCGTGTTCGTGCCGCCGCCGTTTGCGGCCGATGCGATCATGGAAGCGGCCGATGCGGGCATCAAATACTGCGTGTGCATTACCGACGGTATTCCCGCGCAGGACATGATCCGCGTTAAGCGCTACATGCGCCGCTACAAGTGGGAGAACCGCATGGTTCTCACCGGCCCGAACTGCGCCGGCACCATCTCTCCTGGCAAGGCCATGCTCGGCATCATGCCTGGACACATCTACCTCCCGGGCCGCATCGGCATTATCGGACGCTCCGGTACGCTCGGCTATGAGGCTGCCTCACAGCTCAAAGCACTGGGAATCGGCGTTTCGACCTCGGTCGGTATCGGCGGTGATCCGATCAACGGCTCCTCGTTCCGCGACGTTCTTGAGCATTTCGAGCGCGACCCGGAAACCGATGCGGTGCTGATGATCGGCGAGATCGGCGGTCCGCAAGAGGCCGAGGGCGGCGAGTACGCCCGCGACCACATGAAGAAGCCGGTCATCGCTTACATTGCCGGTCTCTCGGCTCCGAAGGGCCGTAAGATGGGCCATGCGGGCGCGATCATTTCCGCCTTCGGCGAGTCCGCTCCCGAGAAGGTCGAGATCCTGAAAGGCTGCGGCGTGTCGATTGCGCCGACGCCGTCGGAAATGGGTGCGACGGTGGCCAACGTTCTCAGCTCGATGAAGAAAGTTGCGTAAGACTTCGGGGCCCGTCTCGTGTTAGACGGGCCCCGCCGCCCCCGCGGCGCCCCCCGAGATCTTCACGGACCGGCGCGCTGCCGCGGGCCGGCGTTGCCAGCGAAGCGTGGAGATATAAATGCCGAACGACGTGCAGCCAAACGCCACCGGGAAGCTAGATGAGTTCCGGTTGCGCGACGAGCTCCGCGCCTTGCGGTCGAAAATTCCAGATTCGCCGGCGCTCAATCCCATCGTCAGTCTTGCCTTCGATCTTTCGAGGCGCCTGGAAAGCGGCGACACCAGCTTTGCCGAGCTCAAGGCTCTCGCCACGCGGCTCATGGACCGCGCCTGCGTGCAGCGCGCCGTGCATCTGCGCGAGCGGGTCGGCTTCGTAGATCGCGCCACGACCTATAAGGAATTCGCCGATTTCGTCGAAGGCGCCGCCGCAGCGGCCGACTTCGAAACGTTCAAAGATCGTTGGGAGCGTACACGCACCGGCATCGTGCTGACCGCTCACCCGACGTTCGGGCTGTCGGACGCGCTGTCGAAGCGCATCGTGGAAATCGCCGTCGACGATTACGTCGATCCCAATACGCGCATCGGAGTTGCGCATCGCCCGGACGACAACATCGATCTCATGTACGAGCATGGGCGGGCGCAGAACGCCATTCAGAACCTGCGCAACGCATACGTCGAGCTGCTCGACAGCTTCTTCTCGGCGGCGCTGCACCGCTTCGGTCCGAAGGCGTACGCGCTAAAGCCGAAGCTGGCGACGTTTGCCTGCTGGGTGGGCTACGACCTCGACGGACGTACCGATATCGACTGGCGCAAGTCGTTCATCCTGCGCCTGAAGGAGAAGCGCGCGTCGCTTGCCAACATTCGCGAGCGCTTTATCGGCCC
>JBAZYB010000074.1:0-16917 GCA_041659545.1 Hyphomicrobium sp.
CGAGCGGCCGAAACTGACAACGACGACAGCGATGAACCCCAGGGTGTATCGGGGAATCTCGAAGATGATAACGAACCAGAACAAATGAAATAGGCTCGCAGGGCTCTGCGAGAGAATGTACGTCATCCCGTCGTTGATATCTTGCCACATCACGAGAAACTATCCGGCCCTAGGGCTTGGCACGTGGCCCCGAGATCGAAGCGCAAAGCGCTCTGGGCCTGCTCGGAAATGGCATCGAACCGCCGCATTGCTTCATCGGGAGCGACGTCGCGCAGCAGCGCTACGTCGTAGGATGTGCCGCGCGTTACTGCAACCGTTGGACCAAGGCCCGCACGCAGGCTGTCGATGTATTGATCGCGGGCATTTGCGAACTGGCGTGCGCCGTGTTCGGCAGTGATCTCTCGTTCGTTGTCGTAGAAGATGTTGGCCAATGTAAAAGGCCTGCCGTCTTCACTGTACTGCTTGGCAGCTGCATTCAGTGCGATCACGACCTCCAGCGGTAGATCGGTGAACCGGAGGGCCCGCCGGGCCGGCCCGAGATAAGCGGCACCATGCTTGGCGAAGCTCTGACCCTGCTCAGTGAGTCCGTAAGAATAGACGTCGCGCGTGTTTGTCGTCGCCGAGTCCGAGTGAGCGCCACAGTCTAGGCACATGAAGCCGATGACCGGCTCGGAATCGGCGTGTCCGCATTTCCGGCAGACACTCATCGAGCCGGGTCGATCGTAATCGCTGCCGAAGTTGGTCAGTGCCCGCCGACACTTCGGGCAGATGAGATCATCGCCTTGGCGGAACTTGGAGTCCGGACCCTGGTACGCGCAGCGGAAGTGATGCAGATAGGATTCTTCTGCGAGATCTGCAGAGCGGCAGTGCGAACACTCCTCGCGCACGTTCAATCGATTGGAATTGCACCGACCGCAAACATGAAGCCGATCGAAGAATATTTTCTTGAACAGCCCATCGGCGGTCAATAGGTCGCCCTCGCGGACGACGAGATCCGGCTGGGCAATAGTGTCATAGCTAACGAGTGAGGCTATACGCGGCTCATAGTAGGCGACGAACGGCTTACCTGAAACGAATGCGCGGCCCACGAGCTTCTCACCGACGTTGTCCGTCAGAACCAGATCGCGATGGAGCGAGGCGCGCTGAGCATTGAAGCGCTCGATGATCTCCTTCAGCTTGTCTGCGCCACCGATGCTCAGTTCCGCACCGTCGAGATCTGCAGCGCGGCCAAGGACCCCGGTCATGTCGATGACCGGCAGCAGATGAAGAGCCTTGTGTCTCCATATTCCCGCAAGCTCCGCCTGCGTTGCAGCGGCATTGATGATGAGCGCATCGAATCGCGGGTCGCCAAGCGTCGCCTGCATCGCGCGGCTGGAGAGGCGGGAGGGTTCCACGTCGCCTGGCCAATAGAGGCACTCGTGCCCAAGGTCCTTGAGCCCCGAAGGCTCCGAGCGCGGCACGGGCGTCAGACGCGAGCGATGGTTTCTCGGATTGAGACCCTCGTGATCGCCGATCTCAGCTTGTTCTTCGACAAGCCTGCCCACCTCGTAGATGTCCAGGGGCTTGGGCAGAATGTGATCGAAGCTCTCGCAATCGGAGGCGTGGCTCAGAAGACCTTCCGTATCCGCGGTCATGGCAATGAGGCGCGGCGTACGGAGATGGCCGGGTCCGGCCCGCAGTTTCGCCGCGACGTCGAGACCGTCCATTCCCGGGAGGTGAAAGTCCAGCAGCGCCACGTCGTATTGCTTCTCACGCAAGGCTGCCAGCGCCTGGAGCCCGTCGCTGACAATATCGACCTCATGGCCGCGCTGGTTGAGCAGCAGTTTGAGGAGGTCCTGTGTAATAGGGCTGTCTTCGGCAACGAGCACCCGTCGCAATAGAGCCTTGTGCGGCTCGCGTCTCGCTTCGGCTTCAGCGATCATTTGGATTTTACCGCATCATGATTGTTATGGCTTGGAGCGGCGACTGGTCTCGCTTGTGCTCAGGCGATTCGCACCATATGCTCCGACGTCTGAATATCGATTTAATTAAATGCCGTTCAAGCATACCGCTTTCCTTTGTCTCTTTACTTCAGCGCTTTTGATGCTTGAAACAGCATCGACTTTTTTTCGCAGAGCATGCCGATGCTGAGCCGGATTACGTGCGTCGAGGACGATCCCGATATCCGTGAGATCGTCGCGATGGCCCTCGCCAGATCTGGCGCTATCAGCGTCGATCTCTGCGCCTCCGGCGCCGAGGCTATAGAGCGAAGCGAAATATTCGCCCCCGACCTCGTCCTTCTTGACGTTGAGATGCCAGGCATGGACGGCGTCGAGACGTACGCTCGTCTGCGGCGTATTCCAGCCCTGACGGAAACACCTATTGTCTTCATGACCGCCAGAGCGATGGCCGCCGAGATAGCAGGATTTCGGCGCATGGGCGCCGCCGACGTAATCACCAAGCCTTTCGATCCTTTAACGCTTGCGGAACGACTGGCAGACGTGTGCAGACGTCAGTCAGATGCTGCGGAGGTTCGTGCGCAATTGCGCGATCTGCTGGTCCGGCATTGCAACGCTCTCGCCCGGCAGACCGAGGAGTTGGGACAACTGCTAGAGCGGGGCCTCGATCCCAATTGCGTGTCCCGCGAACCGTTATTGATGGCCCGGTCGATTACACACCAAGCGAAGGGCACGAGCGGATCAGTCGGCTTCCCGGATATGTGCAAGGCCGCCGCGGCGCTAGACGACTTGTTGAAGATTCTGGCTACCCAAGCTGGACGGATTTCGCCGTCCGATGTGTTCGCCGCGAAAGCTTTGCTTCGCCAGTTCAACGTATCGGGTGAAGCATGTAAGCCGGAGTTGTCAACGCTCTATCACGCCAACCTTGCGCCGCGCCCTCCACGAGATATGCCGAACGGCTCATGATGCTCCTCAGGTGGACGCGCGATGCGCGTGTTTTGCCGGCAGTAGTTCTGAAGTTCCTGGCTTAATGCGCGAACCGAGCAGTTCAGGTTACATTCTGTTCCGCTCTTCTCGGCTGAGCGGACAGCTGCTCGATCGAGACTCAGGACCACGAGGACACCAGGAGAGATGTCTGCAAACTCGGCATAGCGCCAGTTGGCAGTTTTGGTCGACGACATGGACAGAGAGTGAGCGCCGAGATCGGCTACTCTGGGTTCTCTCGCGCAACACCCCACGCTTCGTCGTCAGCTCCAAATGGCGCCAATGTATAGGATCGAATAAAAAGCGACGTCTGAGGCCCACATTCTAGCGCATCAGTGCGCGACCGATAGCGTGGCATTGGTGCGAGGCCATTAAACAGGAAATTCTTCGAGCCCCGCGAGAGGCGTGGCATTAAACGCGCATCGGACCAAAGCAACTGTGGGCTTCAAGTGCGAGCCCCGTGGCTACGGAGCCGAACGCATCGCCTTCGACGATGCGGGCATTGGCGAACGCCTCGCGCAACGTCGCAAGCAGCAGCGGTATCCGCGACGAGCCGCCGGTCAGAAACACTGAGCCGATGGCATCCGGAGCTACGTTGCTCTGGCTCAGCGTGCTTTTGATCGCCATATGAATTTTGCCGATCTGGTCGGCAATTGCGCGCTCAAACTGCTTCCTCGTGATGTCGAGCGGCTCGATGCCAGCGAGCTTCTGCAAATCCATCGCCACGACCTTTGCGGAGGAGAGCTGTATCTTGACGTCCTCGACGGCGGTCAATAGCGCGTGCCCCCTCCTGTACTCCAAAATCTTGATTAGACGGTCGAGCTTTTCCGGCTCGAACATATCGCGGCGCACCTGGCGAATCTCGGAGAAGAGCTTAGGGTCATAGAGGAAGTTGATGCGCTGCCAGGTTGCAAGGTCCTGGTACCACCACGAGGGTGTTGCCATGTTCTTGTGACGAAGCTTGGCACCAAGCCCAAGATCGGGAAGCACCGCATCGAGTTCAAGGCGACGGTCGAAATCGGTGCCGCCGATGTGCACGCCCGAATAGGCGAGAATGTCCGACTTGCGGTCCGGCTTGCCGCGCCGATGCGGAGAGACGCGGACGATGGAGAAGTCCGAAGTGCCACCGCCGATGTCGACGACCAGCGCGAGCTCTTCGGCGTCCACTTGGCGTTCGTAGTCGAGGGCAGCGGCGATGGGCTCGAACTGGAATTCGACGTGCTTGAAGCCTGCGAGTTGCGCCGCGTGCCGGAGTTGATCCTCTGCACTCTTGTCGGCCTCCGGGTCCTCGTCCACGAAGTACACAGGCCGACCCATGACGACGGAGGACGGCTCGTCGGCGGCTTTGCGCACGTAGCTGAGGAAAAGCGAGATAATCTCATCGAACCGCAGGCGCTTTGCTCCAACCTGCGTTTGCTCGTGGATGAGAGAGGATCCGAGTACAGATTTCAGCGAGCGCATCAGGCGCCCATCCTCGCGCTCCAAGTAGCGGGAGACGGCCTCGCGGCCGAAGGTGACACTAGCGTCCTCGAAGCTAAAGAATACTGCGGTGGGAATCGAAACGCGGCCCTCCTGCAGGGGGATCAGAGAGGGATGAGCTTCCGCAGCATGGCCGATAGCGCTGTTGGATGTACCGAAGTCAAGGCCGCACGCGCCGGAGGCGATTGTCACAAATCGTTTCCTATGAGGATTTGGAGATGCCGCATGCGGTTCGCGAGGACACGTCGAGGGCGAAGGCACACGAAAAGTCGCTGGCAGGTATGAGTTAGCAAGTTAGGTGGATGCCTACAAGTTGTTGCTTGGGAAGAGCTCGTTCGGTCGGACGAGCCATCGAACAACGTCAGCATCACGATAATACAGGCGACAGGAAACGAGCGAGATTAGGACTACGATTTTGTAGATTTCGCCTCCCACTATCTCGCTTTCCTTTGATGCACCGAGCTGGCGCCGACGCGCGTCGGCTTGCCGAGACGCTGAGGTTGATCGCTGGTTATCCGTAGCCTATCGGCATGGCTGCCATGCACGCCATTCGCAGGAAAACGGCGCTCATGCATCGACATCTTCGCCTGAGATAACGATGCCGGCCTCTCAATCACGACCAGTGGCTCAGTCGTCAAGCAGTCCTTGACGACTGGGGACGCCAGTCCGCGCTCCTGATCATAGAGCCGGGCCGGGAGCCGACAAGGCGATGCGATAACCGCTATGCCGAGTTTGCGGACGTCAAGCAGTTAGCGTGCCCCCGTGCTGTCGCCCCTCGGCAGCACGTCCGCATTCCCCTTGGCAGCTGTCGTTGACGCTCGGATGCCTGAGCGAACAAACGTCGCCAAATACATGCTGCCAGGGTAAGCGCGTGGCGTGACGACAATGCCGTCCTACCTTCTCCAGGCAGCGACGCGTGGCCGAGCGTCGATGCCCAATGTCCGCCTCGTGCTATCTCCGATCAATCGGTATCCGCTCGCACGGCTTCACGCGAACGTTGGGTCCCTTTAGGCCATCGCGGATATGCGTCAATAATTCAGGATGAAACGTGCGCTACCCGAGTGGACCTCGATATTGTCCTCGCCAAAGCGTCCGTCATAGGAGAAGCGCAGGTCAAACCCGTCTTTGGGATCGAGCACGTCGATGCCTGCCGTTACATTGGCGACTGTCTTGTCGAGGTCGCTGACCGAGCCAAAAGTGCCGGCACTTGCCGGGGCGCCCTCGAACGTAGCGTTGACGCCCAGCGTGTTTTCGCTGAAGCGGGTCACGCCACCGCGAATGTACGGCCGGAAGAGCACACCGTGCTCGTTCGTGAGCTGCGCTCCAAGCTCAAGTGATGGGCTCGCCGCATAGACCCACTCGCCCTGGTCGGCGAGCTGCAGGTTGAGCGCGCCTACGCCCGCCTCGTGGAAGGCACGGGTTGCAAGGTAGGTCGCCGTCAGGTCCAGGATCGGTTTGGCGTAGAGGCTACCGGCGGTGAACAGCTGCGCCGCCCGAAGCTGGAAGTGGGCATGCGCGATGTCGTGATCGGCCTCGGCGCGGTTTGCCCCCGGGATGATGAACCCGAGATCGACGATGCGCGTGGTGTCGTACCATCCGTAGCCGCCGGCAGCGGCGGCGGAAAGCAGCGTCGAGCCGGCCTGATACTTCAGCACGCCACCGAAGTTCAAGCGGTCACCCTTGCTCGAGAGGCTCCTGCCGTACTGGAAATCCGTCTGCTCGTACTCGATGGCGCCGCCTAGGTGCAGATGCGGCGCCAAATAGAACTGGCCGCCACTAGAGAAAGCATACGAAGTTTCGTCCGTAGCGGAGAAATCGCGGGTGCTGTCTTTGCCGAAGTAGGCTCCCGACACACGCGCCCATAGGCACTGGCCTTCGGCGATGACGGTGCCGGTATCACCGTCCACCGGGCAGCTTTGCAGGGCATTGCCGAACCGCTGCGCCGAGAACAGCACCGGTGCGAGCATTGCGGCATAGGGCTCGGCGTGTACGCGCTCGAGCAGGTCGCTCAGAATTGCCTCATCGCCCGCCTGCAGGTTGGCAAGGTAGGCGAAGTAGGGCGCTAGCGGCTCCGAGCCCTCTCCGTTCAGCACAGTGTTGATGAAGTCTCCTGCCGAGGCCTGGTTGCGCGTCAGGTCGATGCCGGTCGGCGTGAAGTCGATGCCATTGATAGCGAGCTGAACCTCGGTTGGCGTGAACACGATCCCGTAGTCGATAGTGAGCGTGTCTTGCACGCTGATTCCGTCGTCGGTCGCTCCGCCTCCGGCGCGGATGAACGTCTCCGGCGGCGACAGCACCGCAAGCCGCATCAGATGCGGGGTGAGGATGCCGCCAACGTTCGCGCTGCCGGTGACGTCGAGCAGGTCCGACGGCTCGACGCCGAAGGAGAAGTCGCCGATGAAGTTGCCGGTCGTTGTCTGCTCGTAGCTTCCGGTCAGGGCCGTCGTCGTCACGATCTCGAAGCCGCCCATGTCCATCTCACCGGCGTTGTCGAAGGCGCCGCCATTGAGATTGATGGTCGTGCGCGTCTCGATGAAGCCTCCGAGCTTGTTGGTCAGACCGTTGGTGCCGCGTCCGAGGTCGATGTTGCCGATGATGCGGCCCTCGCTGGCGACGGCCTCGTCGCCCTCCCCGCCAATGATGGCGCGCTCGCTCCTGGCGAATATTTCGCTGTCAGCGCCGATCGTCAGCCTGTTGTTGGCGCCGCCGTCGATGATGATCGCCGCCGCCACGCCGGTGCCGTCGTCGAGGAGCTCGCCGCCCTCGATGATGCCACCATCCACCTCGACGGTGATGTCGCTGCCGCCATCGCCGCCGGTGCTCTGGGCGAAGATGCCGATGCCGTTGAGCGAGGGCGAGACGATGCTGCCCGTATGGCGCACGAACACCGTGCCTCCCTTGCCGTGGCCGCCGACCGTGCCGGCGAAAGCGGTGCCATCGGAGACGTCGAAGGTGTCGCTCTTGTCGCCGTCGCCGTTGAGATCGGTGTCGGTCTCCGCCTCCGTCACCTCGACGGTATTGCCGACGATGCCGCCGCCGCCGCCCACCGACTGGGCAAAGATACCGATCGAGCCGGCCCGCTCCAGCTCGTCCGCGCTCTTGCCCCCGGTGACGATGATGTTCCCGTTGGTCGTCACGCTGACGGCTCCGCCGTCGCCGGTCACGCCGTTGAGCAGATCGATGACCGAGCTCTTGAAGGTGATGGACGTGCCGTCGCTGGTGAACGCGGCCTTCAGGAATTCGATCACCTCCGAGCCCGACATGGCGTCGAACAGGGCGTTGAATGTCGGATCGTTGCCGAATGCGCTCTTGAGGCCGCCCAACACCGACGACTTCATCGCATCGGCGCCCGCTTGCAGGCCAAGGCTCAATGCGTCTGTCACCGCCGCATCGAGGCCGCTCGTGCTCTGCCCGTTGAGCGGATCCGCCGGAGAATAGCTCAGCGGATCGGCAACACCGCCGCCGCCGGCAGAGTCATATAGAGAAGCAAACTGAGAGGCCAGCTCATCGGAGATCGGCAGGCCGTTCTCGTCGATATCCGTCTTCTCGTCGTTGCCGGTTCCGAACCCGAACATCGCCTGCGTCTCGGTGACCTCCGAGGTCGTGATAGTGCCGTCGCCGTCGAGATCGACGCCGGGAACGGAGGCACCGGAGGCATACTGTCCGAACTGGCGAACGAGCTTGGCCTCGTCGCGCCCGAGGCCCTGGATGCCGAAGGTGATGTCGCCTGCGAGACCACCGCCGCCGCCGACCGACTGGGCGAAGACGCCGAAGCTGCCGTTGCCCTCAGTGACGATGTCGCCGTTGTTGACGACGGTGACCTTGCCGCCGTCGCCGGCCGCGCCACCAAGGCCGCCGATGCCGATCTTGCCGACGTTGGTGAGGAAGGCCTGGCCGCCGGTTCCGCCGCCGCCGCCTACCGACTGGGCGAAGATGCCGTGCGAGGCATCGCCTGTGGTGTGGATGGACGCCGTGGCTACCGAGCCGGTGCACATTCCTGTTCCGGCATCATAGGTTGCGCCATTGCAGACGAATACGGTGCCGCCGTCACCCGAGGCGCCACCGAAGCCGCCGACACCGACGCCGAACGTGGGCAGGAACGTCTTTTTCGCGAGGTCCTTGAGACCTTCCTTGAAGCCCTTGCGGCGGATCGCCTTGATCAGCTCGCCGCGGAAGCTGCGCGCGTTGCCGAAGTCGGCTGCGCCGCCGTCGCCGCCGCCGCCGCCGACGGACTGTGCAAAAATGCCGTCGGAGAGGTTGCCCTCGGTGGCAATGGCGCCGGTGTTCGACACGGCGACGAGGCCGCCGTCGCTGCCGGTGCCGCCGAAGCCGCCGATGGAGAAGTCACCGGTAAAGCCGCTCGAGCCTTTGCCGCCGGTGCCGCCGCCGCCGCCGACGGACTGGGCGTAGATTGCGGTCGACTGCTCACCGAGCGTGACGATGGTGCCGGAGTTGTCGACCGTCACGGCCTCGCCGGTGCCGCCGGCGCCGCCGAAGCCGCCGAGCGCAAGCTTGTACTTCCAGGTGCGGAATTGCTTCTTGTAGGCTTCGTCATCCTCGAACAGCGCCGCAAGCTCGGCGCTCGATACGGACGAGTTGCCGCCGGTGCCGCCGCCGCCGCCTACTGTCTGCGCGAAGATGCCTATAGAGCCGGTTCCGAAGGTCAGGATGTCGCCGCTGTTGGCGACGTCGACGGTGCCGGAGTCGCCGCCGGCGCCGCCGAATCCACCCACCGTCACGGTGATCTGTTTGCCGGGCTTCAGGTTCTTGCCGATGGTCGTGTCCTTGCGCTGCAAGGTGAAGCCGCGTGTATCGCCGCCGGCGCCGCCGCCGCCGCCAACCGATTGGGCGAACACGCCATAGGCGCCGTGATAGACGGTGATGATCTCGCCCGAGTTATCGACGATGACGTCGCCGCCGTCACCGCCTGCGCCGCCAAAGCCGCCCACTGCCAACGCAAGCGACGTTGAGTTGCTGGCTGCCACCGCCGCCGAGGCGGAGGTGCTGATGCCGCCCGATCCGCCGCCGCCGCCGACCGATTGTGCGAAGATGGCATGGCCGTCCTTGCCGAACGTCCAGATCGCACCGTCGTTGTCGACATTGACGGCTGAGCCGTCGCCGCCAGCGCCACCGAAGCCGCCCACCGAGACAGCGAGGCTGTGGCTGTTGGCGCCGTAGCCGCCCGCGTAGGCGCCACCGGCGCCGAGGTCGAGACTGTCGAGGTCGCCCGAGACGATCTTCGAGACGGCGCTGTCGAGGATGAAGTTTTCGCCCCATACGTCGTCGCCGAGGCCGGTGTCGCCGCCGGCGCCGCCGCCGCCGCCCACCGACTGGGCAAAGATGCCGCGTGCGCGTTCGCCGAGCGTGACGATCATGCCGGAGTTGTCGACGGTCACGGTTCCGGCATCGGCACCCGTGCCGCCGAAGCCGCCAACTGACGCGGAGAGATTGTAGTTGTTAGACGACTGATTGCTGGCGCCGACCGCGAAGGCGATCGAGCCGGAGAAGCCGCCGGCCCCACCGTCGCCGCCGATCGACTGGGCGAGAATGCCGTGAGCGAACTGGCCGCCATGCGCCTGGCTGGCGTCGCCCGTAATGATCGTGGCGCCGTTGTCGACGAGAACAGCACCTGCGACTGCGCCGTCGCCGCCGAAGCCGCCGACCGTCAATGCCGCGTTGACGGAGCTGTTGCCGTCGGTCGCGGCGTTGAGCACGGCGCCGATGGCGCCGCCGCCGGTGCCGCCCTTGCCGCCGATCGACTGCGCGAGGATGCCGTAGCCAAAGTCGCCCTTGGTGGAGATGAGCGCCGAGCTGTCGGTGATGACCTCCACGACGCCGGCCTCGCCGCCGCTTCCCCCGAAGCCGCCGACGGTGACGCCGAGCGCCATGGTGCGCTTATTGGCGCCGAGGTTGACGACGCCCGTAAGCGAGCCCGCAAATCCGCCGGCACCGCCGCCTCCGCCGATCGATTGCGCAACGATTGCCGCAGCGTTGTCGCCGGTCGTGGCGATGGTGCCCTTGATAGCCTGCGTGGAGCCAACTTTTACGTCACCTGCCTTGCCGCCGACGCCGCCTGGTCCGCCTACGGCGACGCCGATAGCGCCGCTGACCTCGCGCGAGACGGTGCCCGTGGCCGACACGGAGAAACCACCCTGGCCGCCATCGCCGCCGATGGATTGCGCGAGAATGCCGTGAGCGCTTGCACCGCTCGTGGTGATGATGCCGGTGCTGTCGACGAACACATCACCCGCCTCGACGCCGGCACCGCCGCCGCCGCCGATCGACACGCCGACCGCGCCGGAGTTGCTCGCCTGCGAAAAGGCGAACGACAGCGCCACCGAGCCGCCGCCCGCGCCGCCGCCACCGCCGATTGATTGGGCGACGATGCCCATAGAGTTGTCGCTGCCGGTGGAGAGGTTGCCACTGTTGTCGACGGTCACGTCCCCGGCGATGCCGCCCGAGCCGCCAATTCCGCCGACGGCGATGGAGGCCGACGCGGCCAGTTCCTTGCCGATGGCGACGCCCGCCGCGCCCCCGATGCCGCCAATGCCACCTGAGCCGCCAATCGACTGCACGAGCAGCGCATGCGCGTCGGTGTTGACGCGCTCGCCGGCAGCGGTCTCGTTCGACGCGCCCGACGTTGATATATTGCCTGTGTTGGTGATCTTGACGGCCTTCGCCGTGCCGCCACCACCGCCTGTACCGCCGAGGGACACCGCCACGGCGCCCGTCTGAGCCTGCGTCGAGCCGGCGAGCGCGAGCCCGACCGAGAGACCGCCAGCGCCGCCAGCGCCACCGATCGATTGCGCAACGACACCGCCCGACCGCGCGCCGGTGGTGGTGATGTCGCCGCTATTGGTCACCGTCACAGTGCCGGCCTCGGCACCGTTGCCGCCACTGCCGCCGAGCGAAACTCCGACCGAGCCGCCGGCTCCGCCGGTTCCATTCAACGCGCCGGCAATGCTCATGCCGCCGGCGCCGCCCGAGCCGCCGATTGACTGCACCAAAACGACGAAGGCGTCGGCGCCGCGCGTGACGATATCGCCGTCATTGTCGACGGTAACAGCCGATGCCGTACCGCCATTGCCGCCCGCGCCGCCCAAGGCGACCGCAACGGCGATGCCGGAGCCCTTGCTGAAGTTCAGCGCACCCGCAACCGCTGTCCCACCGACGCCGCCGCCGCCGCCGAGCGACTGTGCGACGATACCCGAGGCCTGGTCCCCGGTGGTGTCGAGTTTGGCAGTGTTGTCGACATCGACTGTGCCTCCGGTCCCGCCGCTGCCGCCATTGCCGCCGAGTGCCACAGAAACCGAACCGCCGCCATCCTTGCTGATGGTCAGAGTGGCAGCAACGGCGTAACCGCCGGCGCCGCCGCCGCCGCCAATGGATTGCGCGACGAGCGCCGTTGCGCCGACACCGAGGGTGCGGATGTCTGCCGTCGTATTGTCGAGTTCGACCGCGCCGGCCGTGCCACCCGATCCGCCGGAACCGCCAAGCCCTATCGCCACGCTGCCTGCGACGATGCCGCCCGCGGCGCTCGCCGTGATGGTGTTGCCGCCGGCACCACCGCCGCCGCCAACCGACTGGGCGAGGATGCCGAACGCGTTGGTGCCGCCGGTGAAGATGTTGCCCTGATTGTCGACTCTGACGCGCGCGGCGTTGGCTCCGCTGCCGCCGTTGCCGCCGAGGCCGACGCTGATACTTGCACTGGCGCTGACGCTCGCCGACACGGCCATTCCGCCCTCACCGCCGCCCCCGCCGACGGATTGCGCAAGAATGCCGTGAGAGCTTACGCCGCCGGTAGCGATGCCGACGACATTGTTGACATCGACCGTGCCACCCGCTCCACCACTGCCGCCGCTACCGCCGAGCGACACGCCAACGTTGCCAGCACCGATCGCACCCGAGACCGACAGCCCCCCCGAACCTCCGCCGCCGCCGACGGACTGTGCAAAGATGCCGTAGGAGCTGTCATGTTCGGTGACGATGGATCCGCCTGTGCTGGTCTCCACCTCGACGGCACCGCCACTGCCACCCGAGCCACCGCCACCACCGATGCTCACGTTCGCGGAGATGCTCGGTCCGACCGAAGCCGCGACTGCGAGGCCGCCATTGCCGCCGCCGCCGCCGATCGATTGTGCGACTACAGCGCTCGACCTGTCGCCAGTGGTGTGGACCTGGGCGTTGGACGTCAGGTTGACCGCACCACCGCGGCCGCCGGAACCTCCTGTCCCACCGATTCCGACCGAGGCTGAATAGGGTAGCGTGGTAGCTGTCACGGCTACCGCGAGGCCACCATTGCCGCCGCCACCGCCGATGGACTGCGCGGCGATGGCATTTGCGTCGTCGCCATCCGTCTTCACGGTACCACTGGCATCGACGATCACGGTGCCGCCGTGGCCGCCGGCACCGCCGGCGCCGCCGAGCGCAACCGCCGCAACGGGATTGACGGTTATGGCGTTGCCGCCGTTGCCGCCGCCGCCGCCAATCGACTGCGCAAGAATTGCCGTGGCGCGATCGTTGGTCGTATGCACCGAGCCGCCGGCAGACTGCGTATAGGTTACGGTGCCGCCGTCGCCGCCCGAGCCACCCCGGCCGCCGCTGGTGAAGAGGCCGCCGGCGTTGCCGCCGTCGCCGCCGCCACCGCCAATCGATTGGGCCAGAACGCCGAGCGAGCCCGTGCCGCTGGTTTTGATGTCGCCGTTATTGGAGACGTCGACATCGCCGCCACTTGCGTAGCCGCCGCCGTTGCCGCCGAATGCGACGAGGCCGCCACCCGAGGAGCCTTGGCCTGCGCCGGCGCCGAAGCTGCGCGCGTACATGCCGTACGCAGCTTCGCCTGTCGTCTCTATATAGCCGCCGTTGCTGACGATGACCTTCGCGCCAGCGCCGCCATTGCCGCCATCGGTTCCCAGGACGCCAAGGCCACCGGCGTCGCCGCCATTGCCGCCATCACCGCCCTGGCTCTGCGCGAACACGCCGTGTCCCTCATCACCATGCGTGATGATCGAGGACGTCGGCGTGAGAGTAACGTTGACCTGTCCGCCGGATCCGCCATCCCCGCCGCCGCCTGGATTAGCGACAATGCCGCCGGCGCCGCCGCCCTTGCCGCCGGCACCTCCCTGGCTCGTCGCAGCGACGCCGTATTTTCCCGTGCCGCTGGTGACGATCTGGCCGCTGTTGTTGACCGACACGGAGCCGCCGGCACTGCCATCGCCACCGTCTTCACCCTCGGTGTAGATTCCAAGGACAGTCCACCAGCCACCATTTCCGCCCTTTCCGCCGCTGGCGGAGGCCTGAATGCCGTGAGCGTTGCTGGTGGTGAAGCTTGCCGCATTTTGCACCGTGACATCGCCGACGACGACACCCGCACCGGGGCCGGCTTGGCTGAGGATGGTGCTGAACTCCGCCTGGCTCACGAGTGCATTGGTGGTCTCGTCGCGCATCACTTCCTGGCCGCCTTCGACGACGACTTTGATGCGGTTGTTGGCAGCGGTCCGCAGCGCTTGGCTGTTGGCGTCGATCAGGATGACGACATCGTCAGCGGTGTCGGAAGTGCCTTTGGTATCGGTGAACTTATTGGGTGACACGCCCTCGAGGTCCGAGTGGCCGTCGCCGCCGGTCTGGCTCAACCGGATGCCGATGGTGTTGATGTTGACGATGGACGAGCCCGACACAGTGTCATTGACGGTGACCTTGTCGACTCCCGAAGTGTACGCGATGCCGTCACCGGCGACGTCGTTGCAGGTTCTTTGCGCACCGCTCGTCGAGCAGGTCGCGTTCTGTGCCACCGCTGGTCCGTTGGCGAAAATCCCCACCGCGGCGATAACAAGCAGTGCACCGCGCAAAAGCGCTACTTGCTGAATAAGAACTTGTTTGCGTAGTGAAGGACCTGAATAGACAGATGGGTTGCGATAAACGCAAAACGAAGTACGCAATGGAGCCCCCTACGCCGCACAAAACGTGAGCCGCAAACGCGGGGAGCACTAGCAGCGTCGCATAACAGTTTTTGTCGCCTTCATCGCGAGCGCAGGCATCCGTCAGAAAGTCTGCTCCAATGTTGCCGTAATGCTACTTCCGCCGCAGCAAGCAGACCTGCAACGAAGGCTCCTCATGCGCTGTCATGAAAGAGAAAAAATCCTCGCATAGCGCTGTCATGCTCGGCTCCACCCATCCTTGGATCCATCCATGATCATGACGGTACGCGGCCGTTACGCCTTGCTGGCCTCAGCTGCTCTCTTTTGCTTCACATCCGGCACTGCGACCGCTCAGGCGCCGACGACGAAAGCAGCCCCGTTGAAGGCATCTTCCAACGAAGCAAGGCCGACCCCAGCACCACAGGCTGCCCCGATTCCATGGCTGGTCAATTGCGCAAGCCTCACGGGAAAGACGACCTGCGAGGCCGTTCAATCGCTGATGATCGAGAAAACGGGGCAACTCCTGTTGTCGGTCAGCGTCCGCGTGCCCCCTGGCTCGAAGACCGGCGCTCTGATGCTGCATCTACCGCACGGCATGTTCCTTCCTGACGGCATTGTGCTGGCGATCGACGGCGCCGCCGGACAGAAGCAACCTGTGCAGATGTGTGACCAGAAGGGCTGCTATGTCGGCATGCCGATCGACGATGCGCTTCTCAAGGGCCTGCAGACGGGAAAGACGCTCTCCATCTCATTCAAGAGCCTGGACAAGAAAGACATCATGATCCCAGTCTCGCTCGGCGGCTTCAAGGAGGCTTACAGCAAGCTGCTGTGACTTTCGGCGTATAAGGCGGACGCCTTAGGCATACTGCGCGGCCATTCTGCGCATCGGTTGTTTGGGCAATATTCTAGCTGGCCCGGTGGGCTAACTCCACCCGCCGAACGAAAGCCTCCGCCGCCACGAAAGATTCGGACGATAAATTCGACGAAAATCGCGTCATTGCGGTAAAGATACTGGCGCTTTCCGTCGAGGACGTAGCGCGCCTGTTCTATCGCGAAATGAAGCATCGCAAACTTGCGCGCCTCGTGCGGCGACTGGACGTCGTTTCACTGGCGGGCGGCGAGGACGGGCGCATCGCTACACTTCCCTTGGAGCGCCTCGGATTTCCAGTTGAGACCGCATTGCGGCGTTGACCATTAGGTGCTTACGGATGCGGTGACCAATCTTGACACCCGAGCCCTCCGCGCCGCAATGCCGAGATTCCGGAAGTCGAGGCCAAGCGGCGCAATGCAGCTTCGTTAGCTTCGGCCGGAGACCGCTCTACATTTGACAACCGACGTGATCCTCCCGGCGTGTTCCAGCTCGAGATGACAAACGTCTGTCGTTCAGCGGGTAACCCTCGGTTTCTGGCTGTCTGAACCGCTGGCGCGTCGGACAACATGCGCTTGAGGCACAAAGTCTTCACTACGCAGCCCGCTCAGGTATTCCCACCCGACGTCGAAGCGGGATTCGAGTGAGCGCGCGCCTGGTTTTTTGAGCCATGGCAGCACCTCACGCAGTGAGTGTGTAACTGGCGCGCCCACATTGAATATGAAAGAGAGGGGCCAATATCGGGGTGGTATTGCTTCCACCGTCACGGCCTTCAAGGACACGCCGGGGCCGAATGCTGCGGCAAGGTTGTTGGGGTCAAGCATCTCTATGGTGTTGGGATTGGTGGGGTCGCGGAAACGGACAACATAAGGCAGCTGGTCTTGTGGGAGCGTCGCAGTACCCCGAAGATTTGACAACGCCCGGGCGCGCTCTTTGGACGATTTGATAGCATCGAGCTTTGGGTCGAGCAGCGTGACGAGCGTGTGCATCGAAGGTGTGCCGTCCGTCTTGGCGTTTGGTTGAGCACCCTTCAGCAACGCAAAGAGATAGCCGCGCCGGCCTAAATCCACGGCTACGGCCTCACCCTCAACTTTTGCATTACGCCCTCCGGCGTCGACCGCCGCACGGACCGCCGTACCACTTTTCGGTCCTTCTGGCGTTTGAACCTCGACCGTCATCCTGTAAAAAAGTTTGGGGATGGGGTTCTCGAAGCGCCACCAAATGAAAAGCACAAGGATTCCAACTGCCACCGCAACAAGGGTCTGGGGTTTCTCTGACCACGCGGCAACGCGTCTGAATCCCGCCGGGTAGGGCTTTTGCATGAACGCGAGAAACAGGGGCAAGAGCAGCGCGCCAAGGAAGCCGTAGAGGCTTAGCTGCATCTGCGCATGATAATCTTCGCTCGACATCGACGCGTAATAGGCTGCGCTGTAGCCAAAGATTTTGCCGACGAGAAAAAACAGGCTCCGAGCAAAGTTGACGAGCGTTGGAAGAAAGCATGCGAGACCAAAGCCGAACCAGACGGTTCGCGCACCAGCTGCGCCCTCCCTGATCCAGGCGGCAATGGCGAGCCACCAAATGGCGACTGGCGCCACCAGCAACGCGTGCACTGTGAACCCGTACCATGAGCCAACGTAGGACGGGACCGGGTTCCCCCTGAAGCCGTCGACAAGGTTGAGGAAGCCAAGGAGCGCGGCGATAACTAGCGCTACTGCAAACAGGGGGGACAACC
>JBAZYB010000075.1:0-16899 GCA_041659545.1 Hyphomicrobium sp.
GGCCACCACGCACCCGGATCTGTTCGCCGACGGCGACGAGATGGACGCCTTCGCCCAGCTGAAAGTGCGGGTGCGCATGACGCGGTTCGGGGGCGATTGCTACAATTACTGCATGCTGGCCGCCGGATTCGTCGACCTCGTCGTCGAATCGGGTCTCAAGCCATACGACATCGTGGCGCTGATCCCGATCATCGAGCAGGCGGGCGGCGTCATCACCACCTGGGACGGTAGGCCGGCGACACAGGGCGGCCGCATCCTGGCCGCTGGCGACCCACACCTGCACGAGGCGGCGATGGCCGTGCTCGCCGGCTGAAGGGCTCGTACGCCGGGGCCAACTCCGCGAAGGGGAGTCGCTGGCGAAAAAAAGGACGCGCTTAGGCGACCTTCACTTCAACGCCTAGGTAGGCGTCGAAAGCCGCCCAGAAGCGGGTGCGCACCGAATCGGTCTCCTGCAGAATCTCGTGCTGCGATCCGGGCATAAGAATGCACGACGACAGCTTCCCCTGCACCGCGAAGTCCTCGACGGCGCGGGTGGAGACCACCCCGTCATTGCCGGCCGCGAACATTAGCAGCGGTACGTTGATACGCGCCGGAAAGTCAGCCGCGCTCAGCATCCGGCATGAGCGCAGCGCACTCCGCAACCAGGCGACGGTGGGCGACCCGACGCCGAGCGCAGGCTTCAGCTCCAGCACCGATTTCGTCCGCTGCCAGCGTTCCGCATCCGAGGTCAGCACATTCCCCTCGAACTTGCGCAAGGCGTAGAGCTCGTCCGATCCCCCCATCACATAGGCCGTCGACATGCCGAGCAGCGAGGCCATCTCCGCATAGACCATGGCGCGACGGGCGGTGGTACCCAGCGAGCTTTCGGAGATGCCTATCATGGGCGCGGTGAGCACCAGGCGCTCGAACCACAACCCGGGCATGGTCGCATTGCGCAACAGGACGTTGCCGCCCATGGAATGTCCCAACCCAATAAACGGTGGCGGGCAGTCGGGCAGCACGATGTCCTTCATGAAACGGATCAGGTCGCGGTCATACTCCCAGAATCCGCGCACATGCCCTTTGCGCGGGTTCGCCAGCATGCGCTGCGAGCCGCCCTGCCCGCGCCAGTCCATCGTCGCGACGGCAAAGCCGCGACGGCGAAGGTCGGCGATGACCTCGAAGTACTTCTCGATGAACTCTGCTCGGCCGGGAAACAGACAAACGGTGCCGCGCCTCGGCAGCCGCGTGGCGTCCCAGCGCGCATAGCGCAGCTCCGCCCCGTCGTAGCCGTTGAAGGCTCCCACGGTTCCCCCGCTCGGAACCGGATTCTTAGCGAGCGCTACAAGCTGCATCGCGCCTCCCAGGCGTTGGCCGACTCTTCTTCACTATCATACAGACGGCAAAGAGTTGCGGCCACGCCCGAGCAGGCGCTAAGCGCTGCAGCGTCAGTATGGCG
This sequence comes from Hyphomicrobium sp., assembly GCA_041659545.1. Taxonomy (GTDB): domain Bacteria; phylum Pseudomonadota; class Alphaproteobacteria; order Rhizobiales; family Hyphomicrobiaceae; genus Hyphomicrobium_A. The sequence goes on from JBAZYB010000075.1 coordinate 1,439, forward strand.
CCCAATGACGACGCGGCCCCAATGCGTAAGGACCCAGTCGGCGCCCATAGATCGGCCGCGCGTCGACAACTTCACCCGAGCAACGGTCGATCGTCAGATCGTATAGCCGGCCCGAGGGACGACGCGCCTTAACCAGAACGACGCGACCGCGCGGTTCCACGGCATGAAAACCGTACCAGCCCGCATCGCGGAGCCGATCGCGCGCTGCTTCGCGCGGAATGCACCCGCGGCCCGCGTACTCCTGCGGCGGATATGGTGGCTCGAAATCTTCCGGCACATCGGCATAGCGATCCCGGGCCGGAGGGCCCTCCCCATAGCCCTCGTACGGCGGCTCGTAGAGATCGGCTGCGACAGCAGGCAATGCGAACAGGGCAACGGACACGGCAAGCGCCGATGCCGCGGCAAGTCGGGTGGACGCTGACATGCTGGAACTCCTCGAAACACAAGGTTCTGGCTGCTTCCCAAAGCCAGCGCAGGGTGAAACCGCGCACATGAACCGCACCTGAAGGCACGGTGATTTTGTGTTGCAGGAACGTAACTTGAGGGGTGTCGTCGCCGGCGCTCCGCACACCTGGCGCAAAGGCTTGAATGACGGGGGAGGGCACCTAGATAGAGCTTGTGCGCATGCCCTTCGGGGGTGCGCTCTACACGAGTCGCCTGGCTCAGTCTGGCAGGCGCAGTGCATGTCGCTCAATCACGGAGGATATGTCATGCGACAGTTCGATTTTGCTCCCCTCTACCGCTCTACCGTTGGTTTTGATCGCCTCGCCCAGCTACTCGACAGCGTCGGCGGCTTCGAAGCCGAAGCTTACCCGCCCTACAATATCGAGCGTCTCGGCGACAACGAGTACCGCATCACTATGGCCGTCGCCGGCTTCGACAAGGACGAGTTCAAGATCGAGGTCAAAGAGCAGACCTTGGTCGTGTCCGGTCAGAAGAAGCCCGAAGGCAAGGAGCGCGTGTTCCTGCACAGAGGCATTGCGGCCCGTTCGTTCGAGCGCCGCTTCCAGCTTGCCGACCACGTCGAAGTTTCCGGAGCCGACTTCAAGGACGGCCTGCTGCACATCGACCTCGTACGCAATCTGCCCGAGCGCATGAAGCCGCGCACCGTCTCTATCGGGGCCGGTCCCAAGCAGATCGAGGCTACCGCCTAAGCCGTCGTCCGGCGTTAAGCGTCTCAGCAGGGCGACCGCCGTGTCCGGCGGTCGCCTTTTCGCTGCGTATCAAGCAGCAAATGCAGCCTCGCTGCTATTGTGCGCGCAGCAGAAATCTGCCAATCTGGCCCGAAAGGTCAGTACTCCTGTCCTTTATGGTTTGCGATGGCGGGCACCGCAGGGCTCCGGCTGTCGCACTATGAGTGACTGGAGCGAGCGAGGTGTTTGAAAGTTGCGGCCCGTTGGATCCTGTTGAACGCTCGGCAGGCCGATGCGGCATCGGGGCAAGCATCCCCGACAATACCGTCCCGCTTCGTCCTGACGTTCTTGACTAACGCCGCCTGAGGTCGATCAATCGATCTTTCGCGGTAACCCGAATTGTCCGCGCGAAAACAACGAAGCTGCAGCGTCCCGCGCCACCCGAGGTCGCAGTATGACGAAGACCCAAGAAATGAGCGAAGCCGAGCAAATCGATTGCGCGATGCCGCCTGCGCAGGGCCTTTATGATCCTGCCAACGAGCATGACTCCTGTGGCGTTGGCTTCATTGCCGACCTCAAGGGCCGCAAGTCGCATCAGATCGTCTCCGACGCGCTGCAGATCCTTGCCAACCTGGAGCACCGCGGCGCGGTCGGCGCCGATCCGCTAGCCGGCGACGGCGCGGGCATCCTCATTCAGATTCCGCACGACTTCCTCAAGGACGAGTGCAAGAAGCTCGGCTTCACGCTGCCGCCTGCCGGCCGCTATGCCGTCGGCCACATCTTCATGCCGCGCGACGAGCGCCTGCGCGCACATTGCGAGCGCGTCTGGACCCGCATCGTCAAGGAGCAGGGCCTAGAGCTGCTCGGCTGGCGCTCGGTTCCTGTCGACAATTCATCGATGTCGGAGCTGGTGATCGCCACCGAGCCCGTCCATCGCCAAGTATTCATCGGCCGTCCCTCGACGGTCCTCGATCAGGATGATTTCGAGCGCGCGCTCTTCCTCATTCGCAAGATCGTCTCGAACTCCCTGGTGCAGGCCTACAAGAATCGCGACATCGGCCACTACACCGTGTCCCTGTCTTCGCGCACCCTGGTCTACAAGGGCATGTTCCTGTCCTACCAGGTGAAGGCCTACTACAAGGATCTGTCCGATCCGCGCCTCGTCTCGGCGATGGCGCTCGTGCATCAGCGCTTCTCGACCAACACCTTCCCGTCGTGGAAGCTGTCGCATCCCTACCGCTTCGTCGCCCACAACGGTGAGATCAACACGCTGCGCGGCAACGTCAACTGGATGGCGGCGCGCCAGGCCTCGGTCTCGTCACCCTTCTATGGCGACGACATCTCCAAGCTGTGGCCAATCTCCTACGAAGGCCAATCGGACACCGCCTGCTTCGACAACGCGCTCGAATTCCTCGTCATGGGTGGTTATTCGCTCGCCCACGCGGCGATGATGCTCATCCCCGAGGCTTGGGCGGGCAATCCACTCATGGATCGCAAGCGCCGCGCTTTCTACGAGTACCACGCCTGCCTCATGGAGCCGTGGGACGGCCCGGCGGCCATGTGTTTCTCCGACGGCCGCCAGATCGGCGCCACCCTCGACCGCAACGGCTTGCGCCCTGCCCGCTATTTCGTCACCAAGGACGGCCTCGTCGTCATGGCTTCCGAATCGGGCGTTCTCCCAATCCCCGAGGAGAAGATCGTCCAGAAGTGGCGCCTGCAGCCGGGCAAGATGCTGCTTATCGACCTGGAGAAGGGGCGCATCGTCTCCGACGAGGAGCTCAAGGCCGAGATTGCCGCTTCGAACCCGTACGAGACGTGGCTGAAGCGCACGCAGATCCTCGTTTCCGACCTGCCGCTGCCCAAGAACCGTTCCTCGTCGGCGAAGAAGTCCAACGTTTCGCTTTTGGATCTGCAGCAGGCGTTCGGCTATACGCAGGAAAGCCTCAAGCTGCTCATGATGCCGATGGCGCAGAGCGGCCAGGAAGCCATTGGCTCGATGGGAACCGACACACCGATCTCGGTGCTGTCCTCCAAGTCGAAGCTCCTGCACACCTACTTCAAGCAGAACTTCGCTCAGGTGACGAACCCGCCGATCGATAGCATCCGCGAAGAGCTCGTCATGAGCCTCGTGTCGTTCATCGGACCGCGCCCCAACATCCTCGACCTTGAGGGCACCTCGCGCCAAAAGCGGCTCGAGGTCTATCAGCCCATTCTCACCAATGAGGACCTCGAGCGCATTCGCCAGATCGGCGAGGTGAAGGACAACGAGTTCTCCTCCATCACGCTCGACATCACCTACGCGGCGGACAAGGGCGCCTCCGGCATGGCATCGGCGCTCGACTGCGTGTGTGCCGAGGCCGAGGAAGCAGTACGCTCCAAGGAATACAACATCGTCATCCTGTCCGACCGCAATGTCGGGCCGGACCGCATTCCCATTCCGTCACTGCTGGCGACATCGGCCGTCCACCATCACTTGATCAAGCAGGGCCTCAGAACCTCGGTCGGTCTTGTCGTCGAAACGGGCGAAGCCAACGAGGTGCATCAGTTCTGCACCCTAGCCGGCTTTGGCGCCGAGGCAATCAACCCGTACCTCGCCTTCGAAACGCTCGAGGCGATGCTGCCCGAGATCGACGAGGAAATCTCCGCCGAAGAGGTCAAGCACCGCTACATCAAGGCCATCGGCAAGGCCATCCTCAAGGTGATGGCCAAGATGGGCATCTCCACCTACCAGTCGTACTGCGGCGCGCAGATCTTCGACGCGGTCGGACTGCGCTCGTCCTTCGTGAAAAAGTACTTCACCGGCACCCATACGCCGATCGAAGGCGTCGGCTTGCGGGAGATCGCCCAGGAAACCGTTGACCGCCACTCGGCAGCATTCGGCAACGTGCCCGTGCTCGACAGCGCGCTCGATGTTGGCGGCGAGTACGCCTACCGCGTGCGCGGCGAGTCTCACGTCTGGCGTGCCAGTGTGGTCGCCGACTTGCAGCACGCGGTGCGTGGCAATGTCCCCGACAAATACCGCTCGTACGCCAAGCAGGTGAACGACCAGTCCGAGCAGCTGATGACGATGCGCGGCATGTTCCGCATCCGCTCGGCGGAATCGCTCGGCCGTCAGCCGGTGCCGCTCGATGAAGTTGAACCGGCGACGGAGATCGTCAAGCGCTTCGCCACCGGCGCCATGTCGTACGGCTCCATCAGCCGCGAAGCGCACACCACGCTCGCCATCGCCATGAACCGCATCGGCGGCAAATCGAACACCGGCGAAGGCGGCGAGGAAACGGACCGCTTCCAGCCGCTGCCCAACGGCGATTCCATGCGTTCCGCGATCAAGCAGGTCGCCTCGGGACGCTTCGGCGTCACCACGGAGTATCTCGCCAACTCCGACATGATTCAGATCAAGATGGCCCAGGGCGCCAAGCCCGGCGAAGGCGGTCAGCTGCCCGGCCACAAGGTTGACGCGGTCATCGCCAAGGTGCGCCACTCGACGCCGGGTGTCGGCTTGATCTCCCCGCCGCCGCACCATGACATCTACTCCATCGAGGATCTGGCGCAGCTCATCTTCGACCTGAAGAACGTCAATCCCAAAGCAGCCATCTCCGTGAAGCTCGTTTCCGAGGTCGGCGTCGGCACCGTTGCCGCCGGCGTCGCCAAGGCGCGCGCCGATCACGTGACCATCTCCGGCTTCGAAGGCGGCACCGGTGCTTCGCCGCTCACCTCCATCAAGCATGCCGGCTCACCGTGGGAAATCGGCCTCGCCGAGACGCACCAGACACTCGTCCTCAACCGCCTGCGTAGCCGCATCGCCGTGCAGGTGGATGGCGGCGTGCGCACCGGACGCGACGTCATCGTCGGTGCCCTGCTCGGCGCGGACGAGTTCGGCTTTGCCACGGCGCCGCTCATCGCCGCCGGCTGCATCATGATGCGCAAGTGCCATCTCAACACCTGCCCGGTCGGAGTCGCCACCCAGGATCCGGTGTTGCGCGCCAAATTCCAGGGCAAGCCCGAGCACGTCATCAACTACTTCTTCTTCGTCGCCGAGGAAGTACGCGAGTACATGGCCGCGCTCGGCTTCCGCAACTTCGACGAAATGGTTGGCCAGACGGAGGTCCTCGATAAGGACCGCGCCATCGAGCACTGGAAGGCGCGCGGGCTCGACTTCTCCAAGGTCTTCTACCGGCCGCGCATGCCCAAGTCGGTCGGCATCTTCCACACCGAGAGCCAGGACCACGGCCTCGACAAGGTGCTCGACAACAAGCTCATCGAAATTTGCCAGCCGGCGCTCACCTCCAAGAAGCTGGTCAAGGCCGAGATGCCGATCTCCAATATCGATCGCAGCGCCGGTGCCATGCTGTCGGGCCAAGTTGCGGCACGCTATGGCCATGCCGGCCTTCCCGACGACACCATCTGGCTGACGCTCACCGGCATCGCCGGGCAGAGCTTCGGCGCCTGGACCGCACGCGGCGTGACGCTCGACCTCGTGGGCGAAGGCAACGACTACGTCGGCAAGGGCCTTTCGGGTGGCAAGATCATCGTCCGCCCCAACGCTCTTTCCGGCATCAAGCCGAGCGACAGCATCATCGTCGGCAACACGGTCCTCTATGGCGCCATCAACGGTGAGTGCTACTTCCGCGGCATCGCCGGAGAGCGCTTTGCCGTCCGCAACTCGGGCGCCACGGCCGTCGTCGAAGGTACGGGCGATCACGGCTGCGAATACATGACCGGCGGCATCGTCGTCGTCCTTGGCGCCACGGGACGTAACTTCGCGGCCGGCATGTCGGGCGGCATCGCCTACGTTCTCGACGAGACCGGCGACTTTGAATCCAAGTGCAACATGGCCATGGTCGAACTGGAGCCCGTCGAGGCCGAGGAAGAGATCATGCAGCGGCTCATGGGCCAGCAGGGCGACCTCGAAAGCCACGGCCTCGTCGACGTGATGAGCGACATGACCAAGCACGATGCCGAGCGCCTCTATACGCTTGTCGCGCGGCACGCCCATTACACCAATTCGGACAAGGCCAAGGCCATTCTCGCCGATTGGCGTGGCTACATGCCGAAGTTCAAGAAAGTCATGCCGGTCGAGTACCGCAAGGCACTCGTCGCCATGGCCAAGGCGCAGGCGGCCGACAAGGACGGTCTCGAAAAGATCGAGATCGGACTGAAGTTGGCCAAGGCTTGAGTATTTTCGCCTCTCCATGAAATGATGGGCGGGCAACGGCAGCAGCGTCACGCGTCGCTGCCGCGAATAGGGAGCGGGTATGGGAAAGGTTACGGGCTTCCTCGAGTTCAAGCGGACGGAGCGTAAGTACGCCCCGGTCGCCGAGCGCCTGAAGCATTATCGCGAATTCGTTCAAGCGCTGAGCGAAGAGGAAACGAAAGTCCAGGCAGCCCGCTGCATGGACTGCGGCATCCCCTATTGTCATACCGGCTGCCCGGTCAACAACCAGATCCCCGACTGGAACGACCTCGTCTACCACAACGACTGGAAGCAGGCGGCGCTCAACCTCCATTCGACGAACAACTTCCCTGAGGTGACCGGGCGAATCTGTCCAGCCCCGTGCGAAGCCGCATGCACGCTCAACATCGACGACGTCCCGGTGGCGATTAAAACCATCGAATGCGCCATCGCCGATCGCGCGTTCGAGGAAGGCTGGGCCGCCCCGCAGCCCCCCGAAACGAAAACCGGCAAGCGTATCGCTATCGTTGGTTCCGGCCCGGCCGGCCTCGCCGCTGCCCAACAGCTGGCGCGCGTCGGCCATGACGTCCACGTCTACGAGAAAAACGCCAAGCCCGGCGGCCTTCTGCGCTACGGCATCCCCGACTTCAAGATGGAGAAGGATGTCATCGACCGGCGCGTCAAGCAGATGGAAGCCGAAGGCGTGACCTTCCATTGCAACGTGCACGTCGGCAAGACGATCACCGCCCAGGAGCTGCAGGACAGCTACGACGCCGTGCTCCTTGCCGGCGGCTCCGAGAAGCCGTTCGACTTCTTTTCCGCCACCGATGGCCGCGATCTTGACGGTCTGCACTTCGCCATGGATTTCCTGCCGCAACAGAACCGCCGCGTTTCCGGCGAGGTCCCGCCCGCCATCACCGACGCAAAGGAGATCCTCGCCAAGGACAAGCACGTCATTGTCATCGGCGGCGGCGACACTGGATCCGACTGCATCGGCACGTCCTTCCGTCAGGGCGCCAAGTCGGTCACGCAGCTCGAGATCATGCCCATGCCTCCTGAGAAGGAGAACAAGGCGCTGTCCTGGCCGCACTGGCCGCTCAAGCTGCGCATCTCTACCAGCCAGGCGGAAGGCGCCCAGGTCGAATACTCGGTTTCGACCACGCATTTCTCCGGCGAAAACGGCAAGGTGAAGCAGCTGCACTACGTGCAGGTGGACAACAAGCTGCAGCCCATTCCTGGAACCGAAGCGGTATTGCCGGCCGATCTCGTGTTGTTTGCGATGGGCTTCTCCGGCCCCGCCGAAGAGGATGTCGTTGTCGAGCTCGGTCTGCCGGTTGTTGCGCGCGGCCGCTTCAAGGGTCTCGACGCAACCGAGGTCGACTACAAGGTTCCCGGCGCCTCCAAGCTGTTCGCCGCGGGCGACATCCGACGCGGTCAGTCGCTCGTCGTTTGGGCCATCCGCGAAGGTCGCCAGGCGGCGCAGGCAATCGACAAGTTCCTCATGGGCAAAAGCCTGTTGCCGCGCTGAGGCTCGCGGTTGACGTGCGAAGCGGCGAGGGCGCAAAAGGCGCCCCGGCGCGAGCGCCGGAGATCAACAGAGCACAACGCCTGTTGAAACAAGCTTGTCGAAGCTGGCCTCGGTAATCAAAAGGGAACTTAGCGCGCGCTGCCCGTCGTTCCGTCGCCCGGCACTGTTGCCGGCGGCGGCTCGCCGCGCAGCTCCGCAGTTGCTTGCGGGCGCGGCCACGTGAAGTCGTCCGCACGACCCGGCTTGGGAGTCATACGCTCACCCCGCTCAAGAACGCGAAAGTACGGGCTCTGCGTCGGCGAACGTCGGCGGCTGCCGTCGGAATTTCGCGCCGGAGTGATCGAGCTCATCACCGTCAGGCCGCCGGGAATCTGATCGACGAGAACGTCGCCCATCTGCGTTGCCCGATCGTTGCTTTGCTTGCGCGTGACGAGGGCGACGATCGAGGCCGGAATAGCCGGCCGCACGATTTCAACGGTGACGACTTGCTCCGTGCCTTCAGGTCCCGGCACACGGATATCGACCTTGCCCGTCTCGAGCTTCTGATCGCGGGCCCCGCTGTTGGCAGCCGGTGCGGCGACGGCGCCGCCCTTGGCGACTTTCGCCGCCCGCACGCGAGCCGCCTCTTCGGCGCGCAGCCGCACCTTCTCTGGATTGACGCGCGACTGCTCGGCTGGATCGCCGGCCAGAGGAATAGAGCGCTCGGTCCGGGCCTGGGCGATGTCGCGCTTCAGCTCGCGCTCGACGAAGTGCGCCAGCTTCAGATAACCAGCCTCGGTGAAATGCACGCCGTCGCTGTCGCGCAGGCGGCGGTTCTTGCCGGTGATATCGGGGCCCCAGTCGCTATAGCCGCCATTCTCGTCGACGAAGCTCGCGTAGGCGTCGATGTAGCGAACACCATTGAGGTAGGCGCGCTCGCGGATCACATCGTTTATGCGCTGCGCGCGCTCGTTGTCCCGCGAGCGGCGCATGCTGGGCAGCCCAACCCAATAGACGGCACGGTTGCTCTTCTTCAGGGCGCGCATCGTGCGATCGACCCGTGCGGCGTATTCATTGCGCCATTGGTCGGCATCGGCAGCGCGCCGCTGGTTGAGGCTGTAGCGATCCTGGGCACCGACCATGACGATGGCGATGTGGCTTGGATCGTTGCCGAACGCCTGCTCCAGGTCGCCGAGCTCTTTGGGCGAATTGCTGCGCATCAGGCCCGGTAGATCATAGCGCTTGGGCGAAATCGACACACCCTGCCCCACTGCCGCCTGTACGAGGCCAGTGACGAGTCCGTCGGCCAGCCAGTCGCCGACGACCTGCACCCTATAGATGTCGTTGTCGGGAAAGGGTGTGATGAAGCTGCCGCCCGGTCCTTGCTCCTGCGCATAGGCAGGCGATGCCCCCGCAAGTAGGAGCACCGAAACGACCAGGGCCAAAAGGCTGCGCACCATCGATCCACCCCTGCTCAGCCGGTCATGCCGAATCCATCAGCGACGCAGCGGCATAATCGCTACTGCGTCGCCCATGGACAAGGCGGAAACGTGACCGGCCGAAACGTGACCGGAAAGGCGGGGAGGGCCGTTCCGCGGGGCTTTACGCCGCGCGCTTTGGCCGCTTCACGCCCTTCATACGGACCGGCGCCATTTTGGAGCGCGCGGCCTGCCACTTAAGGTTCTCCAGCTCGGAGCCGCGATGGTGAGTTTTCACCACCACGTCACGAACACTGAATGCCTCACGCAGGATCTCGATGCACTTTTCCGGATCGGCATCCCCACACATGAAGACGTCGAGAGCCGCATAATCGGCCTCGGGCCAGCTGTGGATGGAGATGTGGCTCTCCGCGAGAACCGCAACGCCCGACACGCCGCCATTGGGCGTGAAGTGGTGCAGGTGGACGTGCAACAGAGTTGCACCGGCCGCCTTGGCGCACCGCTTGAGCGTTGCCTCGATGTGCTTGAGATCATCGAGCCGGCGAGCACCGAACAGGTCCACCAGAAGGTGGGTGCCTGCGTAGCGCTTCCCGTTACGCTCGATGAAGTAGTCCTTCCTGTCTTCGTGCACTACAGGCGCAGCAACACGACGATCTTCCTCTTGGGCGGTGCTTGAACGAGTCAAGTCCATCCCCAATTGGAAGAGGGTGTCATTAAAGGCCATATGACCCTCCCCAACCAGCAGATAGAGGTGACCCGTCCGCTCCTTACCTTTGGGGTTTCTGGAAAACCTCGACCTTAAGGGCAGGTGGACGAACGGAGAGGGGTCATATGAGGCCTACCCCCCCCCTACGCAAGAAAAATTTTGCCCCCACGGGCAAAAAATTTGTCGCGCGATCCTGCGCAGCTTCTTCGTCGCACTTTTCACGGCCCGCAGCGCATCTCCGAACGCCTTCGCTCAGCGCCGCAACGACGCCGCTCACTCCTTGCCGAAGAGGCCCTTGAGAAGCTTCTGCGCCTTCGACGGACTGCCGTCTGAGCCCTTCCCGAACAGGTCGTTCACGATCTCGCCGGCGTTCTTGCCCTTGAGCTGCTTGCCGATCTGTTTCACCGCGTCGACGGTGCCCTCGCTGTTGAGCGCACCGGCGATGTCGGGAGCGAACTTCGGCTCCACCCAAGATCCGGTGATATGCACGGGAACTTCGATGCCGGCGGCGTTTTGCTCGCCCCCATCGCCGGCAAGATTGGCCACGAGCTTCGGACGCACCAAGTAGTCGAGGCTGCGCTGCGTCAGGTCGACCGTGCCCGCGCCGGTCGCGTGCAGATGCTGGCTGTCGAGCTTCAGATCGTCGTTCGAGGCAACGCCGCCGGTGATCGTGAAGCTGCCTGTCAGCGAGCGAAACGGCGTCTTGTGCGCCGGGTTGTAGCTGAAGTCGGGAATGCTGCCGTCCGCCAACTCGGCGAGCGCACCGCCCAGATCGAAACCCGCGACCGCGCCGTTGCCGACGGACACACGCGAGGTGCCCTGCAACGACTGAACGATGGCAGCCTCGGTCGCACCCCGGCCGGAAACCTTCCAGGCAACGTCGGCACGGCCCTCGATCCAATTGACTTGCGCCGAGTCCGTCAGCAGCGGCCCCGCCGCGATACCGGTCAGCGCGATGTCGGAGGAGAATGACGTCTCGCTCTTAGTCGCGTCGAGAACGACCTCGCCATGCCCGCTGCCCTTATAGAGACGGACGTCGGAGAGGGTCAGCCGTGCAACCTGGTCCTTGAGATCGAGCACGACTTGCGCCGCATCGATACGCGTGCGGCCATAGCTCACGTTGGTGAGTTCCAGTCGCGCATCGGCGTCGATGAGCCCCAGCGCCCTGATATCGATCGGCTCGCTGCTCCAAACGCCGCGCTGCATGTATCCTTTCACGCGCGGACCCGGACGATTGAGCAGATCCTCGATCGACTGCGGATCGCCTTGCGGTGCCTCGTCCGCGCCGGGGAGCGCCAGCGGCGTCGGCGCCGGAACAGCGCCCCCGCGACCCGCCGCGGCACGCAAGTCGGCGCCGAGCGGCAGCCCGGCAATGTCGAGACCGGAGATTTTCAGGTTGGCCTCGACGTGCGGCCGGTCACCCTCACGCTCCTTGAAGGCGACAGAACCCGCCGCAGCCGTGAGCCCTGCCTTGAGATTGAGGTTCGAGAGGTTCAGCGAACGAGCGGTGGCGTTGAGGTCCGCCGAGAAGACGACGGCGCCCGCGCCCGCCTCGGTCGAGACGTCGGTTCCCCACCAATGCGCCAGCGCCGACAAGGATGGTGAGTTCGCGGTGAGCGTACCGGCCGCCTCGCTACCGCCGACTGTGCCCTCATAGCGGAACGTCAACGGCATGCCCGACACATCGAGCGCCAGATTTGCTGAGCGTCGAGCCACGACTTCAGCCGGCGTCGTCAATGTCGATTTGAACTCGAAGATCTCTCCGTCAGCGAGAAAGCTGCCACTGCCAGCAAGCGGTGCATCGAGAGCCGGCAACTGGAAGCGAGCGTTGATGCCGTCAAAACGGCCCCAGGCACCATTTCGATCATCGTTGTACCGCACCGCGCCGTTCGTGACCGATATGTCGACCAGCGACAGCGCGTTGAACTCGCCTTGAGCGGCGTTGGCGGGACTGACGAACCAGCCCGCAAACAGGCCGTGACCGTCGCCGCTCGCTCCAGCAAAACGAATGGGAAGCCGTGCAGCGGCTGCCATGTCCCAGTTGCGGTGGCCTTCGGCATCGACGTGTAGCGAAAAAACCGGCTCGTTGAGCACCACGCGATCGACGACGATCTGGCGACGCAGCAGAGGCAACAGTTGCACACCGACGTCGAAGCTCGCGGCTCTGACCAGCGGGGCGCCACCCATCGATGGCGGCGACGAAAGCGACACGGCATTGAGGCGCAGGCCGAGCGAGGGAAACAGCGTGAACGACACGGGGCCGGCGATGTTGAGGTCGCGGCCCGTCTCGGCTTTCACCCGCGCGACGATCTCGCGCCGGATCATATCGGTCGGCGCAGCCATGACGAGAAACGTCCCCGCCCCGACACCGAGAACGAGAAGCGCCACGACGCCGTAGATGAGGATGGAGCCGATGGACGAGCCTCGCCGCGGAGGCGGGCCGGGGCGGCGTTCGCCGGCAAAGCCATATGGAAGGTTCGCCCCGTAGCGCGGCTCGCCAAGTGATTCGCGGCGCGGATACTGCTGCGGGCCCCTAGCCGGTGGCCTGGAGTCGCTCATGATAGGTCCGAATAGCTCCTCTTTTCGTGCAACGCTGCTCGTCGCCGCAACTTAGCTCGACGCTACTGCAAACCCCCGAAAAATGGCCGATTGTGGTGCATTGCGGAATTTCAGCCGGCGCTGAATTGCTTAACTATGCGGCAACACTGCCGAAACGGCTGGCAATAAGTGTCCACAAGGGAACAGTTTTGCTGGAGAAACCCTATATTATCACCGATGCGTCTGACACCCATGTGACGCCGACGACGCGCCAAGGCTGCACAAAATGCTGCGGCGCAGCAGAAGGACCCGAGCATGAACTACTATGCCTATGAACTCGCTCACACGGTTCTTTCCCCGCTTCGCGTGGGGGTCAATGGGCTGCGTACCATGCTGGACTGGCCGTTCAACCCGATTGGCAACACCCCCTATGGGCGCCATTTGTCGGCTGCCTGCGAGCTGTTCGAGAACGTCACCCGCCGTTACGGCAAACCTGAGTTCGGCCTCAAGACAACCCGCGTCGGCGGCGTGGAAGTGGCGGTCCGCGAGCGCGTTGTCGCCTCCACCCCGTTCTGCAATCTCCTTCACTTCAAGCGCGACGAGAATCCGCTCGCCCCTCTGCGCCACGACCCCAAGGTGCTGATCGTTGCTCCTATGTCGGGCCACTATGCAACGCTGCTGCGCGGCACCGTCAAAGCGATGCTGCCCGATCACGAGACCTACATCACCGACTGGAATGACGCGCGCGATATCCCGCTCGCCATGGGCCGCTTCGACCTCGACGGCTTTATCGACCACGTTATCGAGTTCATCCGCGTGCTCGGGCCCGATACGCACGTCATGGCCGTCTGCCAGCCGGCCGTACCGGTCCTCGCCGCCGTCGCGCACATGGCCACCATCGACGATGCGTGTCAGCCCGCCTCGATGATCCTCATGGGCGGCCCCATCGACACACGCCGCAACCCGACCGGCGTCAACAAGCTGGCCGAAAGCCGCTCCATCGAATGGTTCGAAAACAACGTCGTCTCGACCGTCCCACTGCCGCACGCCGGTTTCATGCGACCCGTCTATCCCGGCTTCATGCAGCTCACTGGCTTCATGACCATGAACCTCGAGCGCCACATGAACGCGCACGTCGACCTGTTCAACAACCTCGTCAAGGGCGACTGCGACTCGGTCAAGCAGCACCAGGATTTCTACGACGAGTATCTCGCCGTCATGGACCTGACCGCCGAATTCTACCTGCAGACGGTGAAGACCGTATTCCAGGACCACGCGCTGCCCAAAGGCACGATGAAGCACCACGGCGTCATCGTCGATTGCTCGGAGATTCGCGACACGGCGCTGATGACGGTCGAGGGCGAGCGCGACGACATCTGCGGCATCGGCCAGACGCAGGCCGCGCAGGATCTGTGCTCCAACATCCCCGACGATCTGAAGGTCCACTACATGCAGGACGGCGTCGGCCATTACGGCGTCTTCAACGGTACGCGTTGGCGCACCGAGATTCAGCCGCGCATCCGCGAGTTCATTCGCACCGTCGAGTACGAGCGCGGCGACTTGCCAACGGGCCGGACCGCGCGCCGCATGCATCACCCTGCCGTCGCCGTATCGCCAGTCTGATACGCCCGCCGCGCCGTCGGCCGGCTCCCCGCAAGGGGAGTCGCCAGCGCGACAGCGGTGCACAGCCCTTAGCGCGTCTTTAGGCACTTGCTGTCAGTCTGCCGGAAAACATCCGGGAGACGCCCATGAGACGTCCGTTTGTTGTCGTTGCAATCGCCGCGCTGTTAGCGCCGGTCGGCACGCACGCTGAGGATCTCGAAATCTCCTTCAACGATCACTGCCGTGAGTGTCATTCGTTTCTCAAGGACGACAACCGCCTTGGGCCCTCGCTCTATGGAGTCGTCGGTCGCAAGGCTGGCACCGAGCCGGGCTACAACTACACACAGTCGATGAAAGACTCCGGCGTTACCTGGACCCCCGCAACGCTCGACAAATGGATCGCCGATCCGGGTGCCGTCATCCCAGGCAACGGCATGAGCCCGCCCTATAGCGGCATCACCGACGCAGCCATCCGCGAGCGTATTGTCGCCTTCCTGAAATCGATCTCACCGGAGAACTGAGCGCCACCGCCGCACGCAGCCGGCTCCCCATAGGCCAGGCGCCACCAAAAACTCCGGGCGCAAATACAAACGAAAACGGCGGCCCCAGAGGACCGCCGTCAGCTCCCGTCTTTAGACGGTAATCGACAGTTAGATGATGTCGATCTCGGCCGGCATGTAGGACGTGACCTCAAGGCCAACTTCCTGCTCGCGAACGGCCGGCTTGCTCCAAACCTTCATTTTTGTTTCCTCCTCTAGCGGCTGGACGACCAATTCATCCAGCCTATGATCCTTATTTACGCAATCACCACTATCAGCGCCAATTGCGTTTTCTTGACGAACACATAAGCGCTGCTGATACCGTTACAATGCTCATCACGAACTAGTGCGCGGCTTCCCAGTTGGCGGCGGCCTTCGCATCGACCTGGATCGGCACGGCGAGCTTCACGACCGGCAGCGCCGCGCCTTCCATGACGCGCTTCACGATTGCCAGAGCGCTCGGCACCTCCGCCTCGGCCACCTCGAACACGAGTTCGTCATGCACCTGCAAGAGCATCTTCGCAGTGCGCAGTCCCGCATCGGAAAGAGCGCTCGGCATCCGCACCATGGCACGCCGAATGATGTCAGCGGCCGAGCCCTGGATCGGCGCGTTGATCGCCGCACGCTCCAGGAATCCACGCATGCTGGGGTTCCGTGTGTTGATCTCCGGATAGTGGATGCGCCGCCCGAAAATAGTCTCGACGAACCCGCGCTCGTGCGCCCGCGCTTTCGTCTCATCCATATAGGCGCGGATGCCTGGGAAGCGCTCGAAGTAGGTCTTGATGTAAGCGCCCGCCTCTTCCCGCGATATACCGAGCTGGTTG
>JBAZYB010000076.1:0-16540 GCA_041659545.1 Hyphomicrobium sp.
GCCGGCACCGACAGGATTGAGAGGGTCGGTGGCGCTCACGCTGAGTACTGTCGGAGCGCCACCGCTGAAGGTGTAATAGTTGGCGTAGATCGTCGTCTTACCGAGTGTGTTGAACTGCCGCTCGATACCGGCCTGACCGGAAAGGAACACCTCTTTGCTGTCGATGCCAGTTCCGCGGTATCGGTTGGTATCCTCGGCGATCCCGTCGTCCGTCACGTTGGCGCCGAAGTTGACGAACAAGCCGGTGTCGAGATGCTTGGCGCTGATCGAGCCGCGAAGCTGCCGGCAAGCCTGTGTGTCGGCGCCGCGCGAGAGGAATGCCGAGGGACAGACGCTGCGCGTACGCGATCCGGGCTGAAGCTGCAGATAGCCGATACCGGCGCCAACATCGAAGCCGGCAATTTCCTTGCGATAGCGCAAAGCGACGTCCCAGAAGTCAGTCACAACCCAATCGGCAGCGGCGGTAAAGCCGTTCCATGTGGGTGTGACGTACTTGATGAGCGAAAAGCCGCGCTGGCTTTCGCCGGGCTGATCGCCGCCTGCGCCGATGATGCGCCGCCAGTTGAGCAGGCTGCGGGTCAGCTTGCCATTCGAAGCGGAGCGCAGAAACATGCTGAGGCCCGCGTTCTCCGGGGCGGAATAGGAATCGAAGCTCGCTGTCTGCGTGACATTGGAGGTGGCGATGCGATCGGTTGCCGCGAATGTTGTGCCGATGAATCCGGCGCCATACTTCTTGCTGCGCAGGAACCAGACCGAGGAGCGCAGATCGAAACCGGTCGGCGGGCGCCCGTCGTAGCCGCCGTCGGCGATCTGGCTGACCAGCTTGGAGTTGGCCGACCTGATGCCGATGTCGATCGAATAGCCCGCTTCCCAGTTTGCATTCAGTGCGGCGGTACCGACGAAGCTGAAACGGGAGCGCTGGTTGTCGTTGGTGACGACATAGGCGTTGCGTTCGCGGCCATCATCCCAGTTCATGACGGCGTTGTTTACGAGGCCGGTGACGACGATCTTGAGCTGGCGGTTGCCCTTGCGAGCGGTCGTTGCCTCCAGCTCGGCTACGCGACGTTCGAGATCCGCGCAGCATGTGTCATCGATGTTTTGGGCAGCAGCCGTCGTTCCGGCGTAGAGGATGAGCGCCAGTGGCTGGAGCCAGAAGGATTTTCCTCGCCCTTTGCTGGGCACGCGGCGAGCGCCTCGTTTCGTCTGGAGTGAAGCTCGTGCCTTCGAGGCAATACCTGATTCGCGGCTCCCCCGACGAAGGTGCGCACAGCCACCCGTTGACTGATCTGGCGCATGCACAACCTGTGGAGGAGGGCGCAGCGCTTTACAGTTTCTTGGGCGCTGTTGCTTTAGTTTCCTGGCCAACGATCAGGACAAAGAGGTTTGTCAGGGGCGATGATGATGTCGTGGTTCCGATCCATCGCCGTCAATCCGCAAAGCAGCATCCAGGACGCAGCGCTGGCGGTTAGTGTGCTGGCGGTAGGCTTGCTGCTTGCCATCGAGTTCGACCTCTTTCAGTTCGCCGGTGAGTTGGCGACGGAGGAGCGGCGGATTTCGCTTCTCGAGGCGATTGCGCTGACCGTTCTGCTGGGCATTTGCATCGGCGGTTTCATCCTGCGGCGGGTCCGCGAGGAACGGATCTCGGTGAGCCGGCAAGCAGGAGTTGACGCGGAGATTCGTGAACTGCGCGATCAAGCGATGCGTGACCCGCTGACCGGGCTCTTAAATCGCCGCGCCGTTATCTCACGGCTGCAGGAGTTGAGCGCGACCGGCTACGATGACCGGGAGTGTGCGTTTTTCCTGCTCGATCTCGACGGGTTCAAGCAGGTGAACGATCGCTGTGGCCACGCTGTCGGCGATAATGTGCTGCAGGTCATCGCCGAGCGTTTCAGGAGCGCGGCGCGGCCGGCAGACCTTCTGGCTCGACTCGGGGGCGATGAGTTCGCAGTGCTTGCCTACGACGTCGACCGGTTCTCGGCCGCTGCCGTGGGACGGCGCTTCATTGCAACGCTCGACAATGAAGTCTGGGTGGACGGCGTCGGTCATGCAATCGGCGTGTCGATCGGGGCTGTGCTCATCCCGCAGGACTGCGATTCCGTCGAGGACGTACTCGCCTTTGCCGACCTTGCCATGTACCGCGCCAAGGGGGGCGATACGTCGGCGCTTATCTTCTATTGTGACGTCGATCAGACGGCCGGCTATTTCCGCGCCTGAGCAAAGCGGGTGGTCTGGAGGGCCCATTGACTCGGTCGTGACGGACTGCCTACGTTGCGCGTGCAAACCGTTTGCAACCCGTCACAAAGCGCCGGCCGGCTCTTTGTCTAGAAAGCGCTGATGCAAGACCTAAGGCAAGCCCCGGATGGCACGGCAGCCTCCGGAGAGGCAGCTTGGCGGAATTCGCGTGGCGAACCTTCATTGCGAGAGGTTTGGGGCTCGGTCCCCGTTCACGGTGTCGGCTGGCGCCGGCTGATCGCATTTCTAGGTCCTGGCTATCTCGTATCCGTCGGTTATATGGACCCGGGCAACTGGGCGACTTCGCTCGCCGGCGGCTCGACCTTCGGTTACACGCTGCTGTGCATCGCCTTGCTGTCGAACGTCATGGCGATCCTGCTGCAAGCGCTATGTGCGCGCCTCGGATTCGCAACGGGACGCGATCTGGCGCAGGCCTGTCGCGACGCCTTTCCAAAGCCCGTCAGCCTTGTGTTGTGGGTGATGGCGGAAATCGCCATCTGCGCTACCGATCTTGCGGAAGTGATCGGCACAGCGATCGGCCTCAACCTGCTGTTTGGTATCCCGCTCGAGATTGGCGTGTTCATCACCGCGCTCGACGTGTTCCTCATTCTCTATTTGCAGAATCTTGGATTCCGCTGGATAGAGGCCTTCGTCGTCGGAACGCTGCTGGTGATTGCCGCATGCTTCGGCATTCAGGTGGCTTTGGCCGATCCGGATTGGCGACAGGTCATTCTCGGCTTTGCTCCGACGGTCGAGATCGTGCGCAATCCGGAGATGCTATATCTCGCCATGGGCATCCTCGGCGCGACGGTCATGCCCCATAACCTTTATCTGCACTCGTCCATCGTCCAGACGCGTGCCATTGCCGATACCCTTCCGGCCAAGCGCGAGGCGATCAAGTTTGCGACGATAGACTCCACGATCGCGCTGATGCTGGCGCTGTTCGTCAACGCCTCGATCCTCATCCTTGCAGCGGCCACGTTTCACAAGGCCGGGCACACAGGGATTGCCGATCTCGAGCAAGCGCAGCATCTTTTGGCTCCGTTGCTCGGCTCGTCTGCGGCGGCGACGCTGTTCGGTATCGCGTTGCTGTGCTGCGGCCTCAACTCCACGGTCACGGCGACGCTCGCGGGCCAGGTGGTGATGGAGGGCTTCATCAACTTGCGTATCCCGTCGTGGGCGCGGCGCTTGGCGACTCGGAGCCTGGCGCTCATTCCGGCGAGTATTGGCGTTATTCTCTACGGAGAGAGGGGCACGGGATCGCTATTGATTTTAAGCCAGGTGGTGCTGAGCATGCAGCTACCATTCGCCATCGTGCCGCTGGTCATGTTCACCGCCGACAGAGGCAAGATGGGTGCGCTCGTGGCGCCTCGCTGGGTAACGGCGCTGGCAGTGCTCGTCGCGGCGATCGTCATCGCCCTCAACATCAAGGTGCTGTTCGATATTGCGTTCGGCTAGCGTTGCGGATCATTCCGCCGGGCCGTGTGCAATGTGGCTTTGCTCCGGCGCTGGGGCGTCGCGGCGGTGTTCGCGGGCGATGTAAGTGTAGACCGCGGGAGTCACGAACAGCGTGAACAACGTGCCGATGGTCATGCCGAACGCGATGACGATGCCGATGGCAAAGCGCGATGCGGCGCCGGCGCCCGTGGCCATGATCAGCGGCAGCATGGCGATGACCATGGCCGCTGTCGTCATGAGGATGGGCCGCAAACGAACGGCTGCTGCTTCCTCGATGGCCTCGCGCCGTCCCATTCCCTTGTCGACTTGCAGGTTGTTGGCGTAGTCGACCATCAGAATGCCGTGCTTGGAGATGAGGCCGATGAGCGTCACCAGTCCGATCTGTGTGTAGATGTTGACGGTGCCAAGGCCGAGGGTGAGCGGCAGCAGCGCGCCGAAGATCGATGTCGGCAGCGCGATGAGGATGATTAGCGGGTCGCGGAAGCTCTCATACTGAGCGGCGAGCACCAGGTAGATGACGACGAGCGCGAATATGAACGTGACGACGAGGCGGTTGCCTTCCTGCTCGTACTGACGGCTTTCGCCCTGGAAGTCATAGGTGAAAGATTCGGGGAAGAGATCCTTCGACTTGGCCTTGAGGAAGTCGACCACCTCGCCGATGGTGCGGCCGGGGAACGGGACGCCCTGCAGCATGGCTGAGTTGAGCTGCTGGAAGCTCGTCAGCGCGTTCGGCTGCACGCTCTCGCGCACGTCGACAACAGTCGATAGCGGTACCATCTGCCCCGAAGAGGTCTTGACTTGATAACGGGTGATCCAGTCGGCCTGCAGACGGAACTCGCGCGGGACCTGCGGAATGACCTGATAGCTGCGGCCGTAAAGGTTGAAGCGGTTGACGTAGTTTCCGCCAAGCAGCGTGGCGAGTGATGCGCCGATATCCTGCATGGTTATACCGAGGCTGTTGGCCTTGGCATGATCGATCTTCACCTCGATCTGCGGTGTGTCGAACTTTAGATCGCTGTCGGCAAAGATGAAGAGGCCACTCTGCAGGGCCTCCTGCTGCACCTTCTGCAGAACCTGCGCGAGTTGCTCGTAGTCCGAGGTCGTGGTGATCACAAACTGGATCGGAGGGCCACCCGTCGATCCGGGGAGTGACGGGTTGCCGAAGGTTAGAACCTGAGCGCCGGCAATGCCGTTCACCTTCGGCTGCAGCTCCTGCAGGATTTGCGCCTGGGTGCGATTGCGCTCCTCCCATGGCTTGAAGAGGATGCCGGCGAAGGCCTGATGCACGTCGCCGCCCATGCCATTGATGGCGAAGACGTGCTCTTTCTCCGGAACCGCCTGGAAGGCCTGATAGAGGTGGTCGGTGACCTGCTCGGTGTAGTCGATGTTGGTGGCCGGTGGCGTTTTCACCAGGTTGAACAGGATGCCCTGGTCTTCCTCGGGTGCCAGCTCCTGCTGCGCGGTGGCATACATGAGCCCGGTTGCCGCAATCACGCCGACGAGCACCAGGATGGTTACCGGACGATAGTTGAGCGTGCGGGTGAGGCGGCGCTGGTAGCGCACCTTCAGGCGCTCGAAAGTGCGGTCGAGGAACTTGACGAAGCCGCCGGACGACAACTCGCTCGTCAGCAGCTTTGAACACATCATCGGCGACAGCGTCAGGGCAATGATGCCGGACACGACGACGGCGCCGGCGAGCGTGAAGGCGAACTCACGGAACAGCGCGCCTGTCAGACCAGAAACGAAGCCGATCGGCGCGTAAACGGCGGCGAGCGTGATGGTCATGGAAATGACTGGCACAGCGATTTCGCGGGCGCCGACGATCGAAGCGTCGAAGGGCGTCAGACCCTCCTCGATATGGCGATGGATGTTTTCGACAACGACGATGGCGTCGTCGACGACGAGGCCGATGGCCAGCACCAGCGCCAGGAGCGTCAGCAAGTTGAGCGAATAGCCGAGCGCGAGCAGAGCGAACATGACGCCG
Source organism: Hyphomicrobium sp. (assembly GCA_041659545.1). Taxonomy (GTDB): domain Bacteria; phylum Pseudomonadota; class Alphaproteobacteria; order Rhizobiales; family Hyphomicrobiaceae; genus Hyphomicrobium_A. Next base: position 5,675 of record JBAZYB010000076.1, read on the forward strand.
ATGAGCGACAGCGGGATCGTAACGATGGGGATGAGCGTGGAGCGCAGGCTGCCGAGAAAGAGGAAAATGACGACGATGACGATCACCGCCGCTTCGATGAGCGTCTTGCGAACCTCGGCGATCGACGCATCGATAAACTTGGTGGAATCGTAGGCGATGGCGGCGGACATTCCCGGCGGCAATTCGGCCTCGATGGAGGGGAATTCCTTGCGCACGTCGGCGATGACGGTGAGCGGGTTGGCGGTCGGCGTTGAATAGATGCCGATGAACACCGCCTTCAGGCCGTCGAAGGCCGATGTGGAATTGACGTCTTCGGCGCCGAGCGAGATCTGGGCGATATCGCGCAGTCGAACCAGGGCGTCTCCACGGGCGGCAACGACAAGCTCGCCGAATGCTTCGGCGCTGGCCAGCGATGTTTCGGCATTGATCGTCGTCTCTACGAAGTCGCCCTTGATCTGCCCAGCGGCTGTCGTGAAGTTATTTGCCGCGAGAGATGCGCGCACCTGCAGCGGTGTGACGCCGAGCGCAGCCATCTTTTCAGGGTTGAGCCAGATGCGCATGGCGAACGTCTGGCCGCCGAGGATCTGGGCGTTGGCGACGCCGTCCACGGTCTGCAGCTTGGGTTGCACGACGCGGGTGAGGTAGTCGGTAATCTGTGAGGACGAGAGCACGTCGCTGTTGAACGACAGGTACATCAGCGCGGTAGATTCGCCCGTCTGCTTGATAACGACGGGGTCCATGGCCTCAGGCGGCAGCACGCTGCGCACCTGATTGACCTTTGAGAGAACGTCAGCGACGGCGCGGTCGGGATCGGCATTAAGGCGCAGATTGAGCGTGACTGTGCTGGTGTTCTGACGCGACGTGGAGGTCAGCGTGTCGATGCCTTCGGCGCTCGCCACCGCCTGCTGAATCGGGACGGTGATGAATCCCTTGATCACGTCGGCGTTGGCGCCGGGGTAGGCCGTGGTGATGGTGATCGTCGTGTTCGACAGCTCGGGGTATTGGCGCACCTGCAGATTGAAGGCGGCGCTCAGTCCGATGAGCAGTATGAGCAAGCTGACGACGGAACTCAGCACCGGCCGCCGGATGAAGATGTCGGTGAACGACATGAGCGAGCCTTTACTGCAGGGGCCGTTTGGCCGGGGGGACGAGCGCTTGCGAGTTGTCGACGCGGACGAGGCTGCCGTTGGTGAGCTTCACCTGGCCCGTCGTGACGACCTGCTCACCGGCCTGGAGTCCGGTGGTGACGGCGACGAGATCCTCACGTACCTGGCCGCTTTTGATGAAGCGGCGCTCGACGGCGTAGATCGTGTCCTCAGGCTTGGCAGGGGGCGGCTGACCTTCCTTGGGCTTCAGCACGTAGACACTGTCGCCATAAAGGCTGTAGGTGATCGCCGTGCGTGGCACGGTGACGACCTTGGCCGGGTTGCCGGCGAGCACCGCGACGTTGGCAAACATGCCCGGCAGCAGCGTGCGGTCTGGATTTGGCAACGCGCCGCGGACCAGCAAGGTGCGCGTTTCCTGCGAGACGCGCGCGTCGAGTGAGGCGACGTTGCCGGTGAAGACGTGTCCTGGGTAGGAGTCGACGGTCAGCTCGATCGTCTGGCCGACAAGCAGCTTTCCGACGTTCTGCTCGGGCATCGGGAAATCGACCCAGATGGGATCGAGTGCCTGCAACGTGACCATGGCGAGGCCGGGGGAGATGTACTGCCCCAACTCGACGTGGCGGATGCCGAGACGACCGGCAAAGGGCGCCATGATTGCCTTCTGAGCAATCAGCGCCTTGATGCGATTGAGTGTCGCCAGTGCCGTGTCGCGCTTGGCGCGAGCGGTGTCGACGTTGGCTTCCGAGGCGACGGATTTCAGTAGCAGGTCCGAGACGCGCTTGAAGGCGACCTCGGCTTCGCGCAGCGTCGCCTCGGCACTGGCGAGGTCAGCCAGCTCGACGGCGACATCAAGCTGGACGAGCTTGGAACCGGCGGGGACGTCCTGACCGCTTTCGAAGCCGATGCCGGTGACGATGCCGGCGACCTGCGAGGCCACGTCGACGCCCTGATGGGCAATCAGTGTGCCGATGGCCGGCAAGCGCTCGATCCACTCCTCAGTCTTGGCCGCTTCGGCCGTGATGGTGGCTGGCGGGGGAACCTGAGAACTGAGGAACGCCTGGATCATCTGCGGCTTGAAGACGAGCTGGAAGTAGGCGAGCCCGCCGACCAGGGCGCCCATGATGATGAGGGCAATCAGGAGGCGCTTGATCATGCGTGGTCCTAGCGTTCGGCGCGCCGACAGACGACACGCAACGAGCTGCCGGTGAGCGGCTAGCCTTACTGTTTTGGCTGTGAATGACCCCCAAGGCGGCGTCCGCCCGTGCCCCCACACGCTGGAGCGCAATGTGTGGTGCGCGGAATGGTTCGTCAACCTGTCCCGACGTACGGCGGATGCTTTAATCTGCCGCTTTGCGCCGGTTTGTAAAACGTGCGTTCCCGAGGCCCGTACCGATCGTGAGTACCCCCCAGTGATCGAGGGTCTGCATGGCTGGCAATTCACTCAGCCCCTGGGCGACGGCGTCATTGTGAATGACGACCTGTGTCTCGTGGCCGTCGATCATTTGAATGGCCTCGCGGACGCAATTGGCGAGGTTGAAGCGGCTGCTTTCCCAGTTTCCTGGGAGATTCTGAGCGCCGGCCTCGATCGAGCCGTCATCTCGGATCACGCCAGGGCAGCCGATGCCGACGACTGGTGCGAGCTTCAAGTTTTTCTTCTCCGCCTGGGCGATGTGGCCGGACAACATATCCATCAGACGGTCGACTGCTTCGTCGCGCTTGGTTTTCTCATCGCCGTGTCGCCAGAGTTCGGACGCGAACACCTGGGCCTTGGATAGATCTTTGGCCTTCTTCAAACGGGTTTCGACTATACCGGTGCGGATGTTGGTGCCGCCGATATCGACGGCGAGAATTCCGTCGAAGCCCTCGAGCATCCAGGATGGCATGAGGTGGGCTGTGCCAATCAATCCAGCCTCGTCGGGATGGTTGCTGATCAATTCGATTTCGATGTCATAGTCGGCTGCCTTGAGTAGGACCTCCGTTCGGCCCGCCGCCAGCTCCCCGACACGGCTGCCGCGGAAGCCCCCGCCGATGACGATTGCCTCTGTGTCGCGCCACGCTGCCACCTTGAGGAAGCGCTTGATGACGGCGAATAGCGTCTGGGCAAATTCCTCAACGGCGCTGTGAACGACTCCGGCTGCTTCGGGGTCGCCCTCAGCGAGCAACTTGTCGATCTGCTTTTTGCTGAGTTGCTCGGAGGTCTTCACACCGAGCGGGTCCGCACCGAGCTTGCGCAACGGTTCGCGCCACTTCTCGAGCATTTCGTGAAAGGCGCCGCGGCTGGCTTTGTCACCGACGAAGCCGTCTTCGTCCTTGATCTCAAGATTGTAGCTGTCGACCTCGACGCTCGGCAGCAACTTGGCTCCGTGTGCATTGAGGACCGGACGCTCGTCTGCGGTCTTTACGCCCATTTGTCGCCGAGGCCCTCTTTGATTGTCCACGGCGGCCCCATCGGAGCAACCGCCGTAGAAAACTCGGCTCTGATGAAAAGAGTTCCGACGCGGGACGTAAACAGGAACTTCCGGCCCGAGCGGACGTTCACTGCCTCGAAGTATCCAAGCCCACCGGCAGCTGCTCCCATGGCGCATTCCTATTCGTCTCAGCTCAGCGGCAAAAACGTCTCGGCGTTCACCCGCTTTGTGCGATGGAGTTCGCGCGCAGCTGGGAGCCCATATGCGTTTACTGGTGCGGTGACTGTCGTCGGGCTGTGGCTGCTGTCCGGGCCGCTGTTCGGCTTCTCCGACACCTGGCAGCTCGTCATCAATACTGGGACGACGATTGTCACCTTCCTCATGGTGTTTGCGATTCAAGCGTCGCAAAACCGCGACTCCGAGGCGATACAAGTCAAGCTGGACGAGCTGATCCGTGCAGTTGACGGCGCGCAAAACAGTCTGCTCGACTTGGAGGAGCTGGAAGAGCTGGAGATCGAGCGCCTGCGCAAACAATATCGCGAGCTGGCAGCGCGGGCGCGTGAGGGAGACAGTCCTGATTCTGACTGCCCGCCGGCGCCGAGTTGAGCCGTCTCAGGACGGCAGTCGGCTCGCCAATCGCTTGAGCCAAGCAATGACCTGCGATGGGCCGTGGAGTTCAACATCGTCGTAGCCGAACTGTTCGCCGGCAACGCGCAAGCCTGCACCACCTAGTCGTCGTGCGGCCGCAAGAGCGGGTACATCGCCGACGTCATCGCCGATCATGATCGGACGGCGTCCGGCAAAAGTCGGGAGGGCTAATATCGTCTCGAGGGCGGTGCCCTTGGAGTGGCCGGCGGGAATGATCTCGAAGAGCTTTCGGCCGGGGCAAAGGACGAGATCCTCGTGGTATCGCGCGATGAGTGCGCGCAACTCGGTTTCGAGTGGGCCTTTGAGGTGGGGCGCCAGGCGATAGTGGACGGCGAGGCCTGGACCCTTCGGCTCGGCGATGATGCCCGGCAGGGTTTGCGCTCGCAGCACGACCTGCTCGACGAGCGAGGCAGGCAGGGTATTCGCCACCTGATCTATACGACCGCCGCGGGTTGAACGAAGCTCGGCGCCGTGTACGCCCGCACCGATGAACTCCGAGGGTGCCAGGAGGGTGTCAATCTCTGCCAACTGACGTCCGGTGAGGATAGCCAGAGCGCCGCCGAGGCCGGTCGAAATTTGCGCCAGAAGCGCGATCAGCCCCGGTGGAATATGCACTTCATTGGGTGTTGCGGCGATATCGAGCAACGTGCCGTCGCAATCGAGGAACAGGGCGATGTCTTTGACGTTGCCTGCGAGCAGATCTTCAGCGATCGCCGAACCCTGTGTCGGGACGGACTCGGAAAGCCGGGCCTCGTCCTCAGAGTGCATGCGCGCAGTGCTCTTTCCGGTAGGCATGTGGATGTTGTCCCTCACAGCTTCCATTGGCGCAACTTGAAATCCGGATGCGCTTTCAGGTGGGTCTCCAGGGCGTCGCGCCGCAGTAATCCCGACTGGGTATCGCTGAATGTCACCACGCTGGCGGCGTTGAGCGCTGCGGCGTTGAGCGCCGCATTTGCAGGGTAGTCCATGGCGATGAATGCGGCGAACGTCGCTGCCATGGCATCGCCTGCGCCCGCGGTGCTGGCGACGCTCGCCTTCTGGGCCGGACAATAAAGTATGGCGTCTCTGGTGCCGACAAATGCACCGTTGCTGCCGTCGGTGAGCATGATGTGTCGGGCGCCAAGCGAATGGAGCGCGGCAAAGAAATCCGGCAGGCTGATCTCCTGGCCGGATGCTGAAAGCCCGCGCGTGAGCAGAGCAGGCAGGTGCTCGCCCGCCTTGATTTCGGGACGTGGTTTGCTGCCGCCGAGCTTGGTGATGAGAGTCGGCAACAGCGCTTCCGCCTCGCGTCTGTTGAGGGCGAAAATACCGATCTTGGCGAGGCTATCGAGCATCGCATTCGCGTGCGCTGATAGCTGCCGGGCGCTGGCACTGACTGCGACGAGCGCCCCAGCGGCGCTGGCCTTGCCAACGATCTGCGGGAAGCGATCGGCGGAATTACCGGATAGTCCGGAGATGTATACGAGATCGACGGCGCTCGCCTCGGCGGGGATGTCGTCCTCAGTGAGCAACTCGTTGGCGCCGCGGAAGGTGAAAACGGCAGCATTTCGCTCGTGCGATGAAATGATCACCGAAGAGCCGGTGGGCGCTTCGGCGTCTCTGGCGACCCAGCGTGTCGATATTCCCTCGCTGCCCAGCCTGGAGATGATGAATTCGGCGCGCGTGTCGCGGCCCAACTTCAAGATCGGGGATACGTCAAACCCGAGTCGGGCGAGCGCCACGGCAGCATTGATTGCACCGCCGCCGCAATGGGTGGAGATGTCGACGGCCTCGGTCTTCCCGCCCTCTTCAAGCAGCAGATATGATGTCTCGGCGTTGAGCATCGACATGCGTTCGATGCGGTCGCTCTCGATGGTCGCGATGGAATCGACCATGGCGCCGCCGATGCAAACGGCTTTCAATCTTCCTGCCACGTGGCGCTCCGTTCAGGGGCCCTCAGTTCAATTCGCCCGCAGGCGTGGAGATACCCGCGCCCTCTCGATCTCCTGCAGCGCTCTGCGTGCTGCCTCCGATGGGGAGGTTGGAACGGCGAGGGGCGCGCGCCGGCTGATGCTCTCCAGAGCATCGATGAACGACCGGCACCAATGGAAGGTGTCATCACAACGAATGCTGGCGAGGAGTGCTGCGTGGCGTTCGCGCCGTTCGGTCAAACCCATGTCGAGTGCGACCTTGACGGCTTCGGCCATCTCTTCGACGTCGAAGGGGTTGACGATGAGCGCTTCGCGCATCTGCTCAGCAGCGCCGGCGAAACGGGACAATATCAACACGCCCGGATCGTCGGGATTCTGCGCCGCGACGTACTCCTTGGCAACGAGGTTCATCCCGTCGCGCAGCGGGGTGACGAATCCGACGCGTGAATTGCGGTAAACGTCGACCAGCATTTTTCGCGGTGTGGAGCGATAGATGTACTGGATCGGCATCCAGTCGAGCTCGCCGAAGCGGCCGTTGATACGACCTGACATCGTCTCGAGCTCCTGGCGAATATCGGCGTATGCGGTCATCGTCTCGCGCGTCGGCGGCGCGATCTGGGACAGGATCACCTTGCCACGGTAGTCGGGATATTTTTCGAGGAAACGTTCGAAGGCGCGAAACTTCTGCGGCAGACCCTTGGTGTAATCAAGTCGGTCAACGCCGAGCACGCGTGTAATCGGCGATGTCCGCTCGGCGGCGCGTTTGGGCCGCGAGCCAATGAACGCGTCTACGTCGATGCCGACGGGAAAGGCGGCAATCGACAGCTCGCGGTCGAAGGCCCGGATGCGTCCGTCTTGAAGAATGCGACCGAAAACGCCGTCTTGCAGGTAGTCGATGAGATTGCCGACGTCGACCTTGGTCTGCAGCCCGATGAGATCGTAGGCGGCGAGACCGCGTGCGAGCTCACGATGCTCGGGAATGGCGAGAAGGATCTGGGCCGGCGGCACCGGTATGTGAAGGAAGAAGCCGATCGGGTTGGTGACACCCAGCTTGCGCAGCTCCATGCCGAGCGGGATCATGTGATAGTCGTGCACCCAGATGGTGTCATCCGGCTTCAGCATCGGCCGCAGCGCCAAGGCGAAGCGCTTGTTCACATCGAGATAGCGCTGATAGTAGCCGGCATCGAACTGGGCGATATCCAGGCGTGAGTGAAACACCGGCCAGAGCACGTTGTTAGAGTAGCCCACGTAGTAGCTCTCGTGCTCTCGAGAGCTGAGCGGAAGCGTGGCGATTGTCGCGTTGCCGAGTTTAGTGATGTCGGGTTTGGTGCGCTGCTCTTCGCCGCGATCACCGATCTTGCCGCTCCAGCCGAGCCAAAGTCCCCTGCGTGTGCGCAGGGTATCGGCGATTGCGACGGCAACGCCTCCGGCTTGAGAAGCCTTGGAGAGATCAGCGACGCGGTTGGACACCAGAACGAGGCGGCTCATTCTTCTTCCCGTAGGGCCAGAAGATAAAGATTTGTTACCCCTTCAAGTCTTTCGGATCGATTTTAGTTCCGCTGAGCACTTCGCTGATGGCTATCGGGAGGCCCAGGCGTCTTCCCAGCTGCGCGAGAGCTTTGTCGCGGTGTTAATGATGCCGGCCATGCAATAGGTCTGCGGGATGTTGCCCCACAACTCGCCCGAGGCGGGGTGGATGTCTTCGCTGAGGATGCCGAACGAGTTGGTGCGCGAGAGTACGTCGGTGAAGATGTCGCGCGCCTTGTGAATTTCGCCGATCGAGGCAAGAGCATCGGCATACCAAAATTGGCAGACGAGGAACGCCGTCTCCGGCGCACCAAAGTCGTCCTCGGCGACGTAGCGCATGATGAAGCCATTGCGGTTGAGTTCGCGACCGATGACTTCCACCGTACGCCGATACCGCTCGTCGCTGGCGCGCAGGAGACCGAGCTCGGCAGTGAGCAGGACACTGGCGTCGAGATCATCGTGGTCAAATGCGCCGGCGAGGGCGTCCCACTTGGTGCTCCATGCACGAGCGAGAATTTCGCCACGCATCTTGTCGGCCTGCTCGCGCCAATATCCGGCTCGCTCGTCAAGTGACAGGAGTCCCGCGAGCCGCGCAAGGCGATCACATGCAACCCAGCACAGGGTTGCCGAGTGGGTGTGGATGCGACTGCGACCGCGGTATTCCCACGGGCCGGCGTCCGGCTCCAGATAGAGACGGCACGCCTGGTGACCGAGAGGCTCGAGCCGACGGAAGAGCGATGCATCGCCCATGCCGGGAAGGCGCTCGTCGATGAACATGTGCGAGGCGCCGAGGATGACGCTTCCGTAGGCGTCGTGCTGTGTTTGCTCGGATGCCTGGTTGCCGACTCGGACTGGCCCCATGCCACGAAAACCATTGAGGTCGGGCGCTATGCGCTCGGCGAGCGGCTGATTGTGGATGATGCTGTAAACCGGCTGCAGAGGCCGGTCGTTCTCGATGGCGATGGTGGTGATGAAATTCAGGTAGCCTTCCATCGTCTTGGTGGCGCCGAGCCGATTGAGCGCACTGATGACGAAGTAAGCGTCGCGCAGCCAGCAGAAGCGGTAATCCCAGTTGCGCTGTGTTGCGGGTGCTTCGGGTATCGAGGTGGTGTGGGCGGCAATGATGGCGCCGGTTTCCTCGAAGTAGCACAGCTTCAGCGTGATGGCCGCACGGATGATTGCCGATTGCCAGTCGAGCGGAATGCCAAGACCGCGGACCCAACCGAGCCAGTAGTTGCGCGTTCGCTCGAGGAACTCACGGCCAACGCCATCGACCGAGGCTTCAAGCGGCTCATCGGGGCCAAGAACCATTGTCAGTGGATGGGTGAGCGCAAACGGCGTTTCGTGGGCGATGTAGGACAGCGGCGCATCGGTGGTTAAGCGCAGCACATTGCTGTCGCCGCCAAAGCGCATGTGGTTGGAGCCGATGGCGAGGCATTCGGCCGGCTGACCATAGTTGGAGGTGGGGCGCAGCCGGATCGTGATGCGTGGCAGCCCGCGTATCGGCTCGATGCGGCGGATGAGCTGAGCTGGATGAAAGGCGCGTTCGAAGCGCATGAAGCGCGGGGCAAAGTCGGTGATACGCACCGCGTTGCCGTTTCCATCTTCCAGCACCGTCTCGACGATGGCGGTGTTGCGGATGTACTGCGCCTGCGCCGAGACTTGGCCGTGCAGGACGACGTCGCAGAAACCCTTCTCCTCATCGCCCGCAAGCAGGCGGGAGAAAACCGGGTCGGAATCGAGCCGCGGAAAGCACCACCAGACGATACGTCCCCCCGTATCAATGAGTGCAGCGATGCGCCCATTGCCGATGGGTGCCAGATCGAGACTTGAGCGGGACGATTGGGGTGGGGTGTGACCGGGCATTCTGCTGCTCACATGCACGAGTATCGGCGTTTAGGCTGCCGATGAGCAACTGTCCAGCTGTGGATGGTGAAGACGTTTGCCCGCGCGGCAGACAACCGAATGATGGGTTGAGAACATATCCCAAGAGCTAAGTGGCAAAGTCGACGCGGCGGCATGCACAGAGCGAGTTTAACGCTACTCGCCGGCGCGCCACCGCGCCGACTGCGCCGTGATACGCAAGACATGACTCTCGGCGCCCTCCGACACTAAAGCGAAAATATGTTTCGACAAAGCAAATGCACCGATGGCCAAGTGTTCAAGCATTCTTACCGTCCGTGTCAGTCCAAGGGCGCTCTTCGCGGCGGCGGAGTAGCCAGCCCATGATTGGCAGGAGCAGCGCGTGCGGGATGATCCAGACTACAACCTGCAGCAATTTTCCGATGATGCCCGGCACATAGAGTCGGAAGCCGAGCACGTAGGCGAGATAGGCCTCAAAGGCGACGTGCCGGGCGCTCAAGGCGAGCATGAGCTGGCGATAAAAGGAAAGCTCCGCACCCATTGCCTGATGAAAGCCCGTGTCGACGGGGCCGGGCGCCAGCGCCATCAATCGCACGCCGCGGCCCGCGTTCTCGGTGGCGATGGCGCGGGTGAGAGATACGACGTAGGCCTTGCTCGCGTAATATGTGGCTTGGTTCGGACCTGGAATAAGTCCGCCCAGGGAGGCCACGCTGATGATACCGCCGTGACCGCGCGCCAGCATCGGCGGCAGCGCGTGTCGGGTGAGGCGGGTTAATGCTTCGACGTTGAGCCTCAGGAGCGCCTCAATGGCGGATTGAGAATGGTCGACGAACGGTCCTGCCAGTCCCACGCCGGCGCAATTGATAAGAGTGTGGAGATAAAAGCCATTGGCCGCGAGGTGCGCGTCGATGCGCTGGGATGCGTCGGCGTCGGTAATATCCATGGGAATGATCAGCGCCTGTACGTGGTAGTCGCGACTGATGGCGCCGGCTGCTGCGGCCAGCTCATTGGCTTGGCGGGCGATCAGGGTGACGTCGCTGCCTGCCTTGGCGAAGCGTCTTGCCAGCGCCAATCCGATCCCGCGTGAGCCGCCAGTGACGACGGTTACCGGCTTCAAGCCTGCAATCGCCTGCAGGGCGGCTTGGGAAGGCTCGGCGTGGCGGCCGAGCCAGCGGTCGATGAGACGTTGGATCAAGGTATGGAACCCCTGGCAGAGGTGGAGGGATGCTCTTAGCAGTCGCGGCAAGTCGAAGCGAGGGACCGCTCAGGCCCGATCCTCTCACGCCCGATCCGCTCCTTGTGCTGGGCAGAAACGGTGCGGCACGTATAAAGTTCTATTCAATCGTCGATCAGCGCTGCAATCGGACCGCAATGCTCACTATGTAAGAGTTCTGCGGGATGTAA
>JBAZYB010000077.1:0-16535 GCA_041659545.1 Hyphomicrobium sp.
CCCAAATGTCATAGAGCAGGCGCGTTCGTATTCGTTTGCGAAGTCGCCGGTATTTGAAAAGCAGAACAGCGTCAGCTTCTTCATTCGTCGCGTGCCGAATGGACAGCTTACCGAATGGTTGCACTCCGGTGACCGCGTCGGCAGCCGGGTGATGGTGGACGGTCCCCACGGCTCGTTCTACCTGCGCGAACCCGCCGGTTCGCTTCTGCTGATGGCGGGCGGAAGTGGGCTAGCCCCAATCAGGGCCCTGATGCAGCAGTTCATCGAAGAGAAGCGTCAGGACAGTGTGACGCTGGTCTTTGGCGCGCGGACCAGACAGGACCTCTACTGCCTCGACGAGATCGAAGACTTTGCTCGCCGACTGAATGGGCGGTTCCGGTTCTTGCCCGTTCTCTCGCAGGAGAATGGCAGCGATGGTTGGCAAGGCGCCACCGGGCATTGCCCGGAAGTCATCTCGACAGACATCCTCGATGCCAAAAGCGGACAGGCCTATCTATGCGGCCCACCTGCGATGATAGACGCTGCCGTCGATCGCCTCAAAGCGCTGGGTCTGCCGGAATCGCAGATCTACTTCGATAAATTTCTTGATGCCTCGTCGATGCCGGGAGGCCGAGCATGAGCCACCATGACAACCAGGTCTCGCAGCTGAAGTTTGGGCTATCCGGCAACGGAGTGTATGGGGATCACGAAGCGATGACCAACTCCACTCAGCCCGCATCGTGCGAAGCCGGGCGCGATCCTATGGAGATCGTATCCAGTCTGAAGTGCCAGCTGTGCACACGCTCTTGCCAGACGCGTGAACTCGGCTCGAAGCTGCGCGATGCCGGGCTTCGCCCAACGCGCCAGCGGCTGCAACTCGCCAAGCTTTTATACGGCGCGGGTGATCGTCACTTCACCGCCGACATGCTGCACGAAGACGCGTTGCGTGAGCGGATCCCCGTATCATTGGCAACTGTCTACAACACCCTGCAGCAGTTCACTCAGTCGGGGCTCTTGCGCCGCTTGGCTATGGACGGACAGAAGACATGGTTCGATACAAACGTGTCCGATCATCATCACCTCTTCTACGAGGAGGACAACGCCATCGTGGATGTACCCAACGGCTATCTATCGATCTCGCAACTGCCTCCGGTACCCGCTGGAATGGAGATTGCGCGCATCGAAGTGGTCGTACGATTGAGGCGCTCTGAGCCCGACGCCTGAGTCTGCTGAATTTCCCTTGTCTGCTTCGACCGCGGGGTTCCCCTCGCGGTCGATTTTTTAGCTGCACGCCTTCACGGCATCGAGGGCGCGGGCGGAATAGACGAGGGCGGCGCCGGCATTCATGGCCACGGCAACGCCAAGCGCTTCAGAAATTTGTTCAGGTGTGGCACCGGCTTTGACGGCCGCCTGGGCGTGAAAAGCGATGCAACCGTCGCAGCGGGTGGTCACGGCAACAGCAAGTGATATTAGCTGGCGCGTTTTCTCGTCGAGCTCCGCTGTTTTCGCTCCTGCTCCGCTGGCCATCTTATATGCGCCGACGGTATCGGGAGACATGCTGGCCAGATCGCCAATGCGCTGGCCAAGTTCATCGCGGTATTTAGCCCAATCGAACATTTGTTTCTTCCCAAGAGTTCCTGCTTCTAAGCAAGAGTACCAACTAGTAGGTAGGGTGTAAAGCGATAATCGGGGTGCGGCAATTGGGGGTGTGCGCAGCCAAAATCAGGCAGCGCAGTTGCGACGCCGATGCGCTGCCACCGCAACGCCTGCAACCTCCTGCGACCATGCCCACTGCGGGTTACACATTCTCCTTGCGGATGACGACGTTCGGGCCATCCAGCAGCCCGCGATCGAAGATGGCGCTGGCAGCGGCCTCAAGCGTGTCGCGATGGCGATGAAATGCTTCGAGGTACTGCTCCGTCGCAAGGTGCGGATTATTCTCCAGCTTTTCGAGCGTTGCGGCGCGTGTCCAGCACGTCACCTGCCGTTTGCCATTGACCATGGCGAAGCGGACCGCGAGTCCCTCAACAGCAGGCTCCGCGTTGGTGCGGGACAGCGGCATGCATGTTCCCCAATGCAGCGTGATTGACTTTGTTTGGCGCCGTGGGCGGCGTCGTTTGGCGCCGTGGGCGGCGTCCGGAATCCGCAGAGAGCCCGGCCACGAGTGCGTGCGTCGGAAACAAAACAGGCGGATGCAAAGTGCGCAATCATTTTGTTTTTCTATGAGTGAAAATACCGATCGAGAAAAATGCGAGGGATGCGTTGCAATAAACGCGGCCGGATTGGCGTCGGCGTACTATTACGTGTGGGGCGATGATCGATACGGATGTCGGCGGCTTGGATGGGAGGATAATTAATAGAAAATGGCGGCCTTGCCGGAAGCAGACAAGTCAGGGCGTCAAAGATAATTAGGAGAGGAATTCTCACGATGAGTCGGACAATAACTAGCCCGCCCGCGGCGGCCCGCGCGCTACCCATCGCGCGTCCCATGTACTTGGGTCTGGGATCACTGCTGATGTTGGGCGCAATTGCGCTCGGTGTTGTGCCCGCCAGCGCCGACGATCACGCAACTCCACCGACGGTAGTTGGCGAGCTGATCACGACTTCGCCCGACGACGCCAACCTTAAATGGGCGCCCTGCCCGGACATCTTCCCCGCGGGCTGTGAGGTCACGGTCCTGAGCGGGGATCCGGCCAACGGGCCATCCGACGTCTATCTGCGTGCTACGCCGAACACCGATCTCAACAGTCATTGGCATCACTCGCCCGAGCACGTCGTGCTTGTAAAGGGAAAGTTCAGCGTCACGTTTGCAGATGGTCGCAAGGCGTCACTAGACCAGGGAGCCTATACGCTCATTCCTGCCGGCTTGCCGCACTCGGCGCGCTGCGAGGGTCCGGAATCCTGCGTGATCTTCATCGGCTTTGAAAAGCCCGTCGACGCGATTGCCGCGAAGGTGGCCGAAGCGAAGTAAGCGACCGGGAATCTCGCCGGCGGAACGTACCCGCCCGTTCTGCACGTGAACGAAACGCAGCGGCGGTCTCGCGCCGCGGCTGCGTTTTTTATTCGGCACAGGTGCAGCCCAGGCACTGCCGCATTGCCAGCGAGGCCGCGGCACGTCTCTAACTGATTGAGGAGTGGAGCGGGCGACGGGAATCGAACCCGTATATTCAGCTTGGGAAGCTGACGTTCTACCACTGAACTACGCCCGCCGCGCCTTGCGCTCATACCACGCCTTCAGCGCCACCGCCAAACGGTCAAATGCCCGCTCCCCAGGCAAGCGGCTGAGCCTCGCCCGCTCGCCCCGGCGAGGTCCCGCGCGTGCAAAGCCCACCCCTCGTCGGGCGACCGCTCAGCCCTTGTCTTTGACCAGGGCGTCGCGGATTTCCTTCAGGTAGATTTCCGATGGGGTCGGTCCGGCCGGCGTCGCCGCAGCCGGCTTACGCACCGCATTGATGCCCTTGATGAGGAAGAACAGCGCCACGGCCGTGATCAGGAACTGGATGATGGCGTTAAGGAACAAGCCGTACTTGATCTCGACGCTCTCGATCGGCGTGATCGCTAGGGCGGAGAAGTCAACGCCCGCCGTGACGTAGCCGATGATCGGCATGATGATATTGGCGACGAGTGTGGCGACGATAGGCGTAAAGGCTGCACCGATGATGACGCCGATGGCAAGGTCGATGACATTGCCCTTCATCGCAAAATTCTTGAATTCTTCCCACATTTCCTTCATGGCGGCTCCCTCGGTTCGTCAAGCGGGCCCCCTGGCCCCATGCCCCCGAGCTTAGGCGAAGAAAAGCTGGCGCAAAATGCTCTTGCGGGCTGGCCCCGAGGCATCCCGCCATATATGCGTCGCAGTATTGGCGTGTACGTGCTTGGATCTGCCGATATGGCGGTAGAGTTGAGGCGAGGGAGCTGGTCGACATGATGGAGCGCAAGGAGCGTAAGCCGTACTGGCGCCATACCAAGTGGCAGCTGCTCGCCAGTGTGGTGCCCTTTTTGGTCCTCATCCTTGTGCTGCCGCTGTACGCCGACAGCCTCAATGGCGAGCGGTTCTTAGGCTTCCCGCTCGGCTACTTCCTCAGCGCCCATGGCATCGTTCTGGTGGCAGTCTTCACTGTGGCCAGTTTCGTCAATCGCCAGGACGCCATAGATCATTGGCATGGCGCCCACGAAGATTTGTGAGCGCGCGTGGATCGATAGGCGATGTCTGTCACTTCGCGCACCCGCTTCGTAAATCCGCGCCTCGGGACCTATTTCGGTATTTTCGCCAGCCTGCTGACAGGCCTGGTGATGCTGCTGTTGATCTTGGAGCAGCTCGGCACATCTGACGCGATGCTCCGCTGGGCGATGCTGCTCGGCCCGCTGCTGCTCTACGCAGCCATCGGCCTCTCCGCCCCCACACGCGAGCCAATCGAGTTCTTTGCCGCCGGCCGACGCGTCCCAGCCGGCTATACCGGCCTCGGCATCGCCGTCGCCACGATGGGCGCCACCGGTATGGTCGCCATCACCGGCGTCTTCTTCCTCATCGGGTTCGATGCGCTATGCCTGATGATCGGCGGCCTGGGCGGCTACATCATCATGACGGTGATGTTGGCCCCCTTTTTCCGCAAGTTCGGCACCTTCACCGTGCCCAGCTATCTGGGGCGTCGATTCGAGAGCAAGACTGTCCGACTGTTGGCGGCTGCCGTGCTCGCCGCCTCCGCGCTCCTCATGTTGGCCGCCGAACTGCGCATGGGCGCCTTCGCCGCGGCTTGGCTCGTCGGACAGACGCAAGCCCTGATGATCGCCATCCTCGTTGCCGCTTTTGTCGCAACGGCATTGCTCGGCGGTATGCGCTCGTTGACCTGGGCCGGAAGCGCCGAGGCCATCGCCGCGGTGCTCGCGCTTCTCGTGCCGGTCACCATTGTCGCCGTGATGGTCACCAACTTCCCGCTACCGCAGTTGACCAACGGACCGTTGCTGCGCGCGCTGATGCATAGCGAAGCGGCTCAAGGCGTACCTATCATCGACGCGCCTGCCCTCGGCTTCGCCCTGCCGGTCGATGGCCCCGCGCACATCGCCAAGCGCTTCACGGCCCCCTTTGGCGCCATTGGGCCGGCAGCTTTTGTGGTTGCCATGCTGACTGTCATGGCTGGTATCGCTGCCTCGCCTTGGCTCATACCGCGCGTGACCATGACACCCGGCGTCTATGAAACGCGCAAATCTCTCGGATGGGCCACTGTCTACTTCGGCCTCATCATGCTCACCTGTGCAGCCATTGCCGTCTACATGCGCGACTTCCTCATGGACGTCGTCAAGAACGGTGCCCCGGCCGCGCTGCCGAATTGGCTGCAGCGGCTCGTCGAGTATGGCTTCGTCGTCGTGGGGCCCGAACCGCTGAGTTACATGAGCTTCGCCTTCGCCCGCGACAGCGTCATTCTGAGTCTGCCGGTCGCCGCCGGCTTGCCGAACGTCTTCCTCTATTTCGCCGCGACTGGCATCGTCGCGGCGGCGCTCGTCGGCATCAGCGCTACGGCAAGCGCTGTCGGAAACGTTGTCGCCGAGGACGTCGTCAACGGTTTCTCGTGGGAGCCCTTGCCGCGCGACGGGCGACTTCACACGGGCCGCCTTGCCATGGCGGGCACCGCAGTCGTTGGTGCGATTGTCGCCCTCATCGCCCCCACTGATCCGCTCCGCCTGATGCTTTGGTCGCTGGCCCTCGCCGGTTCGACCTTCTTCCCCGTTCTGGTCCTCTCGATCTGGTGGAAGCGCATGAATGATTTCGGCGCGATCGCCGGCATGAGCTGCGGGTTCGCCGTCGCAGTGCTGACGATTCTTGCCGGCGAGGCGAACATCCTGGGCATCGACGGAGCCTTGGCCGGCGTCCTCGGACTTCCCGCCGGCGCTTTGGGCGCCGTGCTCGCCACCCTTGCGACGCCAGGGCCGAGCCGCAGCATCCTTGAACTGGTGCGCGAGATCCGCATACCGGGTGGCGAGGTGATTTATGATCGCGAGATGCGCCTCTTGCGCCTCAAGAACCGCGAGCGCGGCTAGCCAATTTGTAAATCGGGAACCCGGCAATGACCGTCCACGAGCGGCTCACCCTCTATCCGGCCGTAGAGCCATACCGCACCGGCATGCTCGATGTCGGCGACGGCCATACGATCTATTTCGAAGAATGCGGCAATCCCGACGGGCAGCCGGCACTTCTCGTCCATGGTGGTCCGGGTGGCGGGTCGAACCCGACGATGCGCCGCTTCCACGATCCTGCCCACTACCGCATCATCCTTTTCGATCAGCGCGGCTGCGGACGCTCGAGTCCCAACGCTTCGCTTGACGCCAATACAACCTGGCACCTCGTCGCCGACATGGAACGCCTGCGCGAGACCCTCGGTATCGACCGCTGGCAGCTGTTCGGCGGCTCATGGGGCTCGACGCTGGCTCTCGCCTACGCCGAGACGCACCCTGACCGGGTCGAAAGCCTCGTCCTGCGTGGCATCTTCCTCGTCCGGCGCGCCGAGCTCCTCTGGTTTTACCAGGAGGGATGCAGCTGGATCTATCCAGATGCCTTTGCCGCCTACCAGTCGGCCATCCCCCCGGAAGAACGTGGCGACATGATCGCAGCCTATCATCGGCGCCTGACGGACCCGGACCCTCGCCTGCGCGTCGCCGCCGCCAAAGCCTGGAGCATCTGGGAAGGCTCGACCCTATCGGTTCTGCAAGATCCAGAGCGCATCCGTCAATTCGGCGCCGATGCCTACGCCCTGGCCTTCGCGCGCATCGAGTGTCACTACTTCATCAACGGTGGGTTCTTCGCTCGCGACGACCAGCTGCTCGCCGATGCCGGCCGTCTGCGCGACATCCCCGGCACCATCATTCACGGTCGCTATGACGTGGTGACTCCCATGAAGAACGCCTGGGACCTGAAGCAGGCGTGGCCGACGGCAGAGCTTCGCATCGTCGCCGACGCCGGCCACGCCATGAGCGAGCCTGGCATTGCACACGAGCTGGTAGCAGCAACCCGGCGCCATCGGCGCACGTCACCCGGCGCCTAGCCCGAAAAAGTGCCGAGGAAGTGGAGGGCGACCTCCCTGCGGTGTGGTCGGTCGCGATGCTCTACCACGTAGATGCCCTGCCAGGTGCCCAGGAGCATCCGGCCCGCTTTGACGGGAATCGATAACGAGGTCTGCGTCAGCGCCGACTTGATGTGCGCCGGCATATCGTCGGGGCCCTCGACGTTGTGCACGTAGGGGATCTCGCGGGGCGCGAGCCGGTCCAGCGTGTCGAGCAGATCCGTGTGCACGTCGGGATCGGCATTCTCCTGCACCAGCAGGGATGCCGAGGTGTGGCGGATGAATAGCGTCAGCAGGCCGTCGGCCGCCCCGATATGCGCCAGCCAGCCCCGGATTGCTTCCGTTTGATCCGACAAATCAGGCCCGTCGGTGTCGACCGTCAGCGTCTCGAACGCCTGTGAAATCCTCCCACCAGTCTGTTCCATCGCCATCGCTCGCTACCTCCCACCCGGAGAAACTGGCTCATCTTGCCGCTAATTGCGCCCCTCAGTGCGATTTTTACCCGCTGCTTAACCTGACGTTTACCGCGACTCGCAAAGCCTGGGGACGAGCGGAATCTCGTTTTGCGCATCCCGATTCGGCAACAGCAGCCAGCACAGCCAATCAGCCCCTCCGGGCTCCCGATCAGCGCTAAGGGAATGAGATGTCGAACGAACTCCACAACGAGCACTATGGTTCGCGCCGCGAAGGTGCATCCATGGGCGCCAATGAGCCCTCGACGACGTCGATGCTGGACCAGATGCGCGATCGCCTGACGTCGCTGAGCGACGAGGCGAAGTCGATCAGGTCCCAGGTGCCGTACGAGTTCGGCCCCGATGTGGAGCGCATACAACAACAGATGCATCGCCTCGGCGAGCGCCTGTCGGACCTGAGCCGCGGCGCGCTCGTTCCGTATGCCGGAGTTCAGCACGTGCAGGAGCGGCGCATCAAGGAAGTGCGCTACGTCACCCAGGACGATGTCCGCGTCGGCCGTGCGCAGCCCGATGAGATCATTTCCCTAGGCGGTCCCGCAGGCGGACGCCGCAGCGGTGCCAACCTGGATGCGCCGTGGGACGATGCTGCTGCCAGTGCCCTCATGGAGCTCTACGAGTCCGGCGAGGTCTACATGGCGGCGCGCGCCGATTCCACGAAGGCGGCCAACCCGCGCAACGGTGTCGGCGCGGTCGCATATCGCGCCGTGCAGAACCCGGTGTATGCGTGCGGTTCCATGGCCATGGACGCCGCCAGCATGCGCGCCCCACAGGGCTGCTCGATGGACAAGAGCGCCCTCGACCAGCGCTTTGCCGAGATCGCCGCGCGCATCGAACAGTCGCTGTCGCAGATCCATCCTGAGGCAGCCCTCACCTCGCTGGGCAATCGCTTCGACCAGCTCGAAGCTCAGATCAATACCATGCTCGGCCAGATGGCGACCCGAGCTGACCTCGAAGAGGTACGCGTTGCGGAATCGCAGATCGAAGAGATCGCCAGTCAGCTGATCCACTTCCGCAGCCAGATGCAGCGCCTGGACATGATCGACGCGCATCTCGGCACGCTCACGTCCCATCTTTCCGATGAGCGCTTGACCCGCCTCTTCAACGAGGGGGTCCACCTTAATGCCGACGTGGGCCGCCTGGACGCCATCGACGCCCAGTTGCGCATGATCGCAGTGCAGCTTTCCGACGAGCGCCTTTCCGGCCTCGTCAGCCGCAGCTCTTCGCGCGGTGACGACTATGAGGACGTCGCCCACGCAGCAGCACAGCGTGCCGTCGCCAGCTTCACCGGCACCCAAAACCGCGAAGACCCCTCGCGCGACATCGGCGAAGTGCGCGGAATGCTCGAAAATCTGATCAACGAGCGCCGCCACAACGACGAAAACAACGCCAGCATGCTTGAGACCATGCAGCAGGCGATCATTCGCGTTCTCGACCGCATCGACGCAATCGAGTTCGCTCAGCCGCAGGCGCCCGCTTCGACGCCGCGCACCAGCCTGGCAGCCTCGCTGGCCAATGCATCAGCGGCCCCCGCAGCTCCCGCTGCCACGCTTCCTGACTACGATGACCTCGTGCCGGCGACCGCGACCATCTTCGCCGAGATGCGTCGCGTCGAAGTCGACGCATCGGACTTCCTCCCCGTGGAATCGAACGCGGACGTCGACAGCGACATGAACGCTTACCGGCAGGACACCGCCGACGAGCACGCCCCGCCCCGCATTCCTGCCTACGCCACCGCGAGCTTCGATCTCGACGAGGCTTTCTCCAACTCGCGGGACACGGAAGCGTCTAGCTTTGCCGAGCCCCAGCCCGCCGCCCGGCCGATCGAGGACCTACGCCACGACTTCATCGCCGACGCCCATCGCGCGAAGCTGAAAGCGGCGAGCAAGCCCGACGCCAGCGTCAACAGCGATCTGCGCGCCGGCGAGCTTTCGGTCGGCGGCCGTGAGATGCCGGCGAAAGCGCGCAGCCGCCGCTCGATTTTCTCCTTTCGCTCGCAGCGGGTGGCGATGAGCCTCCTGGTGCTGCTCGCCGCCATTCCTGCAGCGATCTTCTTTATGCCGCGCACGACGACGGCAAGCGTAGACTCCATCGCTGCCCCCGCCGCAGCTACCGTCCGGCCGGCAGTGAGGCCCGACGGCGCACTTCCGCACGACGCCATGGACGCTGCCCCTGTCGTCCCCGCGGTGCCCAACGAGGTGCCGAGGATGTCTCAGCCGCCTTCTAAGCAGACCAAGCAGGACGTGCCGGCATTCGAGCAGCGCGGTAGCGGCGAATATGAAGACGCCAATGTTTCTGGGGCCTCCATTGACACCGCCTCGTTGCCCGATGGCATTACCATGCAGGGCGGCAGCACGACCGGAGAGCAGCTGGCTCGGATGAACGAGCAGGCCCGGATGGCGCACATTTCCGGCCAGCTCGGAATCGCCGCCGCAAAGGCAACCCCCGTGTCGCTCATGGAAGAGCAGCTTGTGCGCGGCTCGGCGCAAGGCGATGGCACGACGAGTGCCGTTGCCAAGCTGCCGCCGGCAACGGTTGGGCCCTATTCGCTACGCATTGCTGCCGCTCAGGGTGATGTATCGGCGCAATTCGAGGTCGCTTCCCGACTCGCCGAGGGGAAGGGTACCGATCAGGATCTCGCCGAGGCGGCGCAATGGTATCAGCGTGCCGCCGCCAATGGCTTCGCAATGGCGCAGTTTCGCCTCGGAACGCTCTATGAGCGCGGCCTGGGTGTGAAGGCCGACCCGCGCCGTGCTCTGGTTTGGTACGAGCGCGCCGCCAAGCAGGGCAACGTCAAGGCCATGCACAATCTTGCCGTGCTGGCCGCTTCTATTTCCCCGAAGGGCGACTACAAGACAGCCGCTCGTTGGTTCGAGGACGCGGCGGCGTACGGCCTTGCCGACAGCCAGTACAATCTCGCCGTACTCTACGAGAACGGCATGGGTGTCGGCAAAGACCTGCAGCAGGCCTACAAGTGGCTTATTCTGGCCGCCAAGTCCGGTGACAAGGATGCGGCCGGCCGCCGCAACGCGCTGAAGGCGAAACTGAACGCTGACGAGCTCGCTGCCGCTGAGATGGATGCCGAGACGTGGAGCGCCAGGCCCATCGCCGGTATGGCCAACGACGGCCGCTATGCCGGCCAAGCGTGGCGCGATAGCAATCGGCGCGGCTGACCCCCAAAGCACATCTTAGGTGAATGCGCCGCCGTCGAGCGGCGCATTTGCATTTTACGGATGCGGATCTTTACTTCCCCTGCGTATGTTATTGCAGTGTCGGCTCCTGCCTTGACACGACGTGTGCCGCCGGAGCATCAGGCGACAGCGGCTCGCGCCTAGCAGCGAGCTATGGGCACGCCCGCAGGGAATTTCCGCAGTACAACTGATGAACATCTACCTGCCGATTGCCGAGATGTCCGTCAACGCTGCACTGCTCCTCGGCATGGGCTGGGCTGTCGGCTTCCTTTCGGGAATGTTTGGCGTTGGTGGGGGCTTCCTGCTCACCCCCCTGCTCATCTTTATGGGCGTTCCGACGGCGGTCGCCGTCGGCACAGGTTCGATGCAGATCCTCGCCTCCTCGGTCTCCGGTGCTGTCGCCCAGTACCGGCGGCGTAACGTCGACGTGAAGATGGGCGCCGTGCTGGTGGCCGGCGGTGTCATCGGATCCGTTATCGGCGTCCAGCTCATGAAGATTCTGCGCGAGATGGGCCAGTTCGAGCTTTTCGTATCGCTCTGCTACGTCACCTTCCTCGGAGCGGTCGGCGCACTGATGATGATCGAAAGCGTTGGGAGCATCCGCAAGAACAAATCCGGCCAGGCATCCCCCCGCAAGACGGGCCAGCACAGCTGGGTGCACGGGCTGCCCTTCAAGATGCGCTTCCACCGTTCGAAGCTTTATATCAGCGCCGTCCCACCGGCCCTGATCGGCGCCTTCGTCGGCTTCATGGCTGCCATCATGGGCGTCGGCGGCGGATTCGTCATGGTACCGGCCATGATCTACCTGCTGCGCGTCCCCACCAGCGTCGTTATCGGTACCTCGCTGTTTCAGATCGTGTTCGTCATGGCCGTGACGACTTACTTGCAGGCGCTGCAGAATAAGGCCGTCGACGTCGTGCTCGCCTTGCTGCTCATCGTCGGTGGCGTGATTGGAGCACAGCTCGGTGCAGCCGCCGGCGCACGACTAAAGGGCGAGCAACTTCGCTTCATGCTTGCCGCGCTGGTTCTGCTCGTCTGCCTGCGCATCGGCTGGGATCTGATGATCAAGCCGGCTGACCTCTACTCCATCGGCCCGACCATCGGAGGGGGTAGCTGATGCGCCGTCTCCTCGTGGCTCTGCTTACCGTGTTTCTGGTTGCGCCGCAGGCCCTGGCGCAGGACGCGCGCGCGCCGCGTATGGGGCCCCCGCGTACGACCGTTGTGCCGGGGCCGAACAAGCCGGCAGAGACAGTCGAGGCCGACATTTCGGCGCGAAGCCTTGAGGTGACGACGGGATTCACCGGCCATCAGATCGTTGTTTTCGGCGCCATCGACAACAGTCAAGCCCCGCCGGGAAGCACCGGCTACTACGATGTCGTCGTGGTCCTGGAGGGAACGCCCTTCCCCGTCGTCGTGCGCCGCAAGAGCGACGTTGGCGGAGTCTGGATCAACACCTCCTCGATCACCTTCAGCTCCGTGCCCAGCTACTACGCGATTGCCTCGACAAGACCCGTCGAGGAGATCGCCGGTCCAGTGGTTCTTGAGCGCCATGCCATTGGCTTCCGGCACATCAAGATGACTCCGAGCGCCCAGTACGCGGGCACCCTCAAGGACTATGAGATTGCCGGCTTTCGTGACGCCGTCATCCGTCTGAAGAAAAAGCAGAACCTCTACGTGATCAAGCCGAAAGACGGCGTCGCGTTCGTCGGCCGCAGCCTGTTTCGCTCTACGATCCCGCTGCCCGCCAACGTTCCTGTTGGCCCGCTCGTGGCGCGCACCTACTTATTCCGCGACGGCGAGGTGGTGAGTGCTCATATCGCCCGCGTCACGCTGCACCGTGCCGGCATAGAGCGCGTCGTGCACAATTTCGCATTCCTATATCCGGGAAGCTACGGGCTGTTCGCCATACTGCTGGCAACGGCATTCGGGCTGGTTGCCTCTGCATATTTCCGCCGCCAGCCGGGCTAAGCCGCGTTCGATCAGTCTTCCTTGAGGAGGCGCGTTGCTACGGGGTAAAGCCCTTCCTGGCCGAGCATCCACACTTGCATGCCGTCATTGCCGAACAATGGCTCGAAGGCATCTTCCAGGATGTTGAGCCCGCCCGCGTAGGTGCCGAAGGCCGGCATGACGAGCCGCCGCCCGTTGCCCACGAAGCACGGACGCCGCAGCGTGTAGCCGTACATCGATAGCTTCGCGGCCGGATGCAAATGTCCGGCGATCTCGTGTGTGACGCCACCGGCGCGCGGCTCGTGTCGCAGCACCATGCCTTCCACTTCGATGTCGGTGACGACCGTGCCACCCAGCCGCTCGCTGACCGCAGGGTCGTGGTTGCCTGTCACCCAGATCCACTCGCGATCCTCCTGCATGATCTGCAGGATTTCGAGTTCTTCCAAGCCAATGCGTGCCGAGGCGTCGACGTCATGCAGACTATCGCCCAGGGCAATCACCGTGCCTGCGCCGAACCTGTCGATGGCGGCGGCGAGCTTGTTCAACGTTTCGCGTGTGTCATACGGCGGCAGGAGCTGTCCGCGGCGGGCGAGGGCCGAGCCTTTTTCCAGATGCAGGTCCGCAACGATGAGCGCATCTTCGCTTGGCCAGTATAGCGCGCCCGATCTGTCGGCGCGGAACAGCTTGCCGCACACTGAGATTTCCTGGACGAGAAAATCGTCGAAGGCGAGGCGCTCTGGTTTCAGCTCGAGCATTGCGTCTCCTCAATCACCCCTGACGACTCGCGCAGCAACGACATCGCCGCAGCTTCGCGCAACAGATCCTCGCGCGCAAAGCCGGCAACCGCCTCCTTGCCGATCTCAAGCAGGATCGGCACCGACAGCGGCGAAAGCCTGGGCAAAGTTTGATGCCTGATTCTACCTTCGATTCGGCGCAGAAAATCACCCAGGCGGGCAATGTCGAGTAGCCCTGTGGCCGCATCGGCCCACGCAGCTTCCAGTAGGATGTGGTGCGGATCGTGTCGCCGCAAGACATCATAGATGAGGTTGGTCGACACTGCGATCTGGCGTCCGCTCTTCTCGCGCCCGGGATGACGACGCTCGACCAAGCCGGCAATGAGCGCCACCTGACGGAAGGTGCGCTTCATGAGGTTCGATTCAGCTAGCCACGCATCGAGGTCGTCGCCCAGCATGTCCTGGGCAAAGAGTTCATCGAGATCCAGCTTGCCCGACGCAATGAGCGAAGAAATATCACCCAGCCCCCAGAGAGCCATGCCGTAGTCGTTGGCGACGAAGCCGAGCGGGCCCGCACCGGCGCGGTCGAGGCGCCGTGTCAGCAGCATGCCGAGTGTCTGATGCGCAAGTCGCCCCTCGAACGGATAGGCGACAAGGTAATGACATCCGCGCCGCGCAAACGTCTCAATCAGCACCTCATCCCGACCTGGGATGGCCGAGCGCTCTTCCTGCATCTCCAGCCAGCGAGCAACCGAAGGGGGCAGCCGGCTCCATTGGTGCGCGTCAGCGAGCATGCTGCGGACCCGCTCGGCAAGATGCGTCGACAGCGGGAACTTGCCGCTGTTGTAACTGGGGATGACGGGGTCTCGCGCCGAGGCCCGGCTGACGAAAGCCTCGTTGTCGCTCATCCCCTCAAAGCGCAGCACCTCTCCGGCGAGCACGAATGCATCGCCCGGTCGCAGCTGCTCGATAAAATATTCGTCGACCTCGCCCATCACGCGGCCCCCGATGAGCGCGCGCCGCCTGGCCGCTGACCGCCTCCCCACGAGGCGAACTTTGATCATTGGCGCCGCCACGATTGTGCCGGCGTTCATGCGATAGGCCTGAACGAAACTCGGATGCGCGATGCGCAGCCGGCCATCCGCCGCCGGCTTGAGCCTGGCGTAGCGCTCATAACTCTTCAGCGCGTAGCCGCCGTCGCGGACGTACCCCAGAACGCGGTCGAAGGTCTCGCGGGTCAGGCCGGCATACGGCGAGGCGGAGACCACTTCCGTATACAGCGACGCGGGGTCGAAGTCGCCGGAGCAAGCGGTACATAGAATGTGCTGGGCGAGAACATCGAGTGCGCCTCGCCGCGAGAACGTGACATCCTGCGCTCCAGCTTCGGCCGCGTCGACCGCGGCCCGGCATTCCAGCACCTCGAACCGGTTGGACGGCACGAGCAGGGCCTGCGACGGCTCGTCGAACCGGTGGTTGGACCGACCGATGCGCTGGATGAAGCGGCTGGCGCCCTTCGGTGCGCCGACGTGAATGACGAGATCGACATCCCCCCAGTCGATTCCTAGATCCAGCGTCGAGGTGGCCACCACCGCCCGCAGAACGCCCGAGGCCATGGCTGCCTCCACCTTGCGGCGCTGGACGGCATCGAGCGAGCCGTGGTGGAGGCCGATCGGCAACCCAAGGTCGTTGATGCGCCACAGGTCCTGAAACAGCAGTTCGGCCTGCATGCGTGTGTTGACGAACAACAGGCACAGCCTGTGCGCCGCAATCGCAGCGTAGATTTCGCCGATTGCATAGCGCGTCGTGTGTCCCGCAGTCGGCATCGTCTCGTCAAGTTCGAGAATGTCGATTTGCGGTTGTGCTCCGCCCGAGATCAGCACCAAGTCGGACATCTCGATGTGCGATTGCGGCGCGGTCTGCGGCACAAGATAGGCGCGCAACTCCGACGGCTTCGCCACGGTCGCCGACAACCCCACCGTGCGCACGCCGGGCGCGTATTGGCGCAAGCGTGCGATGTCGAGCGCCAGCAAGTCGCCCCGCTTCGTCGCCGCCAACGCATGCAGTTCGTCGAGAATAATCGTATCGAGATCGGCGAACAGCTCGGCGCTGTCGGCATGGCTGAGCAGCAACGCCACCTGCTCGGGAGTTGTCATCAAGATATCGGGTGGCGCGCGCCGCTGGCGCGCGCGCGTGGCGACCGATGTATCGCCGGTACGGGTTTCGGTGCGGATGGGAAGCCGCATTTCGCCAATCGGCGACGTCAGGTTGCGCGCCACGTCGGCCGCGAGGGCCTTGAGCGGCGAAATATATAGAGTGTGTAGGACTCGGCCGCGGTTGGAGCGGGGCCGCTTCGCAAGGCTGACGAGGCTGGGGAGGAAGCCGGCCAGCGTCTTGCCGGCGCCGGTTGGGGCGATCAGCAGTGTCGAACGCCGCTGACGTGCGGCATCGAGGAGAGCCAGCTGATGCGGTCGCGGTCTCCAGCCACGCTCTGCGAACCAGTCGGCAAATGTATCAGGCAAAACCGGCTCTGCCGCCGGCTGGGTTTTCCCGCGCCGCGGGGGTTTGGTGGCAGAAACTCGTCGCACGCTCGTCAATTCTGCTACGTAACGGCTCCGTTATCGAAAGCGCCGGGCAACTATGCTAATGCCGGTGAACGCCAAGCAGCCCGGAACTCCGGTGCTGCCAGGCCATGGCAGGTAAGAGGAGAGCGACCCGATGGACCGCAACACCTTTCTTGGCGGGAGTGTCCTTGGCGTTATCGTTCGCCTCATCATCCTGTCGATCGTGGTCGGCGTTGTACTCTCGGCGCTTGGCATTACGCCCGAGAATTTCTTCTACCAGATCAACGTCCTGTTGCGTCGTATTTACGACCTCGGGTTCGGCGCCATTGAATCGGTACTTGGCTACCTCATTCTCGGAGCCATGGTCGTGGTGCCGATCTGGTTCATTTCACGCCTGCTCAAGGCGTCGCGTGGGCCTGACGTCCCCCCGCCACCGCGCGCCGGCTCGAACTAACCCTCGAGCGGCTTTTCAGCCCATCGCGCCGCGCCGCTCCCGACAACTTCGCCGAGCGAGCGCGCACCGGTCCGCTGCACCGCGCCCGAGAGTTCACGTTTAATCCGCCCTATGAGACCGGCGCCCTCGTAGATGAGACCGGTG